>CAZHUM010000005.1:0-58768 GCA_964535805.1 uncultured Thermoplasmata archaeon
AGAATGATTGCCACGATTATTGTTGCCATAATCCAAATATTTTTGTTCATCTTATCCTCTAATCCCTTTTTATTTAATAATTTGCAAGATTTTCAATAAATAATCTCGAAGCATGAATATCTTTGTAGATATCATAATATAATGCAACGAGATCCTTACCAACTTCTCCAACTAAAGGTGCATCTGGTATATATCCAATATGATTATCTGCTCTATCATTCTCAATGAAGTTAGTAGATATATGATCTGCCATCAGTAAGTAACAATACTCCAAGGTTCTTATAGGTTGGGATGTTTCAATATCTATACCATTTTCTACAACTGTAATTGTTTCTCCATCCATTTCAAATTTAAAAGAGATATCCGTTGTATCCGATATCTCATCTCCAAAATAGTAATCTAGATTATCTACAAACTCTCGTATTTCGCCTAGTTTTCCATATTGACTTTCTGAAAAGGTAGGAGAGGAATTTATATCTTCAAGCTTTTTCAGATATTTAGTTAATAAAAATCTAGCGTAACTTTCGTTATTAGTATCAGCAATCTCTGTTTTTATCCGTTCAAAAGCCCGTCTAGTTTGATGATATACACCACCGATATAACAATCTTCCCAATATCCAAATCCTGTAGCCTTTGGACTTCGATAAGATAATTCATCCTCAAACCACTCAAACATATTACTCATAAACTGTAAAGACCAATACCCTTCCGCCAATAAAGCTAGTGTCCCGAGAGATACTGACGGTGTCGCAGCCATCATCAAGAACAATAGATCTTTCCCACCGGGTTGCAGGGCAGTTTTCAGGTAATTTTGTGCTTCCATATGAAACTCTCTTCCCTGTTGATCAGCAATCTCTTCCAACGAAGGTATATCACCATACCCCCCTCTATAATATCTGGCAAATCTACAACAAGAAAATAGATCTCAGGAAAATCGGTTTATTCTTGGCTGTTCTGAAATCGATGATTTGCTATGAATACCTTCTTGTCATCCCTTCTTTGATAAGTATCCATCAAAAAAAACGGAGATGGAAGTTTTGTCTAAACTGGAATCTATTTAGACACCTTACAACTCCTATAAACGTAAGAATTTTTATATGGACGCATCCCCTTTCCCACTAATCTTCAAAGGTAGATATCATGACTGAGATCCCGAAAAGCCATCCAAGGTACGAGTCGCTCAGGGTCCGAGAGTTATTGGTGAAAGGTGTAGAAGACGGTATCACATCCAAGGCGGGGTTGATAGCACACGGTAGGGGAGAAGCCTTCGATTACCTGATCGGCGAGGAGACCATAGATACAGCGATGATAGCTGAAAGAGCAGCCCTTCATCGGATGATAGAAGCCGATAATCCAGTGATATCCGTCAACGGCAACGTTGCGGCACTGGTTCCAGGAGAGACAGTCCAACTGGCAAAAAGACTCGACGCCAAGCTCGAGGTGAATCTGTTTCATCGAACCGATGAACGTTTGGAGAAGATACACGATAAGCTGGTCGAAAACGGTGCCGGAACGGTTTATGGGTTGGATGCCGATGCAGAGATCCCGGAGTTGGATCACGACAGGGCGTTGTGTTCCAAAGAGGGCATCTACACTTCCGACGTGGTGCTGGTGCCCCTGGAGGACGGCGATAGAGCAACGGCTCTTTCCGAGATGGGGAAGACGGTGATAACCATCGATCTGAACCCGCTCTCTCGTACAGCCCAGACTGCCGATATAACCATCGTAGATAATATCACCAGAGCGGTCCCCAACATGATACGTATCAAACCGCTTCCAGGTAGATTCGATAACCAAGAGAACCTTGATTCGGTTATGGATCACATCGCAGAACGGTTGAAAGAAGGTCAGATATAGAAAAAGACAATTATATAAGCATGATATAGGAGCATCGATAACATGAACAATCTCGTCGAAAAAGGTGTTAAACGATTGAAATGGGCAAGGGATCACATGGACGTGATCGACATAGTGAGAGAAGAGATCAAGGACAGTGGATATCTGGACGGGCTTAACATATCCATGGCCCTGCACGTAGAGGCGAAAACGGGTATCCTCGGACTATCACTAGCACATGCCGGAGCGAATATCAAGATGGCAAGCTGCAACCCGCTTTCAACGGACGATTCCGTGGCGGAAGCACTGCGGGAGGAGTACAACATGGACGTCTTCGCCAAAAGGGGTGAGACCCAGGAGGAGTACTACGACAATCTTAACAAGATATTAGAACACGATCCCGACGTTGTCATCGACGACGGCGGCGACCTGATATCGCTGATACACACCGAAAGGACGGATTTGATCGACGGGATCTACGGAGGTGCCGAGGAGACCACCACGGGCATAGTTCGATTACGTGCCATGGAGAAGGACGGAGCGCTCAAGTTCCCGGTGATGTCCGTGAACGACGCGTTCATGAAGCACCTTTTCGACAATCGATACGGTACGGGTCAGTCCACCATGGACGGCCTGATGACCGCAACGAACCTGCAGTTGAGCGGTAAAAAAGTATTGGTAGCCGGCTACGGGTGGTGCGGCAAAGGCATCGCCATGAGAGCCAAGGGCATGGGTGCCGACGTCATGGTATCCGAGATCGATCCGATAAAAGCGGTGGAGGCAAAGATGGAAGGCTTCGAAGTCGCACCTGCTAGGGAGAACATAAAGAAAGCCGACTTCGTCGTGACGGTGACCGGAGTGAAGAACGTTATCGGTGAAGAGGAGATCCAGAATGCAAAGGACGGCTGCATACTGTCGAACTCAGGTCACTTCAACAACGAGATATCGATACCTCTGCTGGAGGAGATGTCTAAAAGTAAAAGTGAGGCCAGGGACGATGTTATGGAATATAAACTCGAAAACGGCAAGAAGATCTATCTGTTAGCCGATGGAAGACTTGTCAACCTAGCTGTCGGCCAGGGGCACCCCGCGGAGATCATGGACATGAGCTTCGCCCTGCAGATGCTAGCTGCCGAGTACGTAGTGAAAACAGATGGTCTTGAACCGAAGGTCCACGGCATCCCGAGAGAGCTCGACGAGAAGGTGGCTAGGCTGAGGCTCAAGGCGGACGGCGTCGATATCGATGAGCTGAGCCAGGAGCAGAGGGACTACGTCGAGGGGTGGGAAGAGGGGACTTGAAAACAAGGAACCCTCGACATAAGTTTTATGTATCTTAATCCGTTTATAATCCATATATTGGAGGATAAATAGCCAAAATGAGATTGGATATGATAAGATGAGATTCGATAAGCCATTAGCTTTGATTTTAGTGATATCAATCACCCTGAGTGGAGTGGGGATCGGTATAGCATCTATGAATGATGGGAAAAACGATAAAGAAGTCAAATCGATAGGACCGGATGATCTATCGTATACCTCTCACTCACCTATACGTATAGATAATAACGCTGAACTGGCTTTGGAGGCTAGTTCCGGGAGTGGAACGGAGGCGGACCCGTACGTGATCGAAGGATACGAGATCGATGGAACTGGTTATGGTTACTGTTTGTATGTTGGGAATACGACCGATCATTTTGTGGTTAGGGATTGTTATCTGCACAATGCGAGTGGGAATTTTAATTTTCCTTACTTCATGAATTCGGGCATTATTTTATATGAAGTTAGGAATGGGAGTATAACGGATTGTAAATTATCTAACAGCGAGTATGGATTTTTTCTGTGCTATTCTGATAATAATCGATTAGATAACAATAGTATATCTAATTCCTCTGAAGGCTTTTTTATAAGCCAGTCGGATTTTAATATCATAAGTAATAATACGGCATCTAAGAATTTTAATGGGATATACCTATTCGGTTCAAAAAACAACAATGTGAAAAATAATTTTGCATTCAATAACTCTTATGGAATATACATCTCGGGATCGGATGATAACACAGTTAGTAACAACGATCTTTCATCAAACGAAAAATATGGTATCGAGTTATCTTATTCTCATCTAAACAATTTGACGGATAATCAGTGCTCTTATAATCCTGTTGGGATATATCTGAATAATTCTGACGATGGATTTTTGAGTCAAAATATTGTTTCAAATAACTCGATAGGTGTCCAACTCATCTCCTCAGTTGGCAACACCCTCCAGAATAATACCTCAGAATCGAATGTCGGGGATGGTGTCAGCGCACAGAAATCTTCAAATAATGATTTCGTGAATAATCGTGTTAAATCGAACGGTGGGAAGGGAATAATTCTAGATGATTCTGATGGAAATTTATTACAAAATAATGATGCTTTAGATAATAGATATGGGATATTTCTTAAATCCTCAGTTTCGAATATTCTGATACAGAACAAAGAATCATCAAACACTAAGATCGGTCTTAAATTATTGGGGTCCTCTTCCACTGAGATAAGGATGAATAGAGCGATTTTAAATGATGAGGAAGGGATAATGTTCAATAATTCTGATAATAATTTAATCACGAATAGTATTTCATCGAACAACTCTAAAGGTATTTGGCTTGAGTCATCTGACATGATCATAATGACTAACAATACAGTAGATTGTAACACATATAGTGGTGTTACTCTATCGAATTCTAGTGAAAACAATACGATAGATAATAACACTATATCCGATAACGATGAAAACGGGATACAGATAAGTAACTTGTGTGTCAATAATATCTTGAAGAATAACTCACTTTTCTCGAATAAAAGATCAGGTATCGTCATTTTTTCTTCTGAGCGGAATACGATTATCGAAAATGTTATAGTAAATAATACGAACGGAACTTCTTTAAATAGATCTGAAAATAATATATTTTATTATAACAGTTTTATCAACAATACTCATCAGATATATGCTCCGGATAATTCGTCATACCTATGCATATGGAACAGCAGTAAGGAAGAAGGCAATCACTGGTCGGATTATAACGGTTCTGACCAGGGTGAAAATAACAGGACAGCAGAAGATGGTATCGGTGATACGAAAATACCTCATCCCGAGACTGATCAGGGTTATGGATACAAACGTTTAGACAACTACCCACTTATGAAATCATGGGAGCCATGGAAAGTTAAGGTGAATCGATCAAACATAAGGATAAATAATAATTCAGATCTGTCTAAGGAAGCGACTTCTGGAAATGGTACGGCAAACGATCCTTTCATCATCGAGGGACTAGAAATCGATGGATTGGGTTTAAGATACTGCATATATATAGGAAATACGACAGACCATTTTGTTTTAAGGGATTCTAATCTGACTAATGCAACCGGAGACCTTATCAAAAATCAAACAAGTTCTGGACTACACATCTATAATGTGACGAACGGAGTTATAAAAAATAATACTATCGCAGATATTCATGGTATCGATAAAGATGACGGAGGGAAAAATGGACACACAGCTATTGGTATCCATTTAGAACACGGTACAAATATTTCGATAGAAAAAAATAGAATCATCAATATAAGTGGAGGGGATGGATGTAATAACAGCGATGCTTTCGGAATCTATTCAGAGTCGTCAAATAGTACCAAAATATTGTTTAACAATATATCTTATATAATAGGTGCAAAAGGGGAGAAGGGGGTCAATGGCACAGACGGATTCAATGGCAGTGATTCAACTGGAATTTATCTAGATTCATCTATTTCAAATACGATAATTTCGAACAACATCTCATATATTTACGGTGGAAACGGCGGCAGGGGTGCAGATGCAACGAATACAATACTCGACGGGGGAGAAGCTGGAGATGGGGGAAAAGCTACAGCTATTGGTTTGAATTCTTCATCTTCAAATTACATCACTTCGAATAATATATTTTACACATATGGAGGGGATGGGGGAAACGGCGGCAAGGGAAGTTTTGCTACTCGAAGAGGAGGTGACGGTGGTGATGGCGGCAAAGCTGCAGGTTCAAGTTTCAAATCATCATCTAACAATCAGATTTCTTTAAATAATCTTTCATATCTAGTTGGTGGTGACGGTGGTACTGGAGGAGAAGGGGTAGATGGAGGAGATTTTGATAATGGAGGGCGAGGAGCGAACGGCGGTGATGGTGGGTGTTCGACTGCGATTTACATGAACTATTCCGGGGACAATAATATTACCAAAAATCAAATATATAACCTCTCTGGAGGGGATGGTGAGAAAGGTGGTATCGGTGGTCGCGGTGGAGGATACAGCGGTAACGGAGGGAAAGGAGGTGACGGTGGTGACGGTGGAGGGGCTATCGGTGTCAATCTTAGATCATCTGATTCAAACTACCTTTCTGCGAATGACATCCGCGTTCTTAACAGCGGTTATGGAGGGGACGGTTCTCATGGAGGGGACGGTGGAGAGATAGGTTGGGGCGGTTCTGGTGGCGATGGAGGGAATGGTGGTCAGGGGGGAAAGGCTATCGGCATACTCTTATTTACATCAAAAGGTAATAACGCATCGACAAACACCATCTGTAATCTAAAAGGTAACAATGCTGGCGATGGTAGTTACGGTGGGGATGGAGGCTATGATGATCAGATATCTGGCGACGGTGGAGATGGAGGGAATGGAGGGATAGGTGGTATGACTTCAGGTATCTACCTACAAAACTCTAGTTCGAATACCCTCTATCAAATCGATATGAATGATCTCAGTGGTGGAAGAGGAGGTTATGGGGGAAACGCTGGTGACGGCTGTTATAATACTGAATCAGGTGGTGCTGGTGGAGATGGTGGAGATGGAGGTGACGGGGGAATCGCTAGAGGCATATTTTTGAATAATTCAAAAAACAATAAAGGGATATATTGCTATATTACTACCTTGCAGGGAGGGAACGGTAAAGAAGGAGGGATTAGAGGAGCAGGGGAACCCGTTGGTGAAGATGGTAAAAATGGGCATGATGGAATATCTGTCGGTGCCAATCATATCTCATCCGATGAGAATATATTGAGGTACAGTACTATCTCTAAGAACGAATATTGTATATATCTCAATTCGTCTTACGGTAATGAGATTAAACATAATAATTTCATAAATAATACAGATCAGGCATACGATGATGGACGCAACATCTGGAATTCTTCTTATCCGGTTGGGGGGAATTACTGGAGTAACTACAACGGCTATGACGACTACAGTGGCCCCAATCAGGATCAACCTGGAAGTGACGGGATCGGTGATACAAATTATACTATCTTTGGCGATACCAATGCAGATGAATACCCCCTGATGGAACCTTATCCATATGAAGGTCTAGCCTATACACCATGGCCTTGTTTCGGTCAGAACAATAATAATACTGGTCAAAGCCCATACAATACAACTCATGTGGATGGAACGCTAAGATGGAGATGCAATACCAGTGGTGCAGTTAAATCATCCCCTGCTATAGGTGATGATGGAACGATATATGTAGGCTCGAACGATAATAAATTGTATGCCATCAATCCAGATGGTACCGAGAAATGGAACTTAACCACAGGAGGAGATGTTGTATCATCCCCTGCGATATCAGAAAATGGGACGATATACGTAGGGTCACTAGATAATAGATTATATGCTATAAATCCGGATGGAACGGAGAAATGGAGCTTTACAACGGGCGGGGATGTACGTTCTTCGCCAGCTATCGACTCTGACGGCACGATATACGTCGGTTCTTGGGACGACAAGCTGTATGCGATAAACCCAGATGGGACGGAAAGGTGGAACTTTTCGACCAGTTCCGGTGACGGTATCAGTTCTGCATGTGCTTTATCGGATAACGGCACTATATATTTCACTGCAGGTGCCACACTATATGCACTATATGACAACGGAACAGAGATATGGAATAACAGTTATGGTGCAGAGATACAGAAGTCCTCACCTACATTATTCAATGGAACGATCTATGTAGGAGGAGAAATAGGATTCAGCGGGGGTGCCCTTTATGCCATACACACTAACGGAACCAAGAAATGGGAGTTCGATACAGGGGGAAATGTCAGGGCATCACCATCTGTAGGAAAAGAAGGTACGATTTACGTAGGTAGTACCGATCCCTCCTCTCGGTTATTTGCAGTGCATCCCAACGGGACCAAGAGATGGGAATTCTATACCGACGATATCAGTTCATCACCAGCTATAGGTAGCGATGATACGATATATATCGGGTCATGGGAGAACTCAAGATTTTATGCTGTAAATCCAAATGGAACCGAAAAATGGAATAAAAGTTTTAGAGATAGGATATTTTCTTCTCCTTCTATAGACGAGAATGGAGATGTTTACGTTGGCTGTGATGATGGTTATCTTTATGCCTTAACCGGGGGATTCAGTATAAATTTATATGAAGGTTCGGATGGATGGAATTTTGTATCCCATTGTTACATTCCATATAATACAAATATCGAATCGATTTTGAACGATCCCATAAACGGGATAAATGGAACTTATGACAAATTAATGACGTATGATGCAGAAAAAGACGAATGGAGGACCTATGTACCTGACAGATCGGACTATTACAATGACCTGGATAATTGGGATCGGAGTATGGGTCTTTGGATACATGTAAAATATAATGACACACTGACTATTCCGGGTAAGCCCCCGTCTAAAACGAATTTAACCCTCCATCCAGGCTGGAACATGGTAGGATATCCATCCGCAATTGACAGAACCGCAAGCGATACATTACCTCCCGAGGTCACGAAGATAGGAGTGTTCAACGCCTCTCGCGAGTACAACATCGAGTACATCTGCGATCTAACTAATTACACCATGACAGCAGGCGAGGGTTACTGGGTCTACAACGGTGCTAATTACGATTTGGTTTGGACTGTTGAATACTGATACGAGGGGTGCAAATAACCAACACTACCCAAATTCAACCCACCCAAAATAATCATCAGAAATATTTATATTTGGTAAGCTATACTCGGCAGGTAGACAGAGCTCTTGGTGGTATCCAATGACATCTGGGAAAAACAAAAATCTGATGATAATTTTAGCGGTCGGGTTAATAGCTTTGCTTATAATCGGATCGATTTTTATCTATGAACCTCCGCTCCAAAGGTACGAGAAGAGGAGGGAGATGATGGACACCTACGTAACTATCATAGTTTACGATAACGACGAAGACCATGCCATGAAGTCCATAGATTCTGCCTTCGACAGGATAGAAGAGGTCATAGCTATCACATCACGGTACAACAGTTCGTCGGAACTTTATCAGTTAAACGAGCAGGGTCAGCTCACAGGTGCCTCACCGGAGCTCGTCGAGTTGATAGAAACTTCGGTCCAGTACTACGAGATCACCGACGGTGCCTTCGACATCACTATCACACCATTATTAAATCTATGGAGTGAGGAATTCGAATTGACAGAGCTCGATACCGATCACAGATCAGATATAGAAGACGGCATCTTTTCAGGCTCACTGAGAGATGAGTTCGAGGATATAGACCCACCTCTTTACGAACTGAACGAGACGCCGACCATATCGACATCTGAAAGCGGGTGGACGATATCTTCTTCGTGGCAGATGTACTACATCACCGAAGGTGACGAAACCTTTTCACTATCAACGAATTTCTGGTATCTTCCCGAAGATACACAGGATTACTACATCAACCAGACCCAGCAGTACGTGGGTTCGGATAAGATACAGATACAGGGCGATTCCATCTCTCTTCAAGAAGGTATGGGCATCACCTTAGACGGTATCGCCAAGGGTTATGCCGTGGACGAGGCGATCGACGAGTTGAAAAACAATGATATCCACAGTGCCTTGGTGAACGCAGGCGGCGATATTGCGACCGTCGGGAAAAAACCAAGTGGCGAAAAGTGGGTCACTGGTTTGAGGAATCCCGAGGACGAAGAAGAGTCCGTGATGGAGTTCGAAGTGTCGGGAGAAGCCATAGCCACCTCGGGCAATTACGAACGCTATTTCGACGAAAATGCCAGAGTTGGACACATAATGGACCCGAGGACGGGAAGAACGGTGACGAAAGCTTCCAGTGCGACGATAATCGCTGATGACTGTACTTCAGCGGACGCCTTGGCTACGGCAATTTTTGTATTGGGGCCCGACGACGGGACGGAACTAGTCAACTCCCTAGATGGGACGGAATCGCTGGTGTTGGATTACGAAGACCCGTCGGTTATGACAAGATCAGATGGCATGTCGGATTATGAATTAAGTGAAGGATAAATTTAGACGGTGCATAATGATGGATTTATTTAATAAGAAAAAAAGCAGCGGGGTTCACCCTCCGGAGAACAAGCTGTCCAGCGGTAAAAAGATAGAGCGAGCCGAACTACCAAGAGAGGTTACTTTACCGCTGAGCCAGCATATAGGAGCACCAGCTAAAGCTGTAGTCAAAAAAGGCGACCGAGTAAAAACTGGGCAGAAGATAGCCGAAGCCGGCGGATTCGTTTCTGTACCCATCCACGCCACGGTATCGGGAGAGGTTAAAAAGATCACAAAGACCGTCAGTGCGGTCACTTCACAGGTTGTCGAAGCAGTAATCATAGAATCCGATGGAAAGGACGAATGGATCGAGATAGAGAAGCCGAAGCATCCCGACAGACAAACAAAAGACGAGATGCTGGAGCACGTCAAAGAAGCCGGTATCGTCGGTCTTGGAGGCGCTACTTTTCCAACTCACGTCAAGCTGCAGCCTCCACCGGATAAACCTATCGATACGATCATCGTCAACGGGTGCGAGTGTGAGCCGTACATCACATCGGATCACAGATTGATGCTGGAGAAGGGTGAAGAGATACTCAAAGGCCTGGCTTTGATGATGAGGATGATCGGGTGTAAAAGGGCTTATGTGGCCATAGAGGACAACAAGCCCGATGCTGTGAAGAACATGAGATCCCTTCTTTCCAAGGTAAAATTACCAGGTAAAGTCACCGTCGAGTCCCTAGGTACGAAGTACCCGTTGGGGGCGGAGAAAACCCTGCTCAAAAGGATCCTGGGTAGAGAAGTACCTGTTGGAGGTCTGCCCATGGAAGTCGGCGTAGTGGTACAGAACGTCGGCACGCTGAAAGCCATCCACGATGCCGTTTATTTTGGGAGGCCGTTAGTGGAGAGGGTGGTCACAGTCACGGGCATGGTCAAGGAACCCAAGAATCTACTTTCACGTTTCGGCAGACCCGCAAGAGAGCTGATAGATATGTGTGGAGGAACGGTCGGAGACGCTGACGTTATGATATTCGGAGGTCCCATGATGGGTATCGCACAGCCGAGATTCGAAGAACCGACACAGAAGGGAACCAATTCTATACTGGTCCAGGAGAGCGAGAATATATCCGAGGCGAACTGCATACGATGTGGAGCATGCATCGAATCATGTCCCATGGACTTGGTCCCCCTGATGTACGTCCATTACACAAAGAACGAAATGTACGCAGAACTAGCAGATTACTGGATAGAGAACTGTGTGGAGTGCGGATCCTGTGCTTACAACTGTCCGGCAAAGATACCCATAGTCCAGTACATCAAGGTTGGAAAGGCGGAATCGGCGAAATTGGGGGGTAAATGATGCCAGAAAAAAACGATGAAAAGGGGTTGAAAGTAAGCACTTCACCCCACGTACACGCAAAAAAATCGACTAAAAGGATCATGTTCTACGTTTGTTTAGCACTCCTTTTACCATCAGCCACCGGGGTTTACTATTTCGGTATATACGCACTTTTCGTTATATTGGTCTCAGTTTTCACCTGTATACTTACGGAATATGCTGCCAAGAAGCTCAGAAAACGAGAATTCAAGATGGATGGGAGCGCAATAGTGACCGGCTTACTTTTAGCTCTTATATTACCTCCTCGTGTCCCACTATGGGCTGTCGTTATCGGGGCCGCCTTCTCGATCGCTCTTATAAAGGAAGCATTCGGAGGTCTGGGATACAATATCTTCAACCCCGCCTTGGCGGGCAGAGCCTTCCTATCCGTGAGTTTCGCCGGGATGATGACCCGGTGGGTGGCGCCAGTATCATCACCGATAGCAGACGCGGTATCTACCGCCACCCCTCTTTCAGAGAATTTCTCGTATGCAGGTACAAAGCATGAACTATACATGGACCTACTCTTCGGTAACGTCGGAGGCTGCATAGGTGAAACATCAGCACTTCTTATTCTCATAGGAGGACTAGCGCTTCTCGCCCTAGGCGTGATCAAATGGAGGATCCCGGTCATATTCATAGGAACCGTTTTCGGCCTTACATGGCTGATACCCGGACAGGACCCGATATTCCACATCTTGGCAGGAGGTCTTTTCCTGGGAGCCTTCTTCATGGCCACGGACTATGTCACCGCACCTCTTACTGCAAGGGGACAGATGTTGTTCGCTTTCTGTGCGGGTGTTTTAGTGGTGATGATCAGACTCTTCGGTTCCATGCCTGAAGGTGTGGCGTTTTCGATATTACTCATGAACGCCTTCACCCCGCTGATCGACCGATACATAAGGCCGAAGCCATACGGTTACGTACCCCCAGAAAAAGATGAAGAAGAGGAGGGCGATAAAGATGAATAAAAAGGATTTCATGACTGATATATTCCCGATACTGTTCTTGACTATCGTTGTATGCGTATCTGTGATAGCGCTGTCCTTGACGAATTCCGTAACGGAAGAGAAGATAGAAGAGGCGAAAAAAGATGCAGTACGCGAGATGCTCCGTGAACAGTTCCCACAGATGAAGGATTACGGATACGATGATGAATACGAATTCTACACGGTTTACGGGGAAAACGAGGAGGTCATCGGTTACGCATATCAAACTGAGGGCAGTGGCTACGGCGGTCCCATCGAGATGTTGGTGGCCCTCGAAGACACAAGCCTGACCGCCAACAACACGGTCATCCGAGGTATATCAATTATCTCACATCAAGAAACGCCTGGTCTAGGCGCAAAGATAGAACAAGAATCCTTCCTGAACCAGTTCGAAGGAGTGAATGCTAACGAGGTACGATTGGCGGAGGATGGAGGCGAGATAGATGCTATATCAGGAGCCACGATAAGCTCTTCAACCGTGGTAAACGAGGTGCAGCAATCGGCCCTGGAAAAAGCCGAACAGATAAGAGAAACACAGGAGGTGGATTAAGATGTCCGGTACGATTGAAAATTTTAAGAAAGGCATAATAGATTCCAACCCCGTTCTGGTTCTGTTACTGGGTCTTTGCCCCACTTTAGCGGTGAGTACCTCCATAGATAACGGACTGGGTATGACAGCGGCGGTCCTTTTCGTACTTCTGTGTGCCAACATAATCGTTTCACTTATACGTGATTTCATACCTGAAAGGGTCAGGATACCCGTATTCATCGTAGTGATCGCAACTCTTGTGACCATAGTCGATCTCTCGATGCAGGCGTTTTCACCCGGGCTGAGCAAATCACTGGGGATCTACATTCCCTTGATAGTAGTTAACTGTATAATCTTGGGGCGTGCAGAAGCGTTCGCTTCGAAGAACAAATTAAAGGATTCCGTAGCCGACGCCTTGGGCATGGTCGTGGGATTTGGAATAGCGATAGTGATCATATCATTTTTCAGACAAGTGCTGGGAACGGGTAAATTGTCTATCATGGGTTTTGGCATAGTCACACTACCCGGCCTCTCAGATAATCCCATGGCTGTATTCATCCTACCCATGGGTGCTTTTATGGTGATCGGGGTTTTGCTAGCCGCCTTAAGATACGCAGGGGTGATATCAAATGAATAACCTATTATCGATTTTCATAGGCATGGCCCTGATCAACAACTTCGTATTGACGAAGTTCCTGGGTCTTTGCCCCTTCTTCGGTGTTTCTAAGAAACTATCCAGTGCATTAAGTATGGGCATGGCCGTTATCCTGGTGATGACAGCGGCATCGGCAGTCACGTGGATATTGTTCTTCCAGATCCTAATTCCATTCGGTGTTGACTATATGTCCACGGTTATATTCATACTCGTTATCGCTTCCCTTGTACAGATAATAGAATTGACTATAAGAAGGACGAACATGCCGCTCTACAACGCTCTAGGAATATACTTACCGCTTATTACGACAAACTGTGCCGTTCTCGGTGTGACCTTTATCAACGCTCGAAGCGGTTTCACCTTCATAGAAACATTAGTGAGCGCTCTCGGTGCTGGATTTGGTTTCACATTGGTTCTAGCGATCATGTCCGGTATTCGAGAGAGATTGGACATAGCCGATGTGCCGGAATCATTCGAAGGTATCCCGGTCGCTTTCTTGGTAGCCATGATGCTGGGTGTCGCTTTCATCGCATTCGGAGGCATGATCTAGATGGACCCTCAATTGATTATAATCATAGTCACTCTCACCGCTGTAGGGATGGGCTGCGGTATAGCTATCTACCTGGCGAACAGGTTCCTGCCCGAAGAGGACGAGACTCTAAAGGAGGCGGAGGAAATTCACAAATATCTGCCAGGTATGGACTGCGGTGCCTGCGGTCACCCAGGCTGTTTTGCATATGCGGGAGAGGTTGCCAAAGACCCGAGTACATTACAAACAAGTCCCTGCATGACCCTGATGAACGATGATGAGGCGCTCGAGGGATTGGGAGATTATCTGGGGATGGATCTCAGTGGTGGGGAGAAGAAAGTCGCCGTGGTCCACTGTGTAGGCGAATCTGATACCATATACGACTACGAAGGTGTAGAAACCTGCAAATCAGCTATGCAGTTATCGGCTGGATTCAAAAGGTGCCCCTATGGCTGCCTGGGTCTCGGTGACTGCGTGAAGGTCTGCCCGGTCGATGCCATCTCGATAAATAAAGAAAAAGGAGTGGCGGAGATCGATCCAGAGAAGTGCATAGGCTGCGGGTTGTGTGTCGACGAGTGCCCGAATAACCTTATAGAGCTCATACCGGCCGAGATGCCGCAGTACCTGGGCTGTAATTACCTTTCCAAAAAGGATATACCCAGCAGAGAACGATGTGACACGGGCTGTATCCACTGCAGATTGTGTGTAAAATTCGCTGAAGGGGACGAGGTCCAATGGAACGAAGAAAAAGACCTTCCCTATTTCGATCCAGAGAAATGCCTACCTGCACCTGATTCGATAGAAAAATGTCCCAGGGATATTATAATCCCAAGGGATGTTGAAAAGAATAAGTAGATTTTTTTATTATCTACATCTTTTTGATCGCCATCTCGGCTGCGTTTACCAATGGATAAGCTATCGGAGATGCGGTCACTGCGGGGTGAGTCGCCATCTGGAACGTAGCGATATCGTCGGCTGTCATCTTCTTCTGTATACAGGCGCTGATAACGTTGACAACTTCTCCAGCACTCGGGTCTCCACGTACCTGTCCACCTATCAATACACTGTTCTTTTTATTGAATATCAATTGAACTTTCATGGGGTGCCCGCCGGGCATTCCGCCCGGATGTCTGTTCATCTTCTCGAATTCACCCACTGCAACTTCGAAACCTTCCTCTGCAGCTTGTTTCTCGTTCAAACCCGCCATCGCGATGGTCAGATCACCGATGGCAGTTGAGAAAGCACTTACGACACCTGGACTTTCACGCTTTGTGCCGAATAGATTTGCTCCTACGATCCGGGATTCCATGGTCGCTACGGAAGCTAGTTTGACACCGCACGGTTTACCGGTGAAGAATGATCTCTTGGAGGTACAATCTCCACATGCGAAGATATCTTTGTCGGATGTCCTCATGTGTTTATCGACGATCAGTCCACCTTTGTCGGTATCCAAACCTGTTTTTTTACCGAGTTCAGCGTTTGGTATGACACCGATCCCTACCACGAGTAAGTCGGCCTTCAATTCACGACCGTCAGATAGTTTGACTTTTTCAACCTTTTCACCACCGAGGACCTCTTCAAGTTTCGTCCCAGTGATTACGTTGACACCTCTTTCCTCTAATTTTTTCTCCGCATCGATACAGAAGTCTTCAACGAAAGCCAGCATCAAGCAGTGAGGCAGCATCTCTACGACTGTAACGTTCAAACCACGTTTGTTGCACTCGTCGGCGAATTCTACTCCTATGAAACCACCGCCTAAGATAACAACCTCTTCCGCGTCCTCCATGGAATCCAGCATGGAATGCATGTAATCCACGTCTTTGACGACGGAGAAAACGTTCTTTTTATCTAGTCCGGGTATGGGCGGCATGATTGGATCCGCACCCGTTGCCAAAACTAGTTTATCGTATTTGACTTCCTCTCCACTCTTCAGCACGACCTTCTTGTTGCCTCTGTCGATGTTCTCTGCTTCATCGATTATAAGGTCTATATCGTTCGCATCGAGTACACCGTCGGGTATCAAGTTGTTCTCAGGTTTTTCAACAGTCCCGAAGATATACGGTATCCCACAAGGGATCAATACCCTATCTTCTTTCCTGATCAGTGTAATACTCTTATCTGGATAGTGTCTTCTAGCAGTTATACCAGCAGGGATGCCCGCTGCACTTCCGCCTATAATTACTACATCTGCTTCTTTCATCTTATTATCCCCATTTTTTATCTACTGGCTTGGATCTTGCCAAGCTCTATTGAAAATCAATTAAATCGATTAACTATATACCATTTTGCTTAACAATTGATTGGATCTCCTTTAAAAGATAACACTCTAGCTTAACGATTGTAAATACATCAAGACTTTCAAAGGTGGTATGAAAAGAAGAAAGATTAAAAACTCATACCAGGGTTATATCGATGGCTTCGGCACTCTGGATGCCTTCTATGTCTTTGAGCCTATCTTCCATCTCGTCGACGATACCGCCTTCGTCAGGTATAACGACAGTCGATATGACCGCCATGAGTCCGAATGCTATCTTCTCCTGTGAAGAGCCCTTGTACGTTCCGTACTCTTCGGCGATACTCTCTACTTCCGCTTTGATGGCATCTAGATCTGCTTCGGGGTCCTCGGGCATGATCCTGTAAACCAGCATTACGTCCCCCATCTCAGGGCCCCCTGAAACCACATTCTGGACACTCGTATTTTTCACCCTGATCACGGCACTTTTTGCATCTTCCTATAGTAGCTTCACCGCATTCTGGACATTCGAAAACCGTGTTTTTCAACCCGACCAAGGTTATACCGCATGAGGTACAGTTGAAATCTTTTTTCATCGTTATCGATTTTTCGAGAAAGCAATAGATATTTAAGATTGTCGCTTTAGATGGATGCTAAATGGTGGCTTCCTGATGGTTTCAAATTATAGAGGAAGACATAACTCTATAGGAATTAATTCCTACTCTCACTCGAAGCAAGTTCTCGTGATCATGACATATTCGTTATGTCCTCCACAACTAGTCAAAGACGCAGACAAATTATACAAAAGTTACGTCTTTGACTATATTATTTCTTCTCCAATATCGGGATCTGACTCCATCTCTCTTCATAAAGGATATCCATGAGCCGCTCCTTTGCCTCTACCATCTCCTCTGTCATCCCTTCCTTTAAGCTCATATCTTTGGGCTGGATACCTATGAGAACAACTTCATCCACGCGCCTGCCCAGGAACTCCATAACCAACGAGAGGGGCATAGCGTGTGTGCTCATGGTGAATACACCCAATCTGTCTCTGGGCACGATCCTGATCTCACCGGCGTCGAGTTTTAAGTGAGCGGCATCGACTATTATAACCGTGTCGTATGTGTCCTCCTCCACATGGGGGATGACGTTCTCTGGTACGGTACCGCAGTCTATGGTCTCCCACCCTTCTTTTTCGAATTCCCTCGCGATAAGTTCCCCTATAGCATCGTCCCCTCGGATGTCGTTACCCACGCCAAGGAGCAGTACTCGTTTCATCGAGAATTTCATATACACACCGTATAAAACCTTTCCTGATATCAAAAATCATCAGAAAAATATTTGTTATAGAATCCACTTTCGGCATTTGAGATGGAAAATTTCAAGGAGAAGTATTACCGGCTGCTGGAATTAGCTCCGCGGGAAGAGGTCGACGAATACGCGAAGAAGCAGCTCAAGAAACGACTGTTAGAATGGTACAACAAAGAGAAGAACTATCTTGTAAGTCTAGAGTATTTCGTCAACGGGAAAGAATTCGACAATTTGATGTCTGGAGTTTACAATATCGAGCACTTGGAAAAGATGAAGGTCAAGTTCCTGAGACCCGATCTAGACATGGAGTGGAACTTCACTAGACCCACAAAGGAATTACTCGAGAAAGAGGGCAAGGGATTGTGCAGGTCATTCGATTACGATTACAGGTCATTGAATAAATGGGTCGCTGCCAACAAGATGCACAACGAGAAAGTGATGGTAAGAGCTTATATCTCGGATTTCTTCGAGCCGATATCGATCAAAACAAAGTCACAGTATCACCACGCAGAGGAAGTTCCCCAGCGATACCAGCCAAGGTTGGAGACACTCAGTGGTCTATGGCAGGATATGAGGAGTGGTGTTCTGCCCTTCGAAATAAGACTATCGCTTTACACTCCTGAAGATAGGTACTTGTACCTCATAGATCCAGTTGCAGACATGCAGAAGCCACACCCTCTTAGTCACGTAACTTATGAAAGGGAGAGAAGGGAAGCCATCGATTATCTCCATTTCGATACCGTAGCGGCTAGGATAGGTCTCCCTAAGCTGGTAAGGAATATCATGGAGTTCATCTTCGAGTGTGGTGAGAAGACATTACCGGATGTTGCCCATACTTTCAACGTGGCGGAGAAAATAGCTCAAAACAGTGTTCAATCTCTTGTATCCAAGGGGTTGGTCAAGAAAAGAAAAGACGTTTATTACCACATATCCATGGAAACGATAAGAGAGTATTATCAAGAATATATATCAAATCCACCAAAGTAGCTCAAATTTTCCTCCATCTATCCTCTTCATTTTCATGTTTTTCTTCGATATTTTTGCTGCGGCTAAGCGGAACCCTCCTTCTGACGTACTCAAAAAAGATAAGGGTTACTGCCAGGATCGCCACCACTGAAACTATATATCTCCAGTCGGTCCATCTACTGACTCTCTCTTCTACTGAGACCTTGAAAAGGTCCGCCTTTTCGTAGTAATCCTCGGGATATAAATACACATCTGGATAGATCTCTATTTGGAATCTGTAGTATATATTACCGGTTTTTTGTTGAGCCGGTATTTCGTATGTCCATGTTTTATTATCATTCTTTCTATACATCATATTTACGTGGTCGTTCTCTTCTACATCCCACCATAGGATGTAGACCGAAGAGATGTTCTCGACATCGAAATCGATAGTAATGTTAAGCGTCTTCCCTACGTTAACGCTTTCAGTTTGGTCATGTTGGACTCCAGGTTTCCATTCCTGACCCACAGATGCGGATGTGCCAGCGCACGCAATAACAAATAAAATACAGATTGATATAATAACGTGCCCCGTGCCCGAGGGTAAAATAGTCTTGACATCCATCGATTTATTCCTCTCGTATAAGGTCTCCTATGGTTATACCCTGACCTTTTTTGGATTGGTTGGGTACGTAATCCCCGAGCTCTTCCATCAAAGTTATCCCAAGGATATGCTCCAGCTTGGCGATGAGTTCGTTGCTCGGGTTCAGGTCTCCGTGTTCCAACTTTGCAACGACGGATTTCTTTTCCATCATCTCTTTAGCTAGGTCTTCTTGGGTCCAGTTTTTCACTAATCTAGC
Organism: uncultured Thermoplasmata archaeon; assembly: GCA_964535805.1. Classification (GTDB taxonomy): domain Archaea; phylum Thermoplasmatota; class Thermoplasmata; order Halarchaeoplasmatales; family Halarchaeoplasmataceae; genus CAZHUM01. The sequence goes on from CAZHUM010000005.1 coordinate 19,560, forward strand.
GTCCCTAATCCTGTCAGGATAGTCCATAACGAGCTCTTTTTTTCCCTCGTTATGGGAGCTTCTCTCATAAGCTTGCCTTCTCTTCCTATTTATCCTTTCGATTATCTCGTTCTTTGTAGTACCTCCACCTTCTGACGAAAACACTTCTTTTCCATGTCTTGCACATTCACTGCATACCTGAAGGGTTGACCCTTCGATGACAACGTTTTTCGCTTTACTGATCTTTTTCCCGCAAAGTTCGCAATTCATGTATAATCCCCCATGTTAGTATCAAGAGTAGATTTAACAGATATAAAGATTTTTATTATTATTCAATAAAAAGCGGTATTAGGGGTCAAAAATTTAAGAAAACTTTTATATGCCCAATTTCATTACAGGGTAGTTAAAGTAAATTCAAAAATACAAAAAGTGATATCATGGCTTCAAAGAAAAAATCAAAGAAGGAAGCTGCTGATTGGTTCGACGAGCTTGACCAAGAGTTAGAGAAACAGACCGAGAAAACATTCAGGGATCTGGGTAAAAAGGAAAAGAAGAGAGCGGAATTCAATCAACAGTTCATAAAAGATTTTTGGAGGATATGGATTCGATTCGAGAAACTTAATGTGCATTTCAGCGTGAAGCCAGAGTATAGTTCATTCGCTAACTTTGATGAATTTCCCGAGGATTGGGAATTCAAAGATGACTTTGATTTTTCAGGAGTTAGGGTCATAAAGCTGATGGATAAGACACAGGAAGAAGAACGCGCTGGTGACACACTCCTATTGGAGTACTATAAGGAGGACGATGAAGATAAGGTTGGCTTATTCTTCGAGTTCTGCGGGGGAGAGACCTATTACAAGTACAGCGGATGGAAAAGGATCTTCGCTAGATACACTCTCTTCGAGTCGGATTTCCCACTAAAAGACAAAGATGTCAACAATATCCACGACATCATGAAAGACGTAGTGAAAGTTTGGTACGAATCACATCTAAAGAGGGATAGATCCATAATATTAGAGCATATCAAATCTGAGTACGAGAAGGTAGAGGAGTATCCAGAGTAAAAATACATCTGCATCGACTCTCATACTTTCACCGTTTTCATTACCCCCTGCAGCAAAGGGTTAAATACAATTTTGTTAATAGTTGGGCTGCATTAAGCAAAAAGCGTGAAACCATGAATAAAGAAAAACTCGCGCCCCACATAGATGACATAGAACGGGCGTTAAAAGGAAAATTGAGCGAAGCGCAGATCGAAGAGGAACTCCGAAACTATTTGGATGTTTACGGAGTACCCTTGGGAACAGCTAAAAGAGCTATAGTTAAGAAACACGAGGGAGACCCGGAAAAACTCTATCTCAGTACCGAAAGGAAGGTAGAGGAGATAGTCGGCGACGAGAGAGGTCTCGATTTAAAAGCAAGGATAGTTTCTATTAACGATAAAGAGATCGAAGTCGACGGCAACAAGAAAAAGATACACTACGGTATATTCGGCGACGAAACGGGAACGGTCCCATTCACCATCTGGGAAGATCTAGATGAGGACTTGGAGAAGGGAGACACTGTACATGTGAGGAACGCCTATGCCAACACGTGGAACGATAAACCACAGGTGAACATAGGCTCACGTACATCCTTGAAACTTCTAGATTCGGATGAAGTACCTCCTTTCAAAAGTGAACCACAGACGTGCGATATCAAGGATATACGCGAAGGCATGAGGAATCTAGAGGTTATCTCTAGGGTTCTCTCGATGGAAGAGAAAACAGTCCAGACAGACAATGGTGAGAAAGATCTTATTTCCGGCGTGCTAGCGGATGAAACAGGCAAAGTACAGTTCAGCGCGTGGCACGACTTCGGATTCAAAAGTAATGATGCTTTGAAGATCACAGGTGGCTACGTCCGCTCGTGGAGAGGCATACCTCAATTCAGCTTCGACGAGAACGCCGAAGTAGAGACATTGGACGAGGAAGAACTTCCGCCCGCGGACGAGCTGTCTCAAGAGACCGCCATGACCATATCGGAATTGGCAAGGCGCGGAGGAGCGGTCGATACCTACATCGACGCGGTGATGATAGACATAAAGAGCGGCAGCGGCCTGATATTCAGATGTCCCGAGTGCAGCCGGGTAGTACAGAAGGGTGCCTGCAGGGTCCACGGACGTGTGGACGGAGAGCCCGATCTCAGAGTAAAAGGAATACTGGACGACGGCACGGGCGCTCTAACGGTCATAGTAAATAAAGAACTAACCGAGGAAGTACTAGGATACGGACTGGACAAAGCCATGGATATGGCTAGAGACAACATGAACCAGGACGTCGTCAAAGACGAGCTGGAAGAAAAATTGATCGCCCAGCCCCTCAGGGTCCGAGGTAACGTGACCAGCGACGAGTACGGTCTGATGCTCGTCGCTAACGATGTCGATTTCAAAACAATCGACGTTGAAGAGGAAGCTAGAAAACTTTTAGACGAGGTGAGAGTCTGAACTCTCCTCTTTCTTTTTTTATTTTGGAGGCTAAAAAATGAGTATGATGAATCGTGAAGTTGCGTGGAGGATCTTTGCAGAAGAGTTCAACAATTCCAATTTGGAGATAGGTGGTGACGGAGATAGAAAACCGACTTACCTGGTATCTCCATTAGGTGCCATGATAAATCGTCTATACGTAGTTGGCGTTCTCACGGAGACCGAGAACTACGGCAGTCCGGAGGAACCATTGTGGAGGGCACGTGTTACCGACCCGACGGGCACTTTCTTCATATCGGCGGGACAGTATCAACCCGGTGTCGCCACCGCGTTGGCCAACATGGAACCACCAGCCTTCGTTGCAGTAGTAGGCAAAGCCAGCACTTATCAACCCGACGATGAAACCTTCCTCACGTCAATACGTGGTGAACAGATCAAGGAAGTCGACGAGGACCAGAGAAATTACTGGATCCTTGAAGCCTCTAAAAGCCTGCAAACGAGGTTGGGAGCATCTGCAGAAGCTGCAAAGATGGAAGAAGTATCGTCGGAAGAACTCATCAAGCTCGGCTACGATCCTAAGTTAGCGGAGGGTATCAAAAAAGCTTCGGAACACTATGGTCAATTCCCCATAGAGAAGTATTGGACCCTGCTCGAAGACTCTCTTATGTACGTACTGCCGGAGTATGAGAAACCTCTAGATGTAGATAAACCGGAAGCGGAAAAGCAAGAGGAAGAAGCCGCTGACGAAGAGATAGAAAAGAAGGTTTTGGAGATCATCGAGCACCTTGAAGAGGACTACGACAGCGAGACGGGTCTTGAGTACGACCTTGTGCTGGACGAGGCCATGAAGAAAGAGAAGATCAGCAGGGAGGAATTCGAGGAGATAGTCAGGAACCTTCGGGAAACTGGACAGATATATGAACCCATGCTGGGGAATATAAAAAGGATCTATTGATGCAGTTATCAGTCCTTATCTTTCTCTTTTTGTTTCTTTATAGCTTGACCCAGGTCTATTTCTCCCTCCACTACTTTTTTGGCCAGATCCTTTGAGATGGTTATCGTACCTTCGCTTTTGATCCTACTTCTACGCTGAATTTCCCGTTTCTCACCTTCTGTAGCTTCCACTTTGAATTCACCGAATGCCAATTCACCGGTGGTCAGCGCTATCTCTTTGGCGGCTCTCAGGTCGGGTTTCTCTCCTACGCTAGTCGTTCTCTCCTCGTTAACTATCTCGATCCTCACTCCGAGACGACCCAAGGCGTTGATGGTCCTGTTCCTATTGGTCTTATCACCGTGGCCGATGCGTATTACCATGCTGTTGAATCTATAGCCCGTTATGTACCTTTCAACCAATCGTCTCACGTCCTCTGGATTCTCGGCATATTCTGTCTCTAGAACTCTTCCATCGCCGAGTATCGCCACTCCAGGTCTTGAACCTGGGTCGATGCCTATTATGATCCAGTCGTATGATGCCTTATCCGACAGCTTGGACAGTGCACTCCTAACCCCCTTTCTGATATCATCTTCTATAGGAACGATATTGTCAAAATCTATAGCTCCCTTCTCCTGCTCGGTTGTCAAAACCACTTTTACGTTATCAGGGAGTTCATCCCTGGGTGATAGACTGATGAACGGTATATCCCGATGTTTGAGCTCTTTAACGACATCGTGATAGAATTTGAAGTTGTCCGTGATAACCGCTAGTATCTTCACGGTTAAGTGATACACTCTAAAGATATATTATTTTTGAAAAAAGAAAAATAAAATAAAAAAGAAAGGATTTTTAGTCTATAGGAGGAGCGTCCTCTATGTACCCGTTCTCCATGAGATGTTTGGTCTGGTCTCTGCTCTTCAGGATTATCCTTTCCGCCTTATCTCTGAGTTCGCTTTCGCTGAGTTTGACCCTAGCTATTCCCTGATCGATGGCCTTCAGTCCTACTCTAACAGCCTGCCTTATGTAAACTTCAGTGTTCTCCATCGTGGGTACTAGATGTTCAGCGTCGAGTCCTGCTTCCTCCTGCACCTCTGCAATGGCGTAAGCGGCCTCTATATGCATCTCATCGGTGATGGTCTCCGCTCTCACGTCGAGTGTACCTCTGAAAATACCAGGGAATCCTATAGAGTTGTTGATCTGGTTGGGGAAATCGGATCTCCCGGTTCCGACCACTCTGATACCGGCCTCTTTAGCTTCCCACGGCCATATCTCGGGTATCGGATTCGCCACTGCGAACAGTATCGCATCATCGTTCATCTTCGTCAACCATTCTTTCTTGATGGTATCCGGGCCTGGTTTAGATGCTGCGACTACAACGTCTTTTCCAGCTATCAACTCTGGAAGACCGCCTTCCTGTTGTTCTTTGTTTGTTTTCTGAGCGAATTTCCATTTTTCTGGCGTCTTTACTTTATCCAGATCATCTCTACCGCTGTGAAGCAGACCCGTTGAATCGCACAAGTAAAGGTTCTTCTCTGGTACTCCCGCTTGGAGAAGAGTCCTTGCAAAACACAGGTTCGCTGCTCCAGAGCCGACAAGACCTATCTGAACATCGTCTAATTTCTTACCGACTACTTTCAGACCGTTGATGACCCCTGCTAATGTGATCGCTGCAGTTCCCTGCTGATCATCGTGCCAGACCGGGATGTCCATCTCCTCTCTGAGTTTCTCTAGAACATAGAAACACTTCGGCTTTGATATATCTTCTAAATTGATACCTCCGAAAGACGGGGCGATCCACTTGACCAGTTGAACTATATCGTCTGGATCGTGAGCGTTGATACAGATGGGAAACGCATCCACACCTCCCAGGTACTTGAACAGAAGCCCCTTTCCTTCCATGACAGGCATACCTGCTTCAGGTCCTATATCTCCTAAACCTAGAACTCTGCTACCATCACTTACGACGGCAACGTTGTTCCACTTGTTGGTGTGTTCGTAAACCATCTCGGGATTCTTCTTTATATCCTGACATGGCTTTGCCACTCCGGGTGTATACCAAACCCCGAAGTCGTTAAAACTTTTGACCTGAACCTTGGGAGAAACCTCGATCTTCCCCTTGTAAAAGGGATGCCATTTCATAGCTTTCTTGGCCGGTTCCTTAGCCTTCTCCAGTAACTCTTCTTTAGTGACCTTCTTTTCTTCAGACATGGTGTAACCACGGATTGGAGAAAATATGGGATATATAAATAGATAATGGGGGGAGAGGGAAGGTGTTTGTAACGATGTTCAGAATCCGAGCAGAGTAAATCCGATTATTAGTCCTGCTGCGATGAACATACCCATCTTCGTTCTGTCATCGAGATTTTCTGCCTTTGCACCCCCAATTACAAGACCGATAGATGCGATAGACACTCCGATCGATCTACATAAGAAGGAAAAAGCGTCTAGGTTATTCATCATACCAGAGTTGATATCGATATTGGTCATCGTCAAGGCTCGGATCACGAATCCGACTATCAATATAACAAATCCGAATATAGTTATCCAAAGGTAACCATAACTCACTTCTTCATCTGCAGCCGAAGCCGGAGGTTTAGCGGGGTGGAAACCGTTGGTCCTTGAATATCTTCTTTCCTGTGCTGAAGGCTGCTCTGAAGGCTCTTTGTAGTAGCTTGATCCAGGTCTATCAGTGCCCTGGTCTCCTGACTCCTCCGGTTCTGCCCTTATCTTTTTCTTTCTCGTTTTACTCTTCTTTCTTTCTTCTTCTAGCTTTGCTTCGATCTCCTCCGGCGACGCCCATCGAAATTTTCTTCCGCAATCTGGACAAGCACCGGCTCCATCGTCGAAGAATCGGAGATTAGCAGAGCCACAGACGGCACAAATACCTTCAGTAGGTTTTTCAACCATTTCTTCACCGTGTGAGTATAATTCTATAACACATATAAATTTTTTTATTTGATCTCATGGGTAACTACCATAAAACATCTACTTCATCCGTCCTGAAATTTTGGTTTATATGACTATCTTTTACGGCTACAGTGCACCCTACACGCTGCATAAGAGATCCGGTCCATGCTATCATAGCTCCGTTATCAACGCAGAATTCACCTGGAGGAACATAGGAGCTAGCCCCCCGTTCTCCGGTCATGATTTCTATCATCTCACGCAGCCTTTTATTTCTAACCACACCGCCTCCCAGAAGTACTTCGTCTTTTCCCGTATGTGCCAATGCTCTTTCGGTGACTTCGGTCATCATAGCGAAAGTGGTTTCCTGAGTGGAGTAGCATACGTCATTTAGGTCTTCGTCGGAGTTCAGGAGTGCCGTTAGTATCCCTGAAAAGGACACGTCCATGCCCTTTACACTGTATGGAAGCTCGATGAGATTTTCACCATCTACAGCCATCTTTTCGATCTCCGGTCCACCTGGAAAAGGTATGCCGTGTTCACGGGCGAACTTATCCAGCATATTACCTAAACCGATGTCAAGCGTCTCTCCGAAGACTCGGTATCTACCCTTTGTAAAAGCGATGACCTGGGTATTTCCACCCGACACATAAAGTAATACTGGGTCTGAAGCATCTGTGAGCAGTTTTCCTATCTCTATATGCGCTATGCAGTGATTAACACCCACGAGCGGGACCTCTAAAGAAAGCGCCAGGCTTCTAGCGGCAGTAGCGGTAGTCCTTAGACACGGACCTAAACCGGGTCCCTGAGAGAATGCGACTGCATCGATATCATCCCTGGAGACATCCGCTTTATCCATGGCTGAGGAGATGAGCTTGACCACTTCTCTCGAATGATGGTTTGCAGCCTCCCTGGGGTGTATCCCTTCTTCAGGTAGGTAGGTTTTCATAACAGAGGCTAATACTTCACCGCTGTCATGGACGATACCTACTCCGATAGTGTGAGCTGTTCCCTCTAAGCCGATGGTTATCATGAATAAAAAAAGAAAAAAGAAAAGGTTATAAAAGTGTTTACTTACCAATCCTGAACACTTTGGTCCCGCAGCTTGGACATTCGCCCTTCGTCGCGGGTCTTCCGTTCTTCATGGTGATCTTCTTAGGATTCTTTATCTCTACTTTTTTTCTACATTTTACACAATATGCTTCTGCCATATTATACGTCTCCTGTAAACTTACAATTGTGAGGGAGTATTAAAGGTTTTAGGCACGAAATAGGGGTAAAAAGTGGGACAGGTGACCGGAGTAAGCCCCTTTCTGTTCTAGACAGCATTCATCTATGCGTCCTACCTGCCGGTACCGGAAAGGTCATCCCGGCTAGTTTGGACTTGCTCCAGTAGGGTAAGTGGCCGTTTCATCGGTTCCTCCGGATCGTCGCTCAGTGGGTTAACTCACCTGTTTTTCAACAGGATTCGCACACATCACAGCTCCTCGAAGGGCGTGTCGTTTCTGCTCCCGTTATCGGAAAACGATGTTTTCCGAATGGACCTGGACTCTCGCCCCACCGACTTGCGTCGGTCTACTTTTCCTGTGGAGAGGGGACTTTCCTCAGGTAGATATTCAGGGAGATGGGTTCCATCCCCTTGAATGCTCGGGGCTGACGAACCTTTAGAAAAGTTTCGTCTTCCCCTTTGAACCCGTAAGCTGTCCACGGTCTCCTGACCCAGAAATAAGATTTGTTTGGAAGAGTATATATAATTTTTTATCTCTAATGGAGTATTTCTCCTTCTATGGTCCAGCGCCCGCTGCCGCTGTAATAATCGAATTCACCTTTTATAATAACTGGCTCACCATCGAGAAGATAATCGTCATGCGGTGTCCGATTCACTCGGCAGTAAACACTGTAGAAACCCCCCTCTAGGTCTGAGATTTCGAGGACCGTTGTGTTCTCATACCTCTGTAAAAAAGTTATCTCTCCCTTTATCTTCATATTCGTTCCCTGGTACCATTCAGGGTTCTCTAAAATAGATTTTATAGGTGTAAAGCTGCTGTATGCTATTTCTTTGACGATGAGTTCTCCAGGTCCTTCTACGTTAATAGATATATCTTCCTCGTATAGTTCGACTCTCCCTTTGGTCCAGATGACAGCACCGGGGATCAGTTCATCCCTTTCTTCCATATCGGATATCAAGTCTTTATCTACGAATACATCTAGTCTTTCTTTAGAATTGGGATCTCCGATCACTATACTCATAGAGCTGCCGAAATCGAAAACGTCCATAACCATACCTTCCGTTTCCACAAGTGCTCCCACGTATTCCTCGTCGATATCCCCTATATCCACTTCTTTTGCGTCCTGTGAGGCTGCGTAGAGATACAGTGATGCCGTGCCGATGAGCGAGATCACAACGGCTATGGTCAACAACCTTTCCTTAGAAATTTCGATCCTTTCATCCTCCGATCATCTGGGTTAGTTTCTCTTCCAGTACCTCTGCGGGTATATCGGAAATAGATACCCTGGTCGTTCGACCCTTTCCGTCGGATTTAGTTTTCGTATCCAGGAGTCCGTTATCATCCAGCGAATTCAAGTACTTCCAAAATTGCGTGTGACCCAGTTTTTTATGTCCCTTGGTTTCACAGATGACGTGGTAGTGTTTTTCCACTTCTCCAGTCGTCGTATATGATTGTTCTCTCAGTTTCTGGGTGGCTGCGAGTAGGATCAGTTTCTCATGTTCATTCAGACCCTTTATACGACTGATAGTCATGTACGGATCGATGTCCGCTTTGGCGGTCCGTATATGCTCCGCAGCTATCTTGTTCTTTTCCCTCTCTTCAGCCAAGAGACCAGATTTTTCCATGAGCTCGATACCTAGTCTTGCATCACCCTTCGCCCCGGCGATGTCAGACAATAATCTCAACTCGTCGTCTTCGATGGCTCCTGGATAGAGAGCGAGTCCCGCCCTGTACTGCAGTATGTCGTACATCTCGTCCGGATCGTAGGGTTCGAATCTGACCTGGTTGCTCCTTTTGAAGGTGCTTAAAGCACTTTCCTCCATGAACTCCAGTATGTTTTTCTGAGATATCAAGAAGAGAGACAAGCTGCCCTTTGGAGAGATGCTCTCGTCGTCGAATCTGGAGAGCAGGAAGACGAGTTCCGAGCCTTCCCTTTTTATCAGGGCATCGATCTCGTCCAGTATGATGAAAAGATGTGTGTTTTTCTCTTTTATGTGTTTACGCAGTATCTCCATCATCTCACCTACGGAGAAACCCCTGTCGGGGAATCCTTTATCGAAATGAGATACTATCTTCCACATGGCTGAGCTGTTGTTACCCCTCCTCCTGCAGTTGACTATAACGTAATCGACTACGCTGCCCTCTTCAGCGGCCCATTTCTTGTAGTCCATACAGAATCTCTTGGCCGTAGCGGTTTTACCGGTCCCCACGTTTCCCTGTAGGAACACGTTCTGGGAGACCCCGCCCTCCACCACTCTTCGAAACAAGGTGAAGAGTTTTTGCATCTGCTCTTCCCGGTTTGGTAGTTTATCCGGTATATAATCGAATGATAATTTTTTTAGATTGTCTATAACCCTTCCCGTCTTTTTTTGAAATACCATGGTCGATAACCCTATTTTCTGCTTTTCAACTCGGCTCCGCAGGAATCGCAGAAGTTGAAATCCTCGTTCACTTCAGACCCACAAACGGGGCAGACTATACATTCCTCGTCGTTCTCCTCTTCATCTTCTTCCTCTTCCCCCTCATCTTCTACTTCCTTTTCACTCTCATCCTGCTCTTCTTCCTCTTCAATCTCTTCCTCTTCAATCTCTTCCTCTACTTCTCCTTCGATCTCCTCTCTTGTCCTTGGAAGCACAGAATCCGTGATCGTCACTCTGTTTCCAGCCTGGAGTGATCCAGCGTATTCCACACTGCCGTCAACCTTTACGTTGTCTTTTAATTCCACATCGCCCAGAGCGGATATATCACCTACACTTGAACCTTCTTCTACCGTTACATTACTCTCGCTCTCGATGTCACCGGTGGATGTATCCTTGTCTATTGAGACCTCCTTTCCCTTTACCATGCCCTCGATCTTACTAGCATGACCAACGAATACATAACCGTTTTTGGATATCACATCTCCATCTATTTCAGTTTCGTTGCCTAGATTGATATCGCCATCCGCTTCTATGGACCCCTTTATGATGACCCCGTCTTCCACGGTCAGGGTATCCTCGCAGACGATATCGCCATGGACCTCGGAATTGGAGTGAAGCGTAAGTTCTTGAGCGGATTTGACCCCGTAATCCCCGGTTTCACTGGAGCTTTTTGACGTATCCTCCATCAAACGTTCATTCTCTTCGTTGAGCTCATCTATCTCCTTCCTGAGTTGGATGTTCTCGTCCTCTAACTCGTCTATGAGCTCCCTCTTCTCCTCGGTTATATCCTCCAGCTCCCCGGCCTTTCTTAATTTGGATTCTAATTCCTTTATATGGCCGTCCTTTTCTTCGATCATCCTTCTTTTATCGTCCAGTATCCTTCTCTTTTCCTTCTTTAAACTCTTGATCTCGTTGAGAAGCTTACCTCTAGCCTCTTTTAATTTCTTTATCTGGGTCCGATATTCTTCGATTTTTTTTCGGATACGTTCTTTGTTACTGGACATCAAAATCTCCTATTAACCTCATCTTCAGGAATTATATTTAATATTTACCATCATCGTTTAAGAGGTCCAATCGTCTCGTTTTAATTCTTCGATCACCCCGTCCATCCTCTCGATCTCGACGATCGAAAAAACAGTCCCCTTCCTAGATAACCTTTCTAGGTTCTTACCCATCACCTTTTCTCTGTGCCTTTCAAGGTCGGTGTACCCGGATAGATGATTGATCCTTTCATCCCATTTTACAGCGAATTCTTCCGGTGTGGACGCATCGATATTGGTCTTCAGAAGCTTTTTCTCTATGAAGGACTGTCTTATCCACTGCAATCCGGATACGTGATCACAGTAAGCCATGGTGTAGTGCTCGTCGTCCATGTCTATGCCGTGGATCGGGATCTCGTTTTCTATACAGTACTCGTAGAAAGAGATGTAGGAAGGTGGAGGCATACTAACGTCTCCGAACTCCTGTAGGTTTCTTGCATAGGCCTTCTCGGGTGTGGATAATTCAAGGTCGAAATCATCGGGGTTATCGATGAAGTACTTCAGGCCTTCCAGGTCCTCCTTTGAGATGGGCAATGCGCCGATATCGAAATCAGACCTTTTATATTCATTCAAAAGTTCGTTCGCTTTACTGACTAAACCCTTGACCGCACCCACTAGAAGTATTATTTTCCCCTGGGGAGACTGTAATCTTATCATCGATCAATTCTCCTTTGACCTTTCTTTCAGTAATTCTATGATACCGTCTTTGGAATCCAGGTACAACAGTTCTTCCTTGTTGATTATCGGTGTCCCTTCGATGTTGACGGTACTGTACTTCTCCCTGAGGAATATCACTCCGTCTTTTTCGGTTATACTGGATATGTTAGAAACGATATGTGCTTTCTTTTTTAACCTGGAATCTCCCTTGGTTCCAACACCGCTCAACAGGATTGTGTTCTCATCCGAGGTGACCGCCTCGAAAGGACATCTAGCAGTGGGTGTGATATCGTAGCCCATGGACAACAAAGAGTCGAATATGATCTTCTGGAATCCCGAGAATTCTTCGATACATTCATCCTGGTCTTCCAGTTCACCGTCGTACTCCAGTGGGTTCAAAGGTAGTATCAGGTCCTCGCCGAAGTACTCCTCTATTTTAAGGGCGACGTCAAGGTCGACTCCCATGCCGTCCTCGTACTTCTGTATGGCTTTCCGTGAGACGCCTGCGATGTCGGCTAATCTTCCCAGTGATATCCGCCTTTCTTTCCTAGCCTCTCTGAGCAGTTCGGAATCTATTGATACATAAAATCCGCCGGGTGCCGAGAAAACATAGGGCGGGACACCTTCCAGGAATAGATCGGAGAGAGTATCCGGGGTCAAGAGCGGTATACCTCTACGCGAGTAAATAACGCCCTTCTCCAGCTTTCTTCTACCTCCCTTCAATGATATGAACATGGGCGAACCGTCGATTGCATCGGATAAAATCTTCATCTCCTTGGCACTCTCTATACGTGAACTGTCGGCGTTGACCAGCACGCTGATCACCAGTAAAAAATCGTCCTTCCTGGCTATGATATCGAAACTGATCCCCCTCTCGTTGTGCCTCTCCGATAGGTAAAATCCAGCTTTAGCTAAAATGTCACGCACTTGTTCAACCAGCTGGTACCTGTTCATCAGTACTTTTATACATTTAAGGTTCTATATAATTGTGGCGGTTAATCGAAACCCCTATAAAACTCACCCCCTTTCCCGAAAACATGACCGAGATCATCTACATGCCCGATATCGACGGCAATTACGTCAAGGAGTTCGAAGCCGTGGTGGAGAGAGCCGGAGACGATTACGTAGTGCTGGACAGGACGGCTTTTTATCCCGAAGGCGGCGGCCAGCCCTCCGATAAAGGCGTTCTGAAGTGGGGGGGAAAAGAAACCCAGGTGACGAAAGTAGAGAAGAAAGGTGACATCATCCACAGGTTGAAGGGACCGATACCGGAAGAGGGAACGAAAGTCCGAGCCTACATCGATTGGGACCTGCGCTACGAACACATGAAGATGCACACCGTCCAGCACCTGCTTTCTGCTGTTGTTTTCGAGATGTACGGCGGTGAGACCGTGGGCAACCAGATCCACGCGGATTACTCACGTGTGGACTTCGCACCCGTTAACTTATCCGATGAAGCTATCCAGAAGATCCAAGGTGAGGTGAATAGAGTAATCGAAAAAGGCCTCGACGTGTCGATCTACGAAGAGGACAGGGAGAAGCTGGAAGAGGAGATGGACGAAAAGAGGGTGAACCTATCGCTGCTGCCCAAATCGATCAAGCGCCTGAGGGCCATCGACATCGACGGCTGCGACATCTGTCCCTGTGCCGGCACCCATCTAAGGAACACTGAAGAGATAGGATCCATCGAGATCACCAAGGTGGAGAACAAGGGCAAGGATAGGCAGCGCATCTACTACGAGTTGACATAGTACTGAAGATTACAACCTGTTAACCACATCTATCAGAAGTGTATTGATTTTATCTATGGATTCGTAGAGATCCTTCTCATCGATATCAGTCAATACGAACTCTCTTTCATCACCCCAACTGAAAAGATCTTTGTTGGACAACATCGGTCTCTTATCATCGAGATTTTCCCTGTATTTCTTGTATAGTTCTAGGCTAAAATTTGTTTTTCTTACTATATCTTCGGTGTACTGAAATATTTCGATATCCCCTTCACTGCATATCTTGTGGATGTCTACGAAGTCTCTAGCCTTAACGCCTCTCCGCAACAGTATGCTCCTTACCTTCTCGCACAATATCTCTCTTATATCATATGAAGGAAGGACTATTTCAGTGGTGTATTTTTCGTAATCCTCAGGAAAGATCGATTCTATATTCAATGTTCCTCGGTCCTCTATCAGATTGACGGCGTCTTTATTGATCGAGGGGTAGATTATGTCTTCCACAAAATTGATCTGGACCTTAATAAAAGAAGTGGTTTTCAATAACTCGGATTCATACCAAAATTTGAATGTTACCATCTTATTACTCCCCCCTATCTCGACCCATCTTTTATCCCCTTTATCGCATATGAATTCCAAGCCAGCTTTTTCACATATTCTTTCGAACCGATCCCCTATCTCATCGATAACGTCTGAAAGATATCTTCTTATCTCTTTACCCGATTTATTAAGGAAGGTTTTCTGATCTCTCCACGTAAAATCTAGATCTTCAGAGAACCGATAGTATCCTAGATAACATTTGATAAGGCATGTTCCTCCTTTGAATATCAAATTCCTTCTGAGCATACTGTCTTCTGATATTTCACGGAGTAGATTATGCAAGATCACATCTTTTTCTACCAGATCGACTCTGTTGATATCTAAAGCTTCGGAAATCTCATCAATAAAAGGTTTCATAACAGATCCTCCAAGGTTCGTTTCACGGACATGGGATAATGTTCCGAGTATTTCCTGATCCTGTCCTCAGTGATATATCCTCTGTATTCTGAGATGTCCATCATTATCCTCTTCTCCTCCTTACCGTTGTAACGCCATAGATAGATAAAATCCAAGATAGTCTTGTCGATATCCGAATGCATGTAGGGCTCCTCTATTACACCGAATCCGAAGAGGCCTTCTTTCAGTTTTGTGAACTTGAATTCATGACCTGCGATCTCCATGATGTTCTTTCTGAATATCGAATCGTTCAAAACGTACTCTACGGCGAAATGCTCGTGTGTTGCATTGTTCAACTTCAACGCGGTGTTTAGACCGAAGTACCACTCCGAAACACCCTTCAATTCCATACCTCTGGAAACCAAATCAAGATGTGAATATTTTGTTTTACCGAACTTCACTTCTTCCAACGTCTTTACATAGAAGACCCCTCTGAATATTCTAAGAAGGTAACCACGAGAAAGGAGATTTCGGATCGTATTGTTGTAGTCCAGGTCGAATGTAGAGCAGTAATTCTTGACCTCATCTGAGGTGACGAATTCTTTATCTTCTAGATGTAGTTTTTTTAACACGGGATTCCTCATTTATATCACAATGGTCCATTTATCGATACTTTATGATATGTATTATAATGTATATAAACGTTGTTATAGTGACGTATAATAGGAGTACAGATATTATATGTGTATATATGTGCAGTCAATTTATTTATAGCTTATTATATAATGTCTAACGGTGGATACATTGAGTGATACAACTACCATCTAGGTCAAAAAGAAAACACCCAAAAGACTACAGGAAGAGAAGAAGAGGAAGGTGTACGAAAGACTAATCAATAAATTGTCTAATCTAAAGAATAGATGAAGCTCAATCGCAAGACTTAAAAACACTCTTCCAATCGGAAACCTAGTTAGTATGAGAGCCGAGTCAATCGCATGTAATTATGTGGTGAAAAAGGAGAACCGCAGCAGAGAGCTGGTGATAAACTGCAAAGACTGCAGTGATGATTTTAAGTTAAGTAAGTGCCTGGGAGGTATCATCCTCGCCATGGAAGGGGAGTACAATATAGATGCACTCATCCTATCGGATTACCTGGAACGGCAGTATTCTAAAGAAGTCCTGGGTATACTTGAAGATATACGGGATATATCCGAGGAACTGGAACAGCTGGCATCCAGAAGGATGAACGAGAAAAAGTGCCGCGACTGCAAAATCAATCCAGGAAAGATGTACTCCGAGATCAGAAAAACCCTCGTGAGTTCACCTGAAGATATCTATAAATCCTTTTCAGAGTACTCTAAACTGCTGATGAAGAAGGAAGGCTGCACACAATGCAGAAAATCATCTAAAGAAGAACTTACATTGATCGGAGAAAGGCTGCTGGACCTTAGGAACAAGATCATGAGAGAAGCATTCGACGTGGTGGGGTGAAAAGATCCGTTATGCCAATCTATTGAAGAAGATAAGTTCGGTCAAAAAAGATCGTATCCAACGCGGTCTTGAGGCGATCGTAGACAACAATCAAAATATCAGACCCGGGTTCTCTTATACCTGGGTGTCATCCAGCTTACCCAACGATGCCGTTACCATGTACGAATATCCAGTGGACGGTACGACCATAAGAATACATCGATTGCCCTCGGAAACCGAGGATCTTTACATGATAATGCCCCCCGAGTACAAGATGCCAAAACAACAGGCGAAGCTGGTATCACTTGTTAAACAATCACTCTCCGAGCATTATCCATCTACGATGAAGTTGAACCGCCCAGAGCAGGTTCGAGAGTACATCCAATCCGAGGGAAGGCGCCTTCTGGTCAGGACCGCCAAGAAACTCGATATCGAGTTGGGTGAGAACAGGGAAGAGAGCATCGACAGAGTGAATGAACTGGCGGATATACTGTGCTCGTACACCGTCGGCTACGGCATCCTGGAGACCCTCCTCAAGGACCCACACGTTGAAGACATCTACGTGGACGCCCCTTCGGATTCCAATAACATCTATCTGGAGCTGGGAGGTATCGATGATGTCAGGGACAAGTGCAGGACCAACGTCTTTCTCTCAAGCAAGGATATGAACAGTACCCTTTCACGCTTCAGATCTGAGAGCGGTAAGCCCTTCTCGGAAGCATTTCCAGTCCTAGAAACGGACCTAAGCCAGTACGACACTAGGGTGACCGTGATCGGCTCACCTCTAAGTCCAGATGGAACCGCGTTCGCACTGAGAAGAAGAGATACCGAACCGTGGACTTTACCAAGATTGATCAAAGCGGGCAGCTTGACACCCCTAGCAGCTGGTCTCCTATCCTTCATGATCGACGGCAGGAGTACCATATTAGTAGCGGGCAGCAGAGGTGCCGGGAAAACGACACTCTTAGGTGCTTTGATGCTGGAATTCCCCAAGAGCCAGAGGATCCTCACCATAGAAGATACCAGGGAACTCCCCAGCAGGGAGATGCAGAAGCTGGATTACAACATCCAAAGTATGACCGTGGGTTCTTCACTTGAAGAGGGTGGACTGACAGCGGACCACGCACTAAAGGTTTCTCTCAGGCTGGGTGAATCATCCATCGTTCTCGGAGAGGTCAGGGGTCAGGAAGCAAGGACTCTATACGAAGCCATGCGAGCCGGAACAGCGGGAAGCGCCGTGATGGGCACCATACACGGCAACTCACCCATGGCGGTTTACGAGCGTGTGGTACACGATATGGGCATCTCAAAAGAGAGCTTCAGCGCCACCGATCTGATCGTCATCGCCGGTATAATCCGCCCGGGTGGGATGCAGACCAGGAAGAGAAGAGTTACACACATATCAGAATACGATGATGCAAGTTTCAACGACCTTATGAACTTTGAAGACGAACTGAAGGCGACGGATTTCTTAAAAAGAAATTCTGAGAAGATAGGAGAGATAGCAAGGTCATGGGGACTGACTTATCAACAAGCTATAGAGAACATCAACCTTCGAGCTTACATAAGAGAAGAGATGGTGAAAGCATCCAAAGTGAAAGGCGATTCGATACTCAAACCCGCTTGGATAGCCGAGGCAAACGACAGATTCTGGAATCTGATAGAGAAATATCACGGAACTGGTTCTTACGAAGAAGTGAAAAGAGAATGGACGGAATGGTATCAAAAGAGAATAAAATATGTCTAGGTTCTACGAAAATGCGTGCAAAGCGGTGGCTGGACGTTTCGGTCCAACAAGGGAAGAGATCGGAGAGAAGAAGGAGAAGAGAAAGGAAAAATATATTCAAAAGGGTAAGGAACATAGGAAAACCGAGAGCGCACTTAAGGAAGCCAAGATCGTTCATGGAAAAGAATCAAAGGAATACGGAAGATTAAAAGATAATCATGAGAAAACCCAAAAAGAACTGGAAAACGCTGAGGAACAGTACAAAAGAAAGAAATTTAAAAAGACCACGTATGTTACAAATCTGGACCTCGAATACGAAGAGGTACTCATATTCTCTGTTTTCAATTCCCTGATAACCTTTATCCTGATCGCAGCATCCATGATAGTAGTACATCAATTCCATCCCCTTTCACTTTACGAGATCCTAGTTTATGTTCTACCTACCGTCTTGATCCTCCCCATGGCCGTGCTCATTTTCACCGCGGATTATCCCGATATATTGGAGAGGCGATTGAAAGCTGAAACGATCGGAAAAGCTCCGGAGAGTATCAATTACATGACCATGTCCATGAGGGTGACTCCATCGCTGTACAGGGCAGTACAGTTCTCAGCCGATAACACCGAGCCACCGATATCCACAGGTCTTAAAAAAGTGCTCTGGGATGTTTACACGAGAACGGAATCCAGCCTTGAGGAGTCCTTCATCTCCTTCGCGATGGAGTGGGGAGAATGGAACAAAGACCTCAAGAGGGCGCTTTACTCGGTCAGGTCTGCCATGCTGGAGAGGACCAAGGAGGGTCTGAATTCTTCACTGGAGAAAGCTAACGATATCATAATCAGCGGGACAAAGAGGCAGGTAGAAGACTTCGCCAACTCCCTTGGTACCCCGACCACCATCCTTTTCGCCATCGGGATACTTCTCCCTCTGATAATCGGTGCCATGCTCCCTATGGTAGCACTCGGAGGTCTAGATATAACCAGCACGACGTCAAATGAACCCACACAGAGTCCTATAGGCCTATCACACACCGTTCTGCTGATGGACGTGATAGCACCTCTTGGAGCCTTCTTATACTCCTATAAGATCCTAGGTGATAGACCGGGAACTTCCTCACCTCCGGAGATAGAGAAAGAAGGCGACGAAAGAAAGATCCTTATCCAAGCCCTGGTCCTCACCGTTTTACTGACCTCAGCCGTCATATTATTCTCCACGCAGCTATCATCTCTGATGCCACTTCCCTATTTCTGGCCCCCTATCCTTTTCGTATCTTATTATTTCCTGAAAACTTCTTGGAAGAAAAGGAGGCTGAGAAAAGAGATAATAGAGATGGAAAGAGAGTTTCCCGATGCACTTTTCCAGCTGGGCAGCAGGATCGCGGAGGGCATGCCTCCCGAAAGAGCCTTCCTAAAAACCAGTGAATCCATGAAAGGGACCAAGGTAGGAGACCTTCTCCAAGAGATATCATGCACACTTCAGATCAATAGATTACCACTGGAAGAAGCTCTGTTCGGTGAAACCGGGATCTTAGAAGATCATCCATCTCGAACCATAAAAGCTACGATGAAAACCGTGGTCGATATTACAAAGAAAGATCCACAGGAAGCCGGTAAAACCATCATCCAGATATCCAACTACTTGAGAGATATGGAGGAGATGGACCACGATATCAAGTCCCGGCTCAGCCAATCGGTGGAGATGATGAAGGGAACCGCCCTCGTTTTCGCACCGGTCGTCATGGGTGTGGTGAGCTCACTTTATTTCATGCTTTACTCCATCTTCTCGGAGATAACCAACATGCAGATGATCTCTCCGACTGCTTTTACCGCCGTCGTAGCGCTATACCTCGTTCTGATGAGTATAGTGATAACTTACTTCACCACTGGAATCAAATCCAGGTTGGACCCTATAGAATTCAAATACAATATAGGGATCATGCTGCCTGTATCTATAGCCGTCTTTTCCCTCAGCCTATTGATAGGAAAAATGGGTATCGGGTGAGTTAGTAAGATCACTTGTTCTTTTGTACTAGCTCTACACCCTTTTTCAACGCGTCCATGTTCAATTCGATGAATCTACTCGGTACGCTGTCCTTAACGGAGTTCTGAAGAGACACCTCTGGTACCAGGTCAGCAGCTTCGTTGAATCCGCCCAGCATGACTATGTTGGCAACGATCTTGTTGCCCAGGTCTTCAGCCATCTTGGTCGCCGGGATCTCGATGGCACCTTCGAAATCGTAGTTAACCACCAAATCGGGGTCTAGAATGACAACTGAATCTTCAGTTAGATCTCCGTGGTACTTGTCCCAAGCGGGCTGACTCATCACCATCATGTACTCCGTGGTCGGCAGCCCGCAGTAACCTATCTCCCTGTCCGATATGATGACTTCTGATCTAGCTGCTCCACCCCTAGCCTCGGGTCCGTAGCTCTGCATCTGCACGGCGTTGTAGTCGTGGAAAACCGATGCTGCTTTTCCCAGTATATAGCCGGCGGTCATGATCCCCTGGCCACCGCTCCCGCACAATCTAGCGTTCTTCCTCATCCTATAGCCTCCATAAGTTCTTCATACCTTTCATCCAGCGATTTCTTCCTAACGTTATGGAGTACACCTACCTTGATCTTGTCTTTAACCTCTTCTTTCTCATCGTCACTACCGTACTTCATTATCATGTCGTAGTCCTCTTTGAGTATGGTGGTCTCCTTGTAGAAGTTCCAAAGGTCCTTGATCTCTCTGAATTTATTCCTTCTTCCGTATGCTGTTGTACAGGGTGACATCATCTCTATAAGGCTGAATCCCTTGTTCTGTAGGCCCTCTTGAATAGAGTTGATCGGCTGGTTCGGTCGATTAACAGGCCATCTTGCCACATATGAAGCACCGGCTGCGATGGCCATACTGCTAATATCGAATGGCGGTTCGATACATCCGTAGGGTGCGGTTGTAGCAAAATCACCTTCTGGCGTCGTCGGAGCAACCTGCCCTCCGGTCATACCGTATATGAAATTATTGACAGCAATCACCGTGATATCTATATTCCTTCTTACCGCATGGATAAAGTGGTTACCACCTATACCGATACAGTCACCGTCTCCGGTGAATACGACGACGTTTAGATCTGGATTTGTTACTTTGACTCCGGTTGCAAACGCTAGTGCCCTGCCGTGAGTGGTATGGAGGGCATCGACTTTGACATATCCAGGTATCCTAGAAGAACATCCTATTCCGGATAGGAACACTGTATTGTCCATATCGAGCCCTTCTTTTTCTATCGCCCAAAGAGTGTAATCCAATACATTACCTAGACCGCAACCGTTGCAGAATATGTGCGGCATCATCTCCTTTCTCAAGTATTTCTCTCTGATCTTTTCACCGCTAGCTACGTCCACATTCTTTGCTTTATCCTCTGATACCATCCTAGATCACCTCCAAGATCTCGTCGGGTCTGTGTAGTTCTCCACCTATCTTACCTGCTAGTACTACTTCGCATTCAGCGTACTCGTTCACTTTGTGGTACATCTGACCCAGGTTCATCTCAGCCACGACTATCTTATCGACCTTGCGTGAAAGCTCTTCCACCGCCTTAATCGGGAACGGCCATAGTGTTTTCAGTCTAAAATAACCGACCTTCTTGCCCCTTTTTCTGGCTAGGTTAACTGCACCCAATGCACTCCTGCTGGCTATGCCGTATGAGAGTATAGCAACATCGGCGTCATCGATGTTCCTCTCTTCTATATCTGTGAGTGTTTCTCTATCATCCGTTACCTTCTCTACCTGCCTTCGAATCAGTTTATCATGGTCTTCCTGGTCATCCGTCGCCGGGAATCCGTGCTCGTCGTGTGTGAGTCCCGTAACATAGGTCTTGTACCCCGTCCCAAAAGGTGCGAACTCAGGTACTTTTTCTTTACCGTATCGACCCTTGCCGAAGGGAACATAATCCTCTGGACCCACCTTCGGTTTCTTCCTGTAGAATAGATCAACCTCGTCGGGTATCTCTATCATCTCTCTCATGTGCCCTAAGTCGGCACTGATATACAAGAAAACCGGGGTCCTGTACTCCTCTGCAAGATTGAAACTTTTGATGGTGAGCTCCACTGTCTCTTGGATCGTGTTGGGTGAAAGCACGATGGGGTGATAATCTCCGTGGGAACCGTATCGTCCCTGCATCACGTCGCCCTGTGCACCCAACGTGGGCTGTCCCGTGGACGGTCCCGATCTTTGCACGTTAGCTACGACAACCGGTGTTTCGCTCATTGCGGCGAATCCTATGTTCTCCTGCATGAGGGAAAATCCGGGTCCGCTGGTAGCGGTCATGGCTTTTGCACCGGTCCATGAAGATCCGATGATCGATGCCATACTCGCCAGCTCGTCCTCCATCTGGATGTATTTACCACCCACTTTAGGCAGTAATCTAGCCATCATCTCTGCTATCTCAGACGCTGGTGTTATAGGATAACCTCCGAAGAAGTTGCACCCCGCAAGAAGAGCACCGTAGCAAACGGCTGCATCTCCGTGGATGAACTGCCTCTTGGCACCAAGTGCTTTCTTTACTCTCTCTAAGTCAAAATCTTCTTCATTCATCTTCTTCCTCCACGACGGTGATGGCAAAATCAGGACATATCAATTCGCAAAGTCTGCAGTTGTTGCATCTATCTTCGATCTCCACCGGTTGATGAACACCTTTTTTGTTCAGTTCCTCGCTCTCTTCCAGCGCATCACGGGGGCAGAATAATATGCACAGGTTGCATCCTTTGCAGTAGTCCTCGTTAACTTCGATCATCAGAGTCCACCCTACAGGGTCACCTCTACGTCGAGATGCCTCTCTAGTACCTTCTTCCCTCTGTACTCAGGAATAAGCATCGGTGATTCTCTATCGGTTTCGATACCGTTCTTCTTCATCTCATTTTCGTAGTCAGTGATATGATCCATGGTCAATTTACCCACCTTGGCTTTTCTAGCATGCTTCGCCGCTGCTATACCGGCTCTTCTTCCGAACACGTTGTAATCCAAGAGCGAGTTTCCCATGAGCCTGTTCTTTCCGTGAACACCACCTTCTACCTCTCCACCGGCGAACAATCCGGCTACGGGCGTTGATGCGTCCTCATTGATTATAAGACCGCCGTTCTGATAGTGCAGTGTCGGGAACACCAATATCGGGTCTTTCGTCATGTCGATACCGAACCTCTCGTACTGCCTTACCATGGCGGGTAGCCTTTCAGCTATCGTGCCCTCACCCTTGATCTCGTCGATAAGCGGGGCGTCCAGCCATACGCCTTTCATCCCGGTAGGGGTCTCGATACCGTTGTCCCTGCCGTAGCACTCCCTTATTATCGCTGCGGCTTCGATGTCTCTTGGCTCGAGTGGGTTGACGAACAACTCACCGTCTTTGTTAACCGGTTGTCCACCGAGGCTTCTGACCTTCTCGGTCACAAGCAGGCCGACTATCTGATCTGGATAAGCGGCACCTGTCGGGTGGTACTGAACGCTGTCCATATCCGTGAGCGGGACTCCAGCTTTGTATCCCATTATCAGCCCGTCTCCCGTAGCTCCATAATGATTGGTTGTCGGGTATGATTGTATATGCAATCTTCCGAATCCACCGGTAGCCATGATGGTCGATTTCGCTCTCACGATGTAGTACTCGTTGGTCTCCAAGTTCATCAAAATCGCACCGGCGACTTGACCTTTATCGTCCTTGAGAAGCTCGACCGCCGGAGTGAACTCTAGCACGGGTACATCGAGATTTCTAGATTCATCTCTCAGCACCCTCATCAGCTCCATTCCGGTGTAATCTCTTGCCGAGTGTAACCTGTATCTAGAAGTACCTCCACCTGGTAGCTCAACGAACTCTCCGTCTTCGTCCCTATCGTACATGATCCCCAGTTCCTCGTGCCATTCGATGAGTTTAGGGGCGTCCATGGTCAGTGCTTTGACCAGTTCGGGAACGTTGGTGAAGTGTCCACCACCTATAGCGTCCAGGTAGTGCTTGACCGGTGAATCGTCTGCTTTATCTGCTGCCTGTATTCCTCCCTGGGCCATCATGCTGTTGGAATCGCCGTGCCTCAATTTCGTAGCTATAAGTATTTCCTGGGGATCGATCCCTTCCTCGATAGCCCATAGGGCGGAAACCGTACCGGCTCCACCTCCACCTATGATCAGTATATCAACGTCATAATCGATCTGTGAGAGGTCGATCTCGGAGGGATCTATCAAGCTGTGTGCTTCCAGTAGATCGACTAATTCAGTGGGTCCAACTTCGCCCTTGCTGGGTCCGATATTGATATCTCTCTTCCCCTCTTCTCTGTAATCGGGGTGGAAGTTGTTAAGCGTCTCGTCCCCCTGCTCGGATGTCATCCTCTCGAATGTTTTATCTGCTCTTTCGGAACGTGTCTCTTCGACCCTTTCGATGGATTTTCTCATATATTCTGGATAACCGTCAGCCATATCAATCACTCCTTTTCGAAATCTCTCTCTTCATACGTCTTCCTCAATTCCTCTTCGCTCATATCGAGAAGTTTCTTTAATTCAACATCGTACTTGCCCTCCTCGATCTCTTTAACCCTCATATCGAGTTCCTCACTGTCTTCGTCGATGTATTTACCAGTGATCCTCCTGGCAAGCTGGGCGAGATGATAGTGTTTTATGTCCGCTGGACATCTTATAGAACATAAACCGCATTGGATGCAGTCGAACGAAAGGTCGGCGCACCTTTCTATATCTCCACGCAGTGCAGCTTGAACGTAATCCATGACTTCGATATCCTGGGGGCATGCCTTCGTGCACGTGTTGCAGGAAACACATCTAGCGATCTCTGGATAGTACTCCAGCATCACGTTGTCTCTTTTCTCTGGATTCACTTCATCGATATCGTATTCTTCCCGGGCACCGGGTACGAAGGGAAGTTGGACCAAGAACATACCGTCCTTGACCGCCGTTTGACACGCCAGGTCCATCTTCAACTTGTACTCGTCCTCGAGTCTGTAAATCGTAGCGCAGGCACCGCAGAAACCTCCCCGGCATCCACAACCTCGTACGTACTTGTATCCAGCGTACTCGAGTGCCGTCATGATGGTGAGTCCTTCGGGCACTTTGTACCTCTTACCCATGACGTATATATCGATTAATTTTACTTCCTCTTCCTTCTTTTTCTCTTCATCTTCAGGCATACCAATCTCACTCCAAAATATCCTTATCCTTTAGTAATTTTTTCGGGTCGATCTTATGTTTCTTCATCTCTACATCCAATCCAAATGAGAGGGCTATCAGTTCGGTTAAGTAAAATACGGGTATCTCGAAATCCGTTGCCCTCTGGTGAAAGTCAAGGTTGAACTGGCACAACGGGCACGACAGCGCTATCGCTTCGGCACCGTCCTCCACCGCTCTACCCACGATATCTTTCACCCTCTTCTCTACGATATCGCTCCTATTCACCGTGTGATAAGAACCGCAGCACTCCGTTCTCTTTGGGTTGTCGATCACCTGTGCACCCGTGCACTCCAACAGTTCCTCCATTATATGGGGATCTTCGGTGTCGTCGATCGCGGCGATATCGGGCCTCAAAAGCATACAGCCGTAATAGGGTGCTACTTTCAGGTTGTCCAGGTGCACCTTGACCCTTTTCTTGATCTCGTCCTTCATCTCGATGAGTACTTGGAAAATATGTTTCACGTCCACGTTACCTTCGTAATCCGGATCATCGGTCAAAAACTCGTTCATGGTCTCCAGGTCATCGGGTATCTCCTTCATCCTCTCGTTGGCCTGCTTGAGCACGTTGTAACACATGTCACAAAGGGTGACGATCTCTTCCTCCCCCTGCTCCTGTGCGCAGCACATGGTCCTTATCGGAGCGATCTGGTGCATGATATCATCGGTGGTCAACGATTGAACTGCTCCACAGCAGTACCAGTTATCCATCTCGACCAGCGGTTTGCCAAGGGCTTCCATGACCGCCATGGCGCTCTGTTCGTAATCGCTGGCCTTTGTTTTAAGCGTACATCCTGGATAGTAAAGTAAAGCGTCCTCCATGATATCACCCCGTCTCCTTCCTGAAACAGCCCACCACTGCGAGCTGAGGCAGTTCATCCATATTCTCAACGTGGTCGACGTCGACCATATCGATGTTCTCTCTAAGCATGATCTGTCTAACGGCTTCCATGATCTTGGCGATGTCTATATCCCTCGGGCATCTTACGCTGCACGTAAAACACGCTGCACATATCCACATGGTGTTCTTCTCCAGTATCCCCTTCTTGTCCCCGAGAACGATCTTCTTGAATATCCTCTCCGGAAGGACGTCCATCTCCTTGACGAAGGGGCAGCCCGCCGAGCACGTACCGCATCTTATGCAGGCGTTCACCGATTCCCCGGAAAGTTCTTCCACTTTTTCAAGAAAATCTAAGTCTCTTTTCACCTTCATCGATCATCACCCATACCCTGTGAAAGTTCCTTGTATATCTTTCCCTCATCATCGTACATATCGATCTTCAACGGTGTATCTCCCATGGCGGAGTGTGTAGCACAAGCAAGGCACGGGTCGTATGCTCTGAAAGCCCTCTCCACGCTGTTCAGCATGCCCGGCTGTATGTTCCCAGCATCCACGTACTTCTTAGCGGCATCACGTATGCTCATGGAAATAGGTGCTGCGTTGTGAACTGTCGCCACGATCAGATTCAAGTCCTCTATCAGACCGTTTTCATCGAGCTCGTAATCGTGTATGAGGGTGCCTCTTGCCGCTTCGACGATGCCTACACCCTTTCCAGGTGTTCCAACTTCGCTCCTTATGTTCTCGCTCTCCAGGTCCTCGTCGTTCGCCAACATCTTAACCAATTCTGCGGACTGCATCACCTCGATGAGTCTAGCCCAGTGATACGCAAGTGTAGAGTGAACCGGATAACCCAGTGTATCGTACATCTCGTCGAACTCCTCCTGAGCAAGCGGTGTTTTCATGCCCTCGGATGCGTTCAATCTGCCCAAGGGACCGACACGATAAACACCTGAGTCCATACCTTCTTCGAACCCCTTCCATCCAACCTCTTTGAGATATGGGAACTTCATATAACTGTAGGGCTCTACGTGCTCTCTGATAACGTCCATGTAGTCTATGTTCTTGAAAGAGACGAAATCTTTTCCTTCAGGGTCGACGACGTTGACTATTCCACCGGTGTGACTCACCTTCTTATCCTCCGTTAAACCCATACTGTATATGTTGAGTGAATCTTCAACGATGGGCTTCTCGTATTCCTTGAGCACCTTTTCTTTGAAAAGGTCCAATGTGAACTTGGAGAACTCTACCATACCCTCTGCCATCTCTTGAACTTCCTTTCTTTCCTCGGTGGTCAAGTGCTTGACTACGCCTCCCGGCACCGCGAAAGAGGGATGGACCGCCTTTCCTCCGAGCATCCTGATGATCTTCTGTCCGTTACCCCTCTGTCGGATCACTTTTTTACTGATCTCCAGGCCGACCTTTTCGATGACCCCCAAGATGTTCCTCGCATTCCGGGGTGCATCCACGCCTACCAGGAAATCCGGACTCGCTAGATAGTAGAAGTGAAGAAGATGGTCCGCATAGATGTATCCGTTGTAGAACAGCTCTCTCAGTTTCTTTGCGGGTACCGTGGGTTCCACGTCGTAGGCGCTGTCCAGCGCTTTAGCCGATGCCAAGTGATGCGCCACCGGGCATACACCACATATCCTGCTGGTTATCGTCGGCATGTCCTCCGCCCTTCTGCCCTGACAGAACTTTTCGAATCCTTTGAATTCGGGTACCTGCAGGTAGGCGTTCTTCACGTTCTTCTCATCGTCCAAAAATATCTCTATCTTGCCGTGACCTTCCAGTCTGGTTATGGGATCTATGGAGATCTTATTATCATCACTCATCTGGATCACCCCTCTTGTATTTCAGCAGGCTGCTGGGTAGGCTGAACCTGTAAAAGGAACCCGTGGGATCCCTCACGGAATCGATGGCTTTCTTTATCTCCTCTTCCGTTTTCCTTGTCTCGCCTTCGATACTTATGACCGAAGCCAGTGCCGAGAGCATCCTTCCGCCTTGGTCCAAAGCTTCTCTCGTAGGACCGTTGCATCCGATACACGGATGGCCCACCTTGGTGCATGCACCATCGCAGTTACCCGCTGTGGCAGGACCCATGCAAAGAATACCTTGGTCGAGAAGGCATCTTTCCGGATCGATGTCCGTTTTTTCCTGGATAGGTACCAGCTTCTCGATCTTTTTCTCTTCTCTTTCCATGGGACATACATCGCAGACACTTTTCTCCGATATGAAATCGTATTTGCCGACTTCAATATCGTCATCCAGCAGTGCTGGAAAAGCTTCCTCGAGTTGTACTGGAAGCGGCGGGCAGCCCGGGATGTAGTAATCGACTTCGATGATGTCGTGTAAAGGAACGATATGATGCAGCAGTTCCGGCAGCTCCAGTTCGCCTTCCTCCACTTTGCTGATCTTTTGAGGAACGGTGCCTTCATCGGTGGATTTCGTATGGTAAGCTTCATCCAACAATTCTTGCTTTGAGTACATGTTACCCAGACCGAAAAGACCACCCAGAGTCGAGCAGGAACCGTAGGCAACGACGTTCTTCGCTTTTTTTCTCAACAATTTTACGAGTTCCCTGTTCTCCTCCGATCTCATCGCACCGTTGATGAAGATAAAGTCCATCTCGTCGTCTTCCATGGCCTCTACATCTTCATATTTCGGGTCCATCGCGCAGGGCCAGAAAACGATGTCCGCTATCTCAACGACATCCAAAATCATCTCATCGATATCTAGAACACTCACTTCACAACCACCACAGGCACCGCACCAATAAAATCCGATCTTCTTTTTATCGCTCATAATTCTTCCTCCTTGAAATCCAGGGGACCTAATTCTCTGATCTCCTCCGTCATATCAGTCATAACCTTGGCGAACTTCCCCCCCTCTGCAGAAGATATCCAGTCCAGCCTCAGCCTTTTAGCGTTCAACCCCATGTCCTTCATCATCTTCTGCATGAGATCGAATTTCCTTATGGTCTTGTAATTTCCATCTATGTAATGGCAGTCTCCGGGGTGACATCCCGCTATGAGCACTCCGTCAGCACCTTCTTTGAACGATTGGAACACGTGCTCCGGTGAAACTCTGGAAGAGCACATGACCTTGATGTTGAGGATGTTCGGAGGATACTGCTCTCGGCTCACACCTGCAAGGTCCGCACCCGCGTAACTACACCAATTGCATAGAAAGGCGATTATCTTAGGTTCGAATTCTTCAGCCATCATACCACCTCGTCCTTCATGAGTGCGGCTTTGATCATAGCGGATATCATGTCCTCTTCGAAGCCTTTCTGGTCTATAGCCCCGGTTGGACATACGCTTGCGCAGGAACCGCATCCTTTACAGAGTACTTTGTTGATAACTGCGATGCCTTCCTCTTCGTCGTGGTCGATGGCTCCGTAGGGGCAGACGGAGATACACATCTTACAGCCGCTGCATATATCCTCATTCACTACAGATATTATACCTTCGCTCTTGGTGTACCCCCTCATCATGGGTATCGCCGCCTTGGAAGCCGCGCCTTCACCCTGAGATATGGTGTCCGCTACGTTCTTGGGATAATGGGCACCACCGGCGAGGTATACTCCCTCGGAAGGGAATTCTAGTGGTCTGAGTTTTGCGTGGGCTTCCATGTAGAAACCCGCTGGGTCCGAAGAGATCTTGAGCATCTTTTTTAGTTTACCGGCGCTGCTGTCTCCCTCGAGCTGCATCGCTAGAACTAGATAATCGGCGTCGATCTCCAGTTCTTCACCTAAAAGGTTGTCGTAAACTTTTATGTTCAATGAGTCGTCACCGATGGTTACTTCCGGCTTCTTTTCAGTAGAGTACCTCAGGAATATCACGCCGTCCTCTTCGGATACATCCATGTAGTACTCTTCTTCCTTCTTACCGAAGACCCTCATATCTTTGTACATTATATAAACGTTGGATCTAGGATATCTTTGTTTCATAGCTTTGGCGTTCTTCAGGGAGTTGCCGCATCCCACACGGCAGCACCAAGGCCTGTCTTCTTCCATGGCACCGACGCAGTTGATGAACACAACGTTCTCTGGATCTTCCAGTGCATCGTCAGCCAAAGCTTCGTCCAATTCGAGCTGGGTCATGATCCTGTCGGAATCTTTGTAACCGTAGAACCCATCCGGTTCTATCTCCTGGAAACCGGTAGCCATGACGATGGTATCAACTTCGATCTCCTCGCCGTTAACGGTTACCGCGTAGTTGCCTATGTAGCCCTCTACATCCTCGACTTCCGCGGAGGTGAGGATATCTACATTTTCATTGTCTCTAAGTTGATGTTCAAGGTTATGGATGAACTCTTGAGAATCTATATCTGAAGGGAACAGCGTGTTCAACCTGTTGAGCTTGCCACCGAGTTTATCTTCCCTTTCCACCAAGGTCACTCTCTGACCCGAATTCGCCAAGCTCAACCCGGTCTGCATACCGGCTGGTCCACCACCGATGATCAGTGTGCGGTTACCCACTTCTATCTCCTCCTCCGTTAGAGCGGATAAGAGCTTCGCTTTTGCAACCGCCATCTTGGTTATTATCTTAGCCTTTTCCGTCGCCTTTTCCACATCGTCGCTGTGTACCCAGCTGCATTGATTCCTGATGTTAGCCATCTCGAAAAGATACCTGTTCAGCCCCGCTTCTTCGAGGGTGTCCTTGAACAGCTCGCCGTGGGTCCTCGGTGAGCACGCTGAAACTACGATCCTGTTAAGGTTGTGCTCTTCGATGGCTTCCTTCATGATCGTCTGTGCGTCCTCGGAACAAGCGAACATGGTGTCATCGACGTAAACAACTCCCGGTATATCTCTAACCGCTTCGCTGACGCTTTCTACGTCCACGTATTTGGAGATGTTCTTACCGCAGTGACAAACGAAGACACCGATCCTAGGTTCTTCACCGGTCACGTCCCTCTCTTCTGGTTTCTCCGGTCTCCCCTTTCTTTTTCTATCCTTGATCGGCTGTAGAGCTCTCGCCGCGGCACCGCTGGCCTGTGCTACGCTGTCGGGAATATCCTTGGGTGACTGGGCACAGCCCGCAAGGTAGATACCGTCTTTAGTGGAATCCATGGGCGCCGTGAGTAAATCTTTTGATTTGAAGAAACCGTTTTCATCCAGTTCTATATCGAGTATGTCCGCTAACTTGTAATTACCTTGAGATGGAACGATAGCCGACGAGAGAACGACCATATCTACGCAGTCAGTCCTTACCTCTCCCTCCTCCGTGTTCTCGTACTCGATCGCCATCTTTCCGTCGTGTGTTTTGTACACCCTCGACGGTCTTCCCCTGATGTAATTGACCCCCTTTTCTTTCGCCTTGTCGTAGTACTGTTGAAAATCTTTGCCGTAGGCTCTAAGATCCATATAATATATATATGTGTCAAGGTCGGGATTTTCCCCCTTGCTTATCGAAGCCTCTTTCGTCGCGTACATACAACAAACACGTGAACAGTAGGGCATCCCCTTCTGCTTGCATCGTGAACCTACACACTGTATCCAAGCCACGGATCCCGGTTCCTTCCCGTCGGAGGGCTTCATTATCTTACCTCCGGTCGGCCCGGAAGCTGAAAGAAGCCGCTCGTACTCCATGGCGGTCAGTACGTTGTCGTATTCCCCGTAGCCGTACTCCTCTCTCCACTCGTCGGGTTCCATCATCTGATAGCCCGTAGCTACTACGATACTTCCGACCTTGATCTCTATCTCCTGAGAAGATTCCAGGAAGTTGATCGCCCCGGCGTCGCAGACCCTTTCACATGCGCCGCAGCCGACACAATTCTCGTAGTCGATAGTGTAAGTCAGAGGAACCGATTGTGGATATTCTACGTATATCGCCTTCCTGGAAGAGAGCTCCTCGTCGAACTCGTTGGGGACCTCGACGGGGCACGATTCCTCGCAGTCGGCACATCCAGTACAGATATCCGGATCTACATATTTCGTTCTTTTCCAAACCTTTACGTCAAAACCGCCTGAGCTGCCGATGACTTCCTTGACCTCAGAATAAGTCAACAAATCGATATTAGGATGTCTGCTCGTCTCCACCATCTTGGGTGCCGAGATGCAGATAGAACAATCATTGGTCGGAAAGGTCTTATCCAATTTGACCATATTCCCACCTATGCTTGGTGATTTATCCACCAAGACGACCTCATACCCTTTGTCAGCAAGGTCAAGGGCAGTCTGAACACCAGAGATACCACCGCCGATAATTAATACATCTTTTTTCATGATGAGCCAACCATGTTTGATGGTTTTCCCCTCGCGGGGAATGTTGGAATAACAAGGGGGATATAATACCTTCGGTTTGCTTTCCAATATTAATCCGGGGATTCCAACACTGCGGGGAGAACGTTGTTAGATATGTTATTTAATCTTTTTCTTTTTTATTGGAAATATACACAGATATAATTACAATGTAAAATTATATATTAACAATCATTAACCCCGGAATCAACACAGAAATTCTTTATATCCGACCCCTTAATCCGCCGATGCTGATAACATGAATCAAGATGAGCTTGAAGATAAGCTTGTAGAAGCGATAAGATTGGCGGTTACAAGGACAACTCCCGAGACAGAGAAAGCGCTGAGAGATGCACTTAAGGAGGAAGAAGAATCCGGACCCAAGGTGCAGCTGGAAGCCATATTGGAGAACATCGATGTTGGAAAGGAAGAGAGCAGACCGATATGCCAGGACACTGGGACCCCTACTTTCTTCGTCGAGGTGGGGGATGAGTTCGGGGAAATCGGAAAGTTAGAGGATATAATAACGAAAGCAGTGAGAAGGGCGACGGAAGAGGTCCCTCTGAGACCCAATGCCATAGATCCTTTGGAAGACAAGAACAGCGGCGACAACACGGGTAGATCCATCCCGGCTGTACATTGGGAGATCGTCGAAGGCAGCGGAGTCAAGATAACCGCCATGCCCAAGGGAGGCGGCAGCGAGAACATGAGTAAACTGGTCATGATGACTCCCGGAAGGGGATTGAAAGGTGTCAAAGAGATAGTGCTCGAGCACGTGGCTGCCATGGCGGGCAAACCCTGTCCACCGACCACCTTGGCTGTCGGTATAGGAGGAGGAGCGGATCTAGCACTTGAATTGGCGAAGAAGGCACTTCTGAGACCCGTCGGCGAGCATCATCCAGAAGAAAAAGTTGCCCAACTCGAAAGGGAGCTGAAAGACAAGATCAACCAGCTCGGAGTCGGGCCCATGGGGATCGGAGGTAAAACCACCGTCCTCGACGTCAAGATCGAGTACGCCCACAGACACCCGGCGTCCTTCCCTGTTGCCATAGTACCTCAGTGCTGGGCGAACAGACAGGCGACGGTGATCGTAGATGCCCATGGCAACGTGGAGGTGGAACAATGAAGAAAGTGATTACGACACCGATAGATCCTGAAGAGGTAAAGAAGCTGAAAGTGGGCGATGCGTTCTACATAACCGGCACGATATTCACCGCAAGAGATTCCGCTCACGAACTTTTCTTGGAGATGGACAAGGGAGAGGTTCCCTTCGACCCGTCTAAGTACGCCATGTTCCACTGCGGTCCGGCGATACACAAGGTAGACGGAAAGTGGGAAGTGGTTTCTGCAGGACCAACCACCAGCATACGCATGGAGATATTCGAGGACGATTTCATCGAGAAGTTCGGCACCAAGATCATCATCGGTAAAGGCGGAATGGCGGATAGGACTTTGAAGGCACTTGGAAAGCATGGAGCCGTTTATGTACAGTACACCGGAGGAGCCGGGGCCCTGATGGCGAATGCGATCGAGGAAGTGGAAGACGTGTACTTCCTCGAAGAGCTCGGTATACCGGAAGCATTCTGGATGTTCAGAGTCAAAGAAGCCGGTCCATTCCTGGTGACCATGGACTCACACGGCAGCAGCATCCACGACGACGTGGACAAAGAAGTACAGAAGAACTTAGAAAGGCTGAAGTCGGAACTTTAATAAAACCTCTTTTCTCTTTTTTTAATAATGACCGAGATATCAGAGGATCTTGTAGAGGATATTTTAGATTCCAATCTAAGCACCGCTGTTACCGGAGCCGGCGTATCCGTAGAGAGCGACATCGCCCCATTCCGCGGGAAGAACGGTCTATGGAATGAATACGATCCGAATGAGTACGCCCACGTGAGTGCATTCAACAGGGACCCGGAGAAATGCTGGGAACTTTTTAAAATCCAAATTGAGGAAGTTTTTGATGCCGAGCCGAATCCAGGTCATGTAGGTCTGGTGGAACTTGAAAAGTACGGACTCAAATCGGTGATCACACAGAACATAGACGGGCTCCATCAACGAGCCGGGAGTAGGGATGTAATCGAACTGCACGGCACATTGTATGAGTTGGTCTGCACCGGTTGCGGTCAAGGCTACAAGACTGAGAGATATTTAAAAACTGTAAGAGAGGGCGAGGTTCCAAACTGTTCATGCGGTTCCCTGCTGAGGCCAGATGTGGTACTCTTCGGTGAACAGCTGCCCTTCGACGCGGTAGGACGGGCTGGGGAGGAAGTCGAGAACTGCGATATAATGTTCGTAGTTGGCACTTCAGCAATCGTGCAGCCCGCTGCCAGTTTACCCATTGTAGCCAAGTCACACGGGGCGAAGATCGTGGAGATCAACCTGGAAGAAACACCGCTTACTCATCATATCTCTGATTATTTTATTAAGGGCAAAGCTGGAGAAACACTACCAGATCTACTCTCCCGACTTCGGTGATCAATCTTAAGATTTCAAGGTACTGAGGGTTTGAGTAGACAAGAGGTTCTACCAGGGGGGAGTAGTACGATGTTACGAGAACGGTGAGAAGAAGAGTGCTAGGATCATCATGGGTTACATGCGCGGAAGGAACGCGGGAAGGTAGTAAAACCGAAAAGAAGAAAATCGGTTAGGATAACACCTTTGTAGTATAGAGATATACCTTTTACATTCCATTTACTAGGTTATAATTATGTAATATGTTCTAGTTAGCGGGTTTATAGTAGAATTTTTCTTCAAAGGATGTTTGGTCATATCTTCCATTTTTCAGTATAATAGATCACCTTTCGATTTCTTCTATCTTCCTCTTAAATGTATTTCTGTTTTTACGAAAGATATATAAAACACAAAAGAAATATATCGAAAGATGAAGAAAGCGGTAATGGTGTGTGCGTGGCTGATGGATCATGAAAAGACCACTCAAGCAGATATATCAAGGGAATTAGATATCTCTCTGAGCACTGTGAACAGAGCAGTTAAAAAACTGGAAAAGATGGGTGCGGTAGAAGTCTTCAGCAGGAGTTTAGAGACCAGAGATAAAGAGAAGATCCTGATGTATATGGCGAGCATAAGAAATACGGAGAAAGATATCGTATATCGAACTAGGGTAAAAGAAAAGGTCAGGGACATAGAAAGGTCCATGCCGGGAGGTGTGGAATTCACCGCATACACAGCGTACAAATTCCGATATGAAGACGTACCTGCAGACTATTCCGAAGTTTACGTATATGCAGACGAAGAAGCCATAGAAGAGATCAAGCGAAGGTTCCCGCAGGTAAAAGGTCCACCGAACCTTTTCGTTCTAAAAAAAGAGATAGGAGTGAACGATGCACTGATCTTCGCAGACCTGTGGAATATGAAGGAATGGTATGCCAAAGAATTCACGAGGAAGATGCATGACAGAATATTGGAATGAATCACTGACCAAAGCGAGCTGGGAGAGCTTACAGACGTTTTCTAAAGAATACGACTTCATCCTTATCGGAGGATGGGCGGTATACCTTTGGACGAAGCAGCATAAATCCAAAGATATAGATATTGTGATCGATTTTGAAACCTTAGGGGAGTTGAAGCAGGATTTCGATGTTACCAAAAACGATCGCTTGAAGAAATACGAGATCCAGAAGGATAAATTTGATGTTGATATCTATGTCAAATATTATTCGGAACTCGGTTTTCCTTTGGAGGATATAGGAGTAACTGATATCGAAGGGTTCACCGTTCCCGTACTAGAGGATCTGATTATCTTAAAACAGAATGCAGAGATCGATAGAAGGGGAAGCGTCAAAGGAAAGAAAGATGCCATCGATATCTTGTCCATGCTGATATACGGCGGTTTCGACCATGAAAAATACGTTTCGAAACTGGAAGTGTACGATCTCGATTTCGAGGAAGAGTTGATAAAGGTGGTCGAGGACTTCGATGCCAAGGATTCGAAATACCTTAAGATGGGGTTCAAAGAGTTCAAAGATTGGCAGAATGGATTCTTGGATGAGTTAGGTGTACGGTAAGATATATCTATTGAGTTCTTGTCAAGACCATCTATTAGATAAAGGAGAAGATATGAACCCTTTGCTCCGAGATTATTTTATCCATATATATCTATACACAAGAGATAGGAGGAACAGAATTTGTTCGCTGTGAGTAATAGTATCAACCAGCCACGCTCCCACCGCATCCGAGCGAAGACGCTAGGCATGTGCGTCAAGGGCTCAACCGGACCACCTGCAAGCGTAAACGGTGGACTATTCACCTTTTCATCTCAGTTCAGATATTCATGAAAATATTTTATTTCTGTCGATTTTCCGATTGTCCTTATCTTCAATTTTTGCTATCGCTTTCTTTGCCTCCTTTTTATCGATGAATCCGTCCTTTAACATCCTCTTCAATATGGAGTCGAATGCAGTTATCTCAACTCCTTTTTCTTTGGCCACCTTTGCCGCGACTTTATCCATGGTGAAGAAGACAGCGTTTCTCCGTTTAGCAACAGCTATGGATTCTAGTTCCCCTTTACCTATCATGATCTGGTCGAACCATTTCCTGTAGAGTTCTTTTTCATCTCTAGAAATATTGACTGTATCGATCTCTTTTTCCTGCAATATTTTGTTAGGAAACCTGTATCCGTAATCTAGAGGCCTCTCGAGTTCATCTTCAACTTTTGGAGTTATGATGATCCTACCGTCTGAATATAAATCTAAAATCTCGTTTACTAGTTCACCTTTTGCGAGTACCGATGCTGCGTCGGTATCAAGTACTAGAAGGTCATTCATGGGAATATCAACCTCTAGTCGTTCTGTTCCTCGCTGAGATAAGTCTTTACTGTGATCCCTCTATCTTTTAATTCCTGCTTAAAACTTTCCGAGTCGATCTCCGCTATCTCCGCCGCTCTCATCAGTGAGACCTTCCCCTCTTTATACAGTTCTATAGCTATACGTAATTTTTTCTCGGGATTTTTTCTCAGAAACGTTCTGAAGGCATCACGGATCACATCGCTTTTGGAACTATATTCACCAGTTTTTACTAGAGTGTTTATCTCGTTATTCATCAACTCAGGGATGCTGATCGAAACACTTTTGCTTGGCATAAAATAATAAATATTGCTATCTATTATTAACTTTTTGGTTTGATAGAGGTGACAATAACGGTATCGAAAGCAGGCTGAAGTTAATGCCGAAACTATTTTATTCATCCGTATCTATACACCATGAGACAGGAGGAACAGGACTTGTTCGCCGTTAGACTAAGTATCAAACAGTCACCCCCGCCCTACACTTCGAAGCCCGGCAAAACCCAAGATCCACTTTTTTAGGATATAAGATAGCGAAGGATATTTATATTGTCATAAAAATTGGATGGTGATATGAAGAGAGCGGAGATAATGGTAGAAGGAAAGGTACAGAGAGCCGGCTATAGAGATAACATCGATAAAGTCGCATACGAACATGGATTAACGGGATACGTTAAAAATCTGGAAGATGGGACAGTAAAAGTAGTTTGTGAAGGGGAGAAAGAAGAGATAGAAAATTTTTTGGAAGAGATCAATATCGATAAGTACCCGATCAAGGTCACTAACATCGATGTGGAATATTCTGAGGCTACTGGTGAATTTGAATATTTTGATATAGTACGAGAAGAGGATTTTACAAAAGCCGTGTACGAAAGGATGGATATAGCTGCTGATTATCTTGGAAACATTTACGAGGAGACCAAAGAAGTTCATAAAGAGACAAAGAAGGTGCACGAGGAAACTAAGAAGGTGGGAGAGAAAGTGGACAAAGGTTTCAGTGATGTAAAGGAGGAATTGGGTGGGAAATTGGATAACATATCTGATAAACTAGATCGATCCATAACTCATACAGAGGAATTTCATAATGAAACCGTCCAAAAATTCGATTATTTAGATGTAAAATATGGAGAATTCAGTACGACTTTGGATAAACTACTGAATAAATTTGATATTTTAGAAAATGATATAAGAGAGATGAAGGATGCATTCGTGAAGTTGGTCGACCATTATACAAAGTGATCTAGGTATTGTAATCCTTTCCGAAATTATTTTATCCATACGTATCTAGATATGGTTAGATAGGAGGAATAGAACTTGTTCGCTGTTCGACCACGGATAGGAAAATCATGCTTCCATCATCCCATTTCCCCCCTCACTTTCCCCAAAAAATAAATACCTTTCCCCACCCCAATATTATCCCCTTTGCAATATAACAAAACATCAAACGACTTTTACATATTTCAGGATTTTCTAGAAAAATTCTAAACATCGATGGGATTGCGAGGCATCGCAAGGTCTACGACCGAGCGAAAGGAGTAATTCGATTACTTCACAATTCCAGTAGACGCAAAATACGTTTGATATTACACACTTCAGACAATCAACAAAAATCTCTTCTCTAACCCTCACCACCAAAACCAAACGAAAACGCTCTGCAAACGACGTTTGACACACGAATATATTTTGCAAAGGACGTTTAGTACTTAGCATGCGTCTGCAGAAAGACTCTCGTCCTTCTGAAGAAAGGAGGAATCTATTTGATTCCTGTGCGAAGAACGTTTGGTGAGCAGGGTTTGAAAAAACAAACATTTGTAGATCATTGACTATTTTGATTACAAATCGTATTAATAAAAGAATATATGAAGTCAAAAGTTATCTAAAAAAGTTTTTATATCTAAAATATATTGTATATATTGGTGTTCAAAATGGAAGTATCGATTACAAAAATGTCACCCAATGGGCAGATAGTGATATCTTCTGATATCCGCAAAGCACTGGGTCTCTCACCAGGAGATAAATTTCTAGTGATCGGAGAAGAGAGCGGTATCTTGCTTAGAAGTCTAAAGAAAGAAGATATAAAGCAGGAGATAGAACAACTCCTTATCGAAATAGGCGAAGAGATGGAAAAAGGAGATGTCACAAAAGAGGATGTCAAGAAAGAGATAAAAAATTATAGGAAGGACAAGAGGAAAGTAGCATGAAGGTTGTATTCGACACTAACATACTTATATCTGGTATGGGTTGGTCTGGTAGGGAGAGAAAACTCCTTCTTCTAGCTGTATCAGAAGAATATGAACTAGTAATTTCGGACAAAATACTCAAAGAGTTGGTGGGAGTTCTACAAAGGGAAAAATTCAGTCACTTGGATTCGAAAAAGATATTCAGGTTCCTAGATTTATTAACCAGAGTTACCACTGTGGTGATACCAGATGACCACTACGAAATTATCAAGGAGGACCCAGATGATAATATGGTCATTGACTGCGCTTTGGAAGCAAAGGCAGAATATATCGTGTCTGGAGACCACCATCTTTTAGATTTGAAAGAATTCAAAGGTGTACAGATCGTTGATTCTGCCACATTTGAAAAAATATTGAAAGAATAGACTGTTTGTTCTCTCTCCGAAACTATTTTATTC
>CAZHUM010000006.1:0-51313 GCA_964535805.1 uncultured Thermoplasmata archaeon
AAAAAAGGGTTTCCACTAACTCCTCGTTATTCGCATACGCTCATAACTGCGGGTCAGCAGGAAGAAAATCTTCCTCCAACTCGCAATTTTCATTCGCCTTGCTCATTCCAAATTGCGGGTGTAGTGTAGTCTGGTATCACTCAAGCTTGCCAAGCTTGTTACCCGGGTTCAAATCCCGGCGTCCGCACTCATTTTTTTTTAGTAGAGGGATTTGAACCTTGGTTCAACGAACTAATCTATGATTAGTGAGTTGCGAAAATCTTTGATTTTGGCTAGATCCCGGCGTCCGCACTCATTTTTTTTTAGTAGAGGGATTTGAACCTTGGTTCAACGAACTAATCTATGATTAGTGAGTTGCGAAAATCTTTGATTTTGGCTAGATCCCGGCGTCCGCACTCATTTTTTTTTAGTAGAGGGATTTGAACTTTGGTTCAACGAATTGACTCTCAGATTCCAAAACATATTTAACAATGAAGCTAACTATCAATCCGATGACTGAAGAACTGGAGAATATAACTGATAACGAGGATGGCGAGATGAATTACTTCGTTGATACAACAGCGAAGATGGTGGGAGAGATAGAAATAGGAGAGGGATGCGGTATATGGCCAGGGAGTATCATCGATGCGGAAAGATCAAAGGTCCATCTCGATAACGACGTCTACGTTATGCCGAATTCTACCATCGAATCGACGGACGACCGAGAGGTCCGGATCGGTGAAGGTTCTTTCATTTCACCGGGGGCACGATTGGAGGGATGCAGCCTCGGAAAGAACACGTTCATAGGCGTGGATGCAGTGGTCATGCCGGGTGTGGAGTTAGGCGATAACGTCTTAGTTACCAATGGAACGATCATCGAACCTGGAACACAGATCCCAGATAACTCGGTTGTTAAAGGGGAGCCAGCCGAAATTGTGGATGAAGTTGATAAAGCTATAATCGAAAAGATATCGAAGATCAGAACACATCTGAACTGGAAGAGCAAGGAATATCAGATCATGATCAAGAGGGGAGAGCTGTACGATGTGTACGATACTCCAAGGAGGCCAGACGAGATTTTAAACGATTACAAGCAGAAGGTAAGTGAAAAACTGTCCGGCATGGACGATATCTTAGAGTAAAAGGGATGGTGGGGCCACCGAAATTTGAATTCGGGTACCAGCGTCCCAAACGCCGAAGGATCGACCAAGCTACCCCATGGCCCCAAAATGATGGCATACGTATATTGTCCATCATTAAATAATTTCTGTTCAATCTACAAAATATTTATTATGATGATGCTTTTACCCTTTCCTGGACGATAAATTGAACCGCGAAGACATAAACGTTGCCGTTCTTAGGATCGAAGGGACGAACTGTGAAGAAGAGTCACACCAGGTATGGAAAAGACTCGGTGCCAAAGCTGAGAAGGTGCATCTTAAACAGTTCACGGGAGACGATGTAACGGAAGAAGAGAAACGAGAGCTCAGCGACTACGACATATTGATGATACCAGGTGGTTTTTCCGCAGGCGACTACATCCGTGCAGGAGCCATCTTCGGTGCAAGGATGAAGAGTGCCATGGAGGATGAACTGTTAGAATTCGTAGAAACCGGAAAACCGGTGCTCGGCGTATGCAACGGATTCCAAGTTCTTGTTGAGATGGGACTCCTTCCGGCGGTAGACAAGACTATAACCGATATCCCGGATGCGATCTTGGCAACCAACGACAGTAACAAATTCGAGTGTCGCCCATCGATTTTAAAGGTAGAAGAGAACGAAAGATGTGTTTTTACCCGCGAATACGACAAAGATCAGAATATCGTATTCCCGAGTGCCCACGCCGAGGGGAAATTCATACTTCAGGAAGACCATCTTTTAGAGAAATTAAAGAAGAACGGGCAGATCGTCTTTAGATACACCACTCATGATGGTTCACCTCCAGATTATCCATGGAATCCCAACGGGTCGCCAGATAACATTGCTGGGATCTGCAACCCCCGGGGTAACGTCATGGGCTTGATGCCTCACCCTGAGAGGGTTTTCTACTCGCACACGAGACCTGACTGGACCAGAGATAATGATTCAATTGAATTCGGTGATGGAAAACATCTTTTCGAGAGTGCGTTAAAATACGTGGAAAAAGAATTCTGATCACGGTAGTTTTACTACGACCTGTACGACTTCTCCATCGGTCAGATCCAGCTCATCCCTGAGATGATGCTCCGATAGGATCTCCAACGTTCTATCGTAATGAGACATATCCGGTATGATCACAGCGCTGTCCAGCCCGCCTATCTCCGCTGGAAAAAGCTTCACCCCGCCGTATTCTTCACCTTTTGATTTGAATCCCTCGATGTAATATCCCCCCTCATCCTTGAGCCTTTTCAATTTTTCGGCATTCAAATCATCTAATTTGATGTTCAGAGTCCCCTCCTTTGGATCTATTCCGATCTTCTCTCTAACCCCTTTACGATATACTTTCTTGGAAAGAAAATATTTGCCCCTTTGTAGTCCGGAAGTGACCTTACCGTCCATTATGATCAAAGATGATCCCTCATTTGATCCTTCTTCAGTTTCTTCCATGAAGATAAGATAAAAAAAGGGTTTAAAATATTTCTCCTATGAGTTCGAGATGCGAAACACCTCTGAGGAAGGCAACGGGTATCCCTTTCTTTCTAGCCCTCTCCAGAAGGCCTCGGTCGTTTGTCACTATAACACTATCTAGTTTCTCCGCAGCCTCCAGCACACCGGTGTCTTTGGTTCCTTCTACATCGATCTCAGGATATCTCTCGGCTAGCTTCAGGGCGTCCTTTCTATTGAGTCTCCTCAATTCATCGATGACCGACGATGGAACGTAGATATCCGGGTTACCGATGACCCTCTCCAGCTCATCGTCTAGGTTGATGGACGAATCGAAGGGCATGATAAGTGCGTTCGCATCTAGAACTACTTTGGTCATACTAATATCGGCTCCTCCAACCATGGATCAGGATCTACGTGTTCATTAACAGGATTACCCGTACCGATTGGTGCAGGACCACTTGGGTCTCCCCACCAGTTGTACTGCATATCGACGTCAGCTTGAGTTTGTAAAGAGATAAAGGAAAGCACAAACAACACGAATAGTAATACCACTATCATCCTGCCTCTATTCATCAGGATGAATATTGGAAGAATCGGTAATAAAGGTTTTGACTTTCATCAACACTATTACAACAGCGAGCATAATAGTCACTGGAAATACGATCGACGGAAATTCTGGAACGGGCGTGGTTGCAGTGAAGACCTCGGTTTTCGACTGGTCCATCTTGCTGTCCCTAGGGTTGTTCAAAAGTGTCAATCATATAACGGAAAATGCTAAAATATTGTCATCTTCCTACGTAGCCGTTATCCTCTAGGTAGTCTAATACCTTTTTAACGCTCTCTTCGATGGTCTCTTTGTCGGTCTCCAGGACGATCTCTGGATTCGGTGGCTCTTCGTAGGGGTCCGATACACCTGTAAAGTTCTCGATCTCGCCTTTCATAGCTTTCTCGTAGAGTCCCTTGACGTCCCTGTCAGCACAAACTTCAACCGGACATTTAACGAAGACTTCGATGAAATTTGTGACCATGTCTCTAGTCTTATCCCTTCTCTCGATGTAGGGTGAGATGAAAGAAGCCAGTACACAGATACCGTTCCTTGAAAGCAGTTCGGCTACGAACGAGACCCTTTCTATGTTCATATCTCTGTCCTCTTTGGTGAATCCAAGATCGTAGGTGAGATGCTGTCTAACTATATCTCCGTCTAAACGTTCAACAAGCTCTCCGAATTCTCTTTCCAAGGCGATAGCGACCCTCTCGGCTACAGCGGATTTACCTGAACCGGATAATCCGGTGAACCAAAGAACGAAACCTTCCTCGATATTTTCCTTTTCCCAATGTTGTTCACTTGGTATTATATGTTTATTCATTTTATCTTCTCCATTTTGATTTTTATCATAAATGGTTTTTTATCTCATCCATTAAACGGTTTTTTTCTTCCGTGGGTATGACCATGCCGACCACGTCACTCTTACCGCCGGCTGAATATCCTTCTTCTTTGACCATCTGGATTATCTTCTCGGAATCCGGTATAGGTCCACGTATGTAGATCTGGGTCTCCCCTTCCTTGTATTCACTGTTTGCAACGATGATGATGTCTCCCTCTCTCGACCACGCCAGCTTCCTAGTGACGGTGGATATGATATTGTAGGGTGATTCCATCTCTCGATAGAAAACGTTGGTTTTGACCGTCTCCAGTTCTCCGCTGGCTTCCTCTTTGATAGCTTTGTTGAGGTTATCGTAGTTCTCCTTCAGATCTTCTCTTTCCAGTATCTGAGAGGGGTACTCGACTCCTTTCAAGATATCCGGTGATCGAGTTACCGCTTCACGGTCTCCTACTTTGTAGTTAGAGTCTAAATAATAAGCGCATTTCAGGACTTCGTCGAACTTTGCATCCAGCTTATTTAGTACGGTGTCGATAGTTTCCATGGCATAGGGGTTCTCCTTGAGTTTCTGCTCTCTGTCTCCGAAGGCTCCAAGTATGGAAAGCAAGCTGGGTTCGTTACCTATATACTCGTTGATGACCCACGAAGCGCTTGGATATCTCTTCGGTGATTCACCGTCGATGATCGGATTGTGGTGTACAACAACATCGTGCCTATCCTGTAAGTGATGGTCGAAGATAAACACGTCTCCGAACTTTTTCAGAAATGATACCGAATCCTTCGGCAGTGCCATGTCCACTACTATTGTAAATTCCGGATCGATATTCTCGATTTTCTTTCTGTCTTCATCGTTCAGCAGGTAATTGCCGATAGAGGGTGTGATCTTAGTGAGATCGGCCACTTCATCCAGCTCATTTAACACCAGTGCGGCGGATACCATACCGTCAGTATCCCAATGGTGTAAGAGAAGTCCATCTCTATCCTCGACGGCTTTCTTTATAGTCTCCATATGATTACCAACCGTTTTAGGGATCACTTTACGAATTTGTCGTCTATGTCAGCCACGAGCTTGGCGACTTCCGGTCTCATCATATGGTCGGGCGGTGTTTTACCTTCCTGTAAAAGCTTCCTCATCTTGGTACCACTGAAATTTTCTCTGTATTTATCGTCGTGTGGACATATGAATCCGTCTACTGCTCCACCGCATTTTTCACAGTACGTGAAGGATTTGAAGAAAACGGGTGTTATATCAAGATCCGGGAACTTGTCGAATATGTCCTGAGCTGCATAGGGTCCGTAATAGTCTCCTACACCAGCGTGGTCTCTGCCAACGATGAAATGTGAACAGCCGAAGTTCTTCC
This sequence comes from uncultured Thermoplasmata archaeon, assembly GCA_964535805.1. Classification (GTDB taxonomy): domain Archaea; phylum Thermoplasmatota; class Thermoplasmata; order Halarchaeoplasmatales; family Halarchaeoplasmataceae; genus CAZHUM01. The sequence goes on from CAZHUM010000006.1 coordinate 5,309, forward strand.
TCATGATCGCGTGGAAGATAGCTTCCTTTGGTCCTGCATAGCGCATCTCAGCTTCGAGTATGCTCATGACCGCCCTGTCCTGGAGATAGTAGTTGTTCATCAGAACATCGTAAGCCTTCAAGATAACTTCGTCTTTGTAATCACCGACTTTCTTCTTTCCTATTATGGGGTTGATGAAGATACCGTCCACGAAGGTCAGCGCAGTCTTCTGGACATACTCGTGTCCTAGATGTGGTACGTTCCTGGTCTGGAATCCTACCACCGTTCTCCAACCCTTCTCTTTGAACAATATCCTGGTTTCCATGGGCTTGAGATGGTACTTTTCGAACGGGTTGTCCAATTCTTGGAGTTGATATATCTCTCCACCTATCAGGTGATCCTTCATATTGTTTACTTTTTGAACTCCGGGGTGGCCCATATCATCTGTTCCGTAGATGTTCTGGGCGTATTCGTCTTTGTCATAAGAGTATATCTCTTCGATGTCCATAAGGCCGATCTTCTTGCCGTTCTCAGCCTTGAGTATGATCTCGTCGCCTTCGGACAGGTCTTTTTTCGTCTCTTCATCGACATCCAGAACTATAGGTATGGTCCATGCGATATCTGAATCCAATCTCGAGTGTTCGACCACGCTTTCGAAATCGTCCCTGCACATGAATCCCTGTAGGGGGCTGTACACACCGGAAGCGATGTTCTGCATATCCCTTCTGAGCTGACTCGAGAGCGATAGACTTTTCATCCCTTCGGATTCATCCAGGAGTCTCTCTCTTTTCTCGTCGGAAACGATCCTGTTGACCAGGTTTCCACCGTGAGGTTTAGACATGTTTTATTCCTCTATCTAGTTTTAATCGAGATAACCGAGAGCTCTTAATCTCTCTTTCACTTTCTCCTCGTCTTCCTTGGAGAAGCTTTCCTGCTGTTTTTCCTCTTCCTCTATGCTGGAGATCACCTGTCTGAGGACATAGGTCACATAGCTGGATATGGAATTGAATCCAGTCCCTTCCATCCTCTTCTTGACCTTCTTTGCCAGAGGTATCGGGATCGACACCGTGGTGTACTTCTTCTTTTTCGCTGTTTTTTCCTTTTCCGTCATTATATCACGTCATATTTAATTAGATTTAATTGAAAAGCATTAGGAGGGCATATTTATAACTTTTGTTTTCTTGCCTATTGGCACCACCTTAAAGCCTAAAATACATAATTATCAAGAACAAGAGGGAGATTATGTATACAATGAAAACGGACCTCTCATCGTAATCCTCCTTGTTAATCAGGTAAAACTCCAGACAACCTATCAGTGCCAGTGGTAGGATCATGTAAAAATTTTTTAAGATAAAATACCCGGATAGATAAGTTGCGATAAAGGCGATACCGATAACAACTTTAGACTTTTTCAATCCCATGAGAACGGGAAGGGTTTTGATACCAGCTTCTTTGTCCCCTTCATAATCTTTTATGTCTATAAAATTGATTAATAAGGTGAAACCCAGCATTACGATAACAACAACAATCGAGGGGAATGATGACAGAGAGTAGTTTATCATCCAATAACCGGTTACAACCAAAACTAAAGAGCACAGAGCGATGAGAGTTTTTGAAAGGATAAGCACCTTCTTCAACCTGAGTGGTGGTGCGGAGTATATAAAATAGCCAGCCACAAAGGTCAATATCAGGAATAGATACACTATATCCACGGTGTAAGCGATAACAATGAGAGATCCCAGCAGTACCCAAGACAACTTCTGATACGTTTCTATTTTCATGTTCCCGGAGATCAAGGGTCTATCTTCGTTGGTGATGCGGTCTATCTCTATATCCTCTATGTTGTTTACAAATACCGAGTAGAGCCATGCGAGAGCGATGGTTACTACTATCAGGACAATTTTTATTATCTGTGAGGAGAACTGGAAAGGTTTACCGGTGACCTTCAATGCTAAAACCATACCCAGGATGAACATGAGTTCATAATGAAGAAGACGGAAGGGTCTGACATCCTTTATTATGGATATGAAGCCCTGCTTATCGTGAAGGTATAAAATAATCGTTCCTAACGCCACGCTCAACAGGAAAAACATTTGAGTTATAACGGCTGGTGATACGATCAAATCACCCAGCCCAACTATTGGGAAGGTCAACCTAAGAACAGAGGGAAATGCTATCCCCCCCCAGAAGATCAAAGAGTACATCAGGAATGCAAAAACGACAGCTTTAATCTTGCTAGAACAAGATATAAGTATGTAAACGGATCCTAGCAATATGATCAACAATATCTCTATTTTCATACCCGTTGTCACACCGTAACTTCTAGACTCAAAATTTCCAAAAAAAGTGACATATCTGAAAAACAAACTGGACAAGTCTGATTCCGTGATGTATCCTATGTGGATGCCGGCTTTACCCGTTACAAGATGTTTTGAAAAATCCACCAAAGGTGCGACTATGAGGATGAGAAAAGTAGGCATTACGACCTTAAAAACCTTCAATATCGGTTTATCAACTGCAAAATACAACAGCAGTGTGATGCCCAGGCCCAGAGCGATATAACTAGAAAAGAAATGGATGACAGTATCAAGGTTGAAGACGGCGGACATGCTATGAAAATCATGGTAAAGACTAGCTTCCAAAAAATTTCTGATAATGACGGCGAATATAAAGGTCAGAAAAAAATACCTAAGCGGGATCTTGGACTCTTCTACGATCCGGATCTTTTCTTCTAGATACCTATTTGCAGTACTCAATATAGTGCTATTTTTATCTGTGCTATTTTGGGAAACAGGGTAGTCCATCACGCTCTCTATCTCATGGATATTATTATTACTTTCGCATAAAGAAATTGGTTTTCTGACTACGATTTCCATATCTAAAAACCATTAAATAATATGTTTTTCATTGGGTACCGTATCAATAATTCAGATAGAGAGTGATGGTTTTGGAAAAAGACGAAGTAATAAAACGAGTTAAAGAAGAGAACGTTAAATTCGTAGAGATGCAGTTCATGGATTTGCTTGGTGGAGTGAAAACGGTATCCGTCCCAGCTAGCCACCTCGAAAGATCGATAGATGAAGGTGTGCTCTTCGACGGGTCATCTATAGTGGGTTATGCGACGATCGAAGAATCTGACCTCAGGGCCTACCCCGACCTAGATACATTTCTAGTATTTCCATGGACGGATGACAGGATTAAAACAGGTAGGATGATATGTGATATCTATCACTCTGAGGGAAAAAGGTTCGAAGGTGACCCTAGATACATCTTACAGAGGCAGATGGACAGAGCTGAAAAGATGGGATACAAATTCAACGTTGGTCCGGAGTTTGAATTCTTCCTATTTAAGTTGGATGAAAACGGAAACCCAACGGTGATACCGGACGACTCAGGTGGATATTTCGATTTGATGCCTCTAGATAGAGCGGATAAAGTGAGAAAAGAGTGCAACCTGTACTTCCAGGAGATGGGTTTCGAAGTGGAAGCATCACATCATGAAGTTGCAAACGGTCAGCACGAGATAGACTTGAGGTACAAAGAAGCCATGACCATGGCGGATTATATATTGACGCTTAAACACGGGATAAAGACCGTGGCCAAGATAAATAACCTACACGCGACATTCATGCCAAAGCCCATATCGGGAGTCAACGGTACGGGTATGCACGTGCATCAGAGCATTTTTGACATGGATGGAAACAATTCGTTCTATGACGAAGATAAGGTCGACGGGCTGAGCGACATCATGAAACATTATCTAGCTGGTTTACTGGAACATGCTGACGAAATGTGTGCTGTTCTTAATTCTTCTGTTAATTCATACAAAAGATTGATACCCGGATACGAAGCCCCGGTTTATATCACGTGGGCTTTCCTCAACAGAAGTGTCTTAGCTAGGATACCCGCAGGAAGAGGAAAAGCCACCAGGATAGAGATAAGAAACCCAGACCCAGGGGGAAATCCATATCTACAATTTGCAGTATTGCTGGGTGCGGGATTGGATGGTATAGACAAAGCCTTAGAGCCCTCTTCTCCAGCAGAAGAAGATATATTCTCGATGAGCCACGAAGAGAGACACGAATCGGGCATAGTATCACTTCCGTCCAATCTAGGCCATGCATTGTCTCTGATGGAGGACAGCGAGTTCATGAAAGGGGTTCTAGGAGAACATACGCACCAGCATTTCCTGCACAAGAAAAGGGAAGAATGGAGTGAATACCGACAGCAGGTTACGGATTGGGAAATAAAGAAATATCTCTCGAAGCTGTAACATCTTAAGAAATTCAACTATGAAAAATATGATAGATCCAGAGCCTATCTGGAATACCCGGATATTATCCGCCGGACAATCGTTGGTCATAGCCGACCTCCACATCGGATATGAAAGGGAACTAGAAGACAAAGGTATCCACGTTTCTTCTAAAACCAACAAGATGGTAAAAGATGTTAGTTCCTATCTAAAAAGTGATGAGATCAACCGGTTGATAATAAACGGAGATATCAAGCATAACATACCATCGGGGAGTTGGCAGGAATATGAGGAGATCCCTAGAGCTATGGATAAGTGGCTCTCTTACGTTGACGAGATACACGTGTTCCCCGGTAATCACGATGGAGGTATAGACGCTTATATCCCTTCGGAAATAATTTTACACGATGTGAGAGGTGATATCATAGACGGGGTAGGATATTTTCACGGTCACGCGTCGCCCTCAGAAAAAGTACTTGGAGCCGATGTGGTGATAGTCGCTCACACACATCCCGCAGTAACCTTGCTCGATTCATTGGGAAAAAGGGAGAAGTATATCTGCTGGATTAAGTTGGATTATGACATCGATGAGAAAAAAAGGCAAGCGATAATCATACCTCCTCTAAATCCACTTCTCGGTGGAGTTAGTTTCAACGAAGATGGCTATCTAGGTCCGTTCCTAAACAATATCGAAATAGACCAAGAATCTATATACCTTTTAGACGGTACACAGTTAAGCAGTCCAGGTAATCTAGTGCACGATCATTATGTAGATTGATTTAGATCTATATGCGCTCGTAAGAGAAAAAGATAGGTAGACTATAGATAATCTTTCTCTTCACTCAGGTCTATCATGAGTGCTATGCAAACATTAGAAGAAGATATACCAACATTTTTGGCTGCTAGTCCCCCTTTCAAAGATATTTTAGATCTGACGTCATGCCTATTAGCCGTATTGATGGCACTCCCCACCGCCATACCGATGTCTATTAGGTGAAAAACACAGTTAGGTCCCTCGAAGATACCTTCAACGCGGTGTTCAGCAAAATCATCGCAATCTTTAAAACCACACGCCCTACAATCCAGATCCAATGTAGGATGTTTCTTAAGACCGATTATGATCACTTTTGCAGCATCTCTGATTATCTCCCCCTCGTATCCGTAGGAATCGTCGTTCAATTCATCCGACATCTGGAACATCTCTTCGGTCAATATCTCTTTTTCAGCCTTATCCAGAGAAATTATCTCAAGGAATGATTCGCCCATAGATTTAGGAGCCGTTTTAGCGGATATCGACATCAGGTTCGATATCATCTCGATGCTGTCTTCCATTATTCTACACCTGTATATATCCATAGTTGATTACAAATTTAAAGGTTTGTATAGATGGTTCGCCAAGGCTATGACGGATCCAATCAAAGCGATGAAGCCGGATATTCTCCCAACGATGCCTCCTAGGAATATAATTGTGATAGACGATATCAAAACGACGATAGCCAGCATTAAATAACTGGTTGTCTGGCTGTCCATCTCTAACATGTTAGATGCAACCAACAAAATAACCGTTCCTAGGATGATATTGATAATTAGATCGATAAATGAAGATGTAGAGAAAGTAAAGGATAAAAAGAAAAGAAAAAGAAGTAAACCGACCCCTATAGATAAACAAGCACCGAGGAAAAGTAATATAGAATATAACGGCATATCTTCTAGGTCCGACATCGATTTTGGTATCGACTCAACTAGTTGGTCTACCGTTTCATCAACCATATTCTCTATCTAAATGTTTCATTCTTTACTCTGTATAAAATATTTATCATCTATCAAGTGTACAGTAAGGGGGAACGATATGAGTAATCATTTTGTAATAGGTTTCTATATACCCATAATCGTAAAGAGAAAGATAAGATGAGATTGATAGTATCCTCGAAGGAAGACAAAGCTAGTATGAATATTTTGGATAAGTTATTAGATTTAGAATGGAAAGTCATCGGAGAGTACAGAGATAATCCAGTCTACAGAAGGGGCGACGATATGATTGTGACCGTGAACAAACATCATATCTACGTGGATAACGTCGATAAAGAAGTAGCTGGATTATTTGATATAGATATCGATAACGTAGTTTTCATTTCCAAACATGCCTCAAAGGCCGGCATACACTCTTTGACCGTTCATCCTATAGGAAATTATGGTGAGGCAAAATTCGGCGGTATCGATGAAAAACTTGTCCCTCCAAACCCAATATCCATGACTAGAGCTCTAAGGACTATTTTGAAGGAGTCACAAGAGACCGGATTGATTAGTGAATATGAAGTATCGTTCGAAGCTACCCATCATGGTCCTTACTTGGAAACTCCTACGTACTACATAGAGATAGGGAGCGATAAAAACTGTTGGGAAGATGATAGGGCGGGTAGAGTGATCGCAGATACGGTGATGTCGATTGATTCCAGAGGAAAAAAAGATCAAAATGAGATTATTTTGGTGGGCATTGGAGGAGGACACTACGCCTCAAAATATACAGACCTGGTCAGGCATCACAATGTCGATATGGGACATATGGTACCTGGATGGGCTATCAATGATTTAAATATACACAACCTGGGTGATGCGGTCGAATTATCTAAGGCGGATTACGTGATTTTAGATGACGGGGTGAAGGGGAGTAAGAGGGAGAACGTTCTAGAGATTGTAAGAGAATTAAATGTAGAAATGATAACAGAAGAGGAGATCATCGAAAGTATAGATTGAAAGAATGAACGTTTAGATACCGTTACTTTTTCTCCCATTTTTCTAATTCCATAACCACTGATAGTGTTTTACCCTCTTTGATCTCCTCACGTATCCTGTTTTCCTTCTCTAAAACATCCACAGCTCGATTTGCGATAAGGTGTGCCCCCTCCTTCGGTATGACCATCACACCGCTGTCGTCACCGACGATCCAATCACCCGGTTTAACCTCCACACCGCCACATACAATATCATCTTGTAGCCCCCCGTAACCTTTGGGTTCTCCAGCATTTGAAGATGAATGTTTTGCAAATATGGGAAAATTCAACTCTTTTATCTCGTCAACATCTCTTACAGCACCATCGATTACTACACCTTTGACCCCCTTTATTTTACAAGACCGGGAAGCCAATTCCCCCCACACTGCTGTTCTTCCTCCTCCCGCATCGATCACGATCACATCTCCTTTCTCCGCCTTCTCGATAGCTTCTACAGGTTTAGCCCAATCACCATCCACTGTTCTAACGGTGAAAGCTTTCCCTATCATTTTACTCCCAGGACATGTGGTCTGTTTGATATCGTCCATGCACGGCTCTCTGTGCATTGCATCGGATATATTGGGTGTTGAAACTTTCTTGAATGCCTTCAGTATCTCCTTTCTAGAAAATTTACCCGTGACTTCTGATACGATGGCTTCGCCCGTCTCCATAGCCTTTTTGATCTGACGAGTAGATTTTTCTACATCCTTTGATTTGATTATAGCCCCGCCAACGATCACTATATCTGCACCCCTTTCTACAATAGCAGGAGCTGTTTCAGAGTTTATACCTCCGGCTACTGCCACGGGGACGGTGCTCACCACAGCTACCTTATCGACCAATTCTAGAGGGTCTTCTCCTCTCATCTGTGCATCGATACCGACATGGACCCCTATGTAATCGGCACCGAAGGAGCACGCTTCTTCCGTTCTCTTTATGATATCTTTAACTCGTATCATGTCGACCATTATCTCTGCATCGTAATTCCTGGCAGAACGGATGCTTTCCTTGATGGTCTCATCATCAGATGCACCCAATATACCTATTATATCCGCACCGGCTTTAGCAGCCATCTCGACCTCCACACCGCCTACGTCCATGGTCTTCATGTCAGCGAATATGATCTTGTCCGGAAAAGATTCTCTGAGTTTTCTAACCGCATCCATACCTTCTGACTTTATTAGAGGTGTGCCTGCTTCTATTATGTCTACGCCACCCGAAACTGCAGATTTGGCTATATTGATAGCCCGATCGAGGTTCATTAGGTCCAAGGCGACCTGTAGTTTAGGCTTCATATGAATTGTAAGAGGGGGCATGTATTAAAAATATGTCGAAAAAATGTAGTATATGTAAAATATGTAAAAAACCATACAATCGAAGAATTTACTTTATCTAATTATGAAAAATTAAAAAAAATGCTACGTAATAAACAATTACGCTCATTTTATGATTTTTAACAAGAAAAATAATAAAACTACTCAGAATCAAAGAATCTAATTGTTTTTTTAAAAAATTAAAAAAGAAAAAAGGGTTTTGTGGGTGTTTTTAGTACGTTACTGTCCATGTCCATGACGATGTTCCAGTGTAGTAGAACCAGTACGCTTCTCCTGGGTTCAAAGTCATGTCTCCTGGTGTTTGATCGTATGCCAAATTGTACTCTGCTGCTCCATCGTAGTAACCTACCGTCGACACGTCATCTGGTACATCCGTACCTGATTCACTGCTCGGGTAGGAAACCATGTTCCAGCCCGGATACAGTGTTATGTCCGTCGTAGATTGTCGAGTACCTTCTACAGTTAGTGAATCATCGACAGTCATGTGTATCCATAGACCCATTTGGGTGTTCCAGGTTGAAAGGTCGTTGTATTGAGTTGATCTTCCAGGTACATACGTCTTCCAGTCGTCGTCGGCTGCACTGTAGTACATGACTTTGTCATAACTACCAGGGATCCCGTATTCTGTATCTTCTAGTATCTCTACTAGATCGTTTGCTACAGCGTAGTTATCTCCATTGGCATCTAGGTTGAATGAAACGAAGTTCCATCCTCCACCATCCGATGAAGATAATGTTCCCAATGCATGCGTGTTGTAGTCAATTGTGAATGTTGCGTCGCTTGTATCTGTACCACTAGCGGGTTGGTCATCGTGAACAGTGCCTCTTACAAGGCATTGGTCACTTGGTTCAAACGGAACCGACCAATCGTGGCTGCCGTCGTCATTTGTTCCAGTGACTATCGTTGTCCAGCTTCCACCGTTGTCCGTGCTGTACTCTAGATCTACACCGGTTATAGTTCCATCACCTGTAGTTGTTGTCCAAGTGATCGTTTGTGTTGTACCTTGTTCCCAAGATTCGCCACCATTAGGTGCGGTGATCGTTATACTTGGTGGATTACTACTGCCGCCTAATACTTCGAATGTACATGTCTCATAGTCTCCCCAGTTATTTGCTGTGTCCTGAGCTCTAACGTAAAGGGTGTGTTCACCTGAACTAGAAGATACTGTATGGTCCGCGGTAATATCTTCAGTCACTTCATCAAATGTACCATCAGTTGCACTCATCGTACCATCTGGACTACCATCAGGTACGCGGTCTATATAGTACTCAGCAGCTTGTATGTTTGAGTCACCGTTCGAACTGTCATCCGCGGTTGCTGTAATAGTAATTACAGATCCACTATCAACCGGATCGGGTGTTGTATCAACACTACCTGCCCATATGGCTGGTCCCGTATTATCTCCGCTATCACCATTATCTACCGTGAAATCGCTGGCGGATGAATCTACGTCGTTTAGTGATGGTGTTCCGTCGTCGTATGCGTACAGTTTAACTCTATATGTGTCACCGTTTTCAACGGTTGTGGTATCCCAGCTGTAACTTGTTCCCGTTTCTCCAGAAGATTCCTGTACCCATGTTTGACCAGAGTCATCGCTGATGTAGATATCGACATAAACGTTATCGGCATCAGGATCATCCTTAGACCATGTGATCGAGTTAGTGCCACTCCAAGTTTCTCCACCAGTAGGTGCTGAAAGTGTAACGGTAGGATGATTGTTTCCGAGCAACCAAGATACTGATTTATCTACTATATCTGCTCGAGTTGCATCATATGTACTCGGGGGCCATGTAGTGTCACCCATCATCTGATGGGCCCAAGCTTCGTATACCAATCTATGTTGACCGGGACGTCCTCCTCCAGAAGTTTGTGAGGAATCTGCTCTTATGCCTGCGGCATCTCCACCGCCTGCGTGTGTACTGTAATCCCAACACATGGTTCCGTAATCATTGGTTATATCGTCTGGCCAGAATCTTGTAGAGCCGAAGACACTTTGGTCAAGTGTTATACCACCAGTGTAAGCACCCGATATCGGATCTCCTGATTGTCCTATCACATCGATTGTACCGTCTCCGCCGCCACCGTCTGCGTCGTCCTGCCTGAAAATACTAAGTAGATAATCGTTGTACCACTGTTCGTCAGAATCAGTACCATCATTGCTCATATCCCAACCTATGTCCTGTCCGATCGCAAAGAACCTAGAGTCTGCTTGCTGTAGGTACGGACCTATCTGTGATCTCTCAGTACTACCCAACTGTGGATAACCTTGTGCCGTGTCCCACATTACAACTTGAGCGTTTTCTAGGTCACTAGTCGAGGGAATGCCCAAATCTGTAGTGTCCCAGGATACATATGTCCATCCATAGTGTTCGAGTGATAGTTCATAGTCCTTGATGTACATATCGGCATCGGACGGTACGTCTTCATCCACTACACAGAGAACTACAGGATTTGTAGAAGTGGTAAACGTATAGTGATTACCATTGTTATCTGCTCTAGTGGTATGTCCAGCCCAATCGGTAGATTCTACATCGTAGTAATATGTTTGTTGAGGTGATAATCCTCTAAGAGTAACTCCGTGTACTTGAGTTAATTCAGTAAGGGATTCACTGTTTGTCCACGTTCCTGCATCTGAGGATGTACCGTAATAAACGGTTGAATCAGAAGTTTCGTCTGTATCCCAGTTGATCTTAGCTGCCGTATTTGCTATATTATCGGCGAATACATTACTGATCATTGGTGGGGATGCATCAATAGTTGCCGTAGCTGTAGCCGTGTGCGAAGGTGAAGGATCGGCATATGACGCCGTTAAAGTGTCTCCATCGCTCACTTCGATCATGCCATTAGCACTGGGTGCAGCATAGTTTGTCTGAATAGTACCTACAAACCTTCCACTTCCAGTATCCGTTTCAGCGAGTGATACGGTTTCAGCGGTCGTTTCGGTGGTAGAGGTAACATCTACATCTACGCTACCGCTTTGACCTGTATCTTCCACTGTTATCTCAACTGTGTCGTGTTCATGATATCTAGTTTCATTTAGTGATATTGTTCCGTAGCTGGTATCCAAACCACCCGTTACGACCAATGAGAACGGTTGAACTCTACCGTTAGGCACGTTTGCTGCATCGATATTCACAGTATATGTTCCGGTTGAAGGATTTAATCTTAGGACTCCTTCAACTGGATTCTCATTATCATATGAACCGCCCGTTGCTGATTGACCAGGGTTAATGCCAGAGAAAACGTTACCTTTATAATTGTTTGAACCAGGGTCTGTCACATCGAGGTCTAAGTTGTTGACCAATGGCTGACTGGATTCTACCTCGCCGGGGTAGTCCGTCCAAACGAGTGTTGCTTCAAAGGCTTCACTATTATCGCTTACGTAAAATTCATAGCTTGCACTTTCTCCAGTCATCAATCCAGGGTGTTCTACAACCTTCGTTTTTCTAGTATCGCCATCAAAGTACATAGAGTTCTCGAGGTTCATCTGACCCCAACCTTGTGCGTTGTTGGGATATACGCCTTCACCTAATTTGTCAGAATTTGTTCCCGTTATCTCGTAAGCACCGTTAACAAGCATAGCTTTCAAAAGAGCAGCACTGGGTTCGAAACCATCAGAATTAATCTCTGTTCCAGATGGATAGAATCCATCAGTGAAATACTCTCTTACAAGGGCTGCAGAACCTGCTGTTGCTGGACAAGACATACTAGTACCCTGCATACCTGTTTCATCAGCTTGATTTGTTGTATTGTCTGCGTAATGGTCGCCAGGTGCGTTTGCTCCATCATCTGCTGCAGCTGAATCTAATGTTTGACCGGGTGCGACCAGGGTTGGCTTTATTCTACCGTCATCCGTAGGACCGAGACTGCTGAAATCTGCAACATTTTCGTAATTTCCATCGTTGCCAGAAGCACCTACTGAAATAATGTTCTTCGCAGATGCTGGTGACCCGACTGAATTCGCTCCCTCAGCACCGTCATTTCCGTTGGAGAAGAGCAACAACATCTCTTTATGTTCCCACATGAATTTATCCGCCATGCGTGCTCCGTTTGTATAGTACGAGAAAGTGAAATTCCTACCCCAGCTGTGGCTGTAAACACGTACATTATCATCATAGGCGGGCTGCCACATGTCTTCGTAATCGCCTGGAATGCCTGACAATGAATCATGATAATAACCGTCTGTTCCTTCCATAACAATACCTACATCGTCGAAGTACAGTTTAGCTTGTGGTGCCATACCGTCGTTTCCGCTTCCGCCGCTTACATAATCATCGTTTCCTGCTATCGTACCACCCACGTGGCTTCCGTGTCCCGAAGGCGGGAGGCTGTTACAACCGTCTGCGTCGTCTGGTTGGCTGTCCACATACCATCCTACATCTGCTTTATTCACTGCGGTAGTCATATATCTCGCGATCTTTCTGTGGTTCGGATTTTGCCTTGGATCTGGTCCGTCTGGGTCTCTAAACAGATTATGGTCGTAGTCCAATCCTGTATCCGAGTAACCAACGATCTGGCCCGCACCTTCTATACCGTGTCCCCAGATAGGTGTTCCTCCTCCGTCGACACCGGTTTGAACTATATCTTGTGCTCCAGCATTGTGGAGTTCTGGCAACATAGTTCTGTCGATCCATTTGACTCTGTTGTTCATTGCTAGAAGATCTATCATCGAGCTGTCGATCGTCGCCTTTACAATACCTCTGTCACTTGTTTTAGCCACATCTCTGATGATACCGTTGTTATCCATGATCACTTTGGCTACGCTCCATGCATATACAGGTCTTTCTGTAATAACTTCGACGTCCACCAATCCGTTGATATTGAGTAATCTTGGCTGTATTTTGTATGCTGGCTGATGTATACCTATCCATTGCACATAGTCGAGGTTTGTTACCTCTTCTGCGGTGAATCCATCCATTTTTACCATGAAGGAATTCTCGGGTAGGTATCCATCTATTTCCACACCCATATGTTTGAGTTCCGTTTTCCATTCTTCCTTTACTGGACCTTTGAATTTGACTATTCTAGCTCCCTTGTAGTCCATCGGATATTCATCTATTTTTAAATTCTCAGGGATATCTGGAGCACCGTTCTTCACGTCGAATTCTTTGTATCGGAGTTTTATATTATTTATGTCCTCTGGTTCGTACACTGTAAAGCCCATTGCTCGTAGTTTTTCTATAGAATTACTGTTTAAATCCGCTGTAACAAAAGAATCGTACGTTATCTCTGGTTTAATACCGTAATTTTCGATATTTTCGTCAGTTTTGATGATCACCGTTGTTGTGTCGTCAGGAGTTGCTTTAGATAGGTTGCTGCCTAAAATCAACGAAATACTAGAAATCACCAGTGCTACTGTTACTAATAGTACAATACACATTGCTATTTTTTTTGTTTTCATTTTATTTCCTCCTCGTTTATCTTTGAGGGTAATTTAAATGGAACTTAAGTTCCATCTCTGTAGTATACTATGATTCCTAATTTATTTATAATTTTTGTTTTTTCAAATACATTACCAACTCAAACGAAAATTTCTTTGATGTTGCGATATATTAAAATTCCATCTATTTTTTCTTTTTCAATTTGAATTTGTAATATATTATTGAAGTAGCTGCTATAGCGATTATTGGAATAGCATAATATAAAATTGTGATGTATAAATCGTCCTCAAAGGTTTTATCTTTTTTTCCAAAACAATAGAGTGTACCATCAAGCGAAGAAAAATATATGTTTCCATTTACATCTATAGCTGCGGAGGAATATATCTCACTGCTGGTTTCGTATTCCCATTTTAACATGCCATCAGGATATAATGCAAAGAATTTTCCTTCTTGATTACCAAAATATATTATGTTACCATTTCCGATGGAAGGGGATGCAGTTATATCTCCATTGGTTTTGTAGGTCCAATTTATCTGACCATTTTGTTTAACTGCATATAATGTATCGTCATTTGAACCAATATATATATCACCATTTGCTCCGATGGAAGGTGAAGATTTAACCAAATCCTTAGTTTCAATGCTCCATTTTAGTGTTCCATCATCATTAACCGCATAAACTTTTTTATCGTCAGAACCTACATATGCGATTCCCTTATCGTCAACAGATGGTGAAGAATATATCTTATCTCCGGTTGAATAATTCCATAATTCTTCACCATGCTGGTTCAAACAATATAATTTCCCTTCCCAGGATCCAAAATATATGTTTCCGTTTGGTCCGATGCTTGGTGATGACCAGACTGTATCTCCAGCGCTAAAATTCCAAATCTCTCTTCCATTATAATTTAAAGCGTATATTTTACCCAGGGCATCTGCAATATAGATGTGCTCTCCAATTACTGGTGAAGCGATTAAACCTCCATCAGTGTTTTTAAACCACCTAAGTTCTCCATCTTTATTAAGAGAAAAAAATTGTCCATGACTCGTTTCCTCTCCCACATATTCTCTCATTGTTCCTACATATACATTATTGTTCGAATCTAATACTGGTGAGGAGTAAATAGAAACAGCAGTGCTGTATTTCCAGTCAAGTGTGCCGTTATTAAAAATTGAGTATATATATTTATTTTCACTACCTATATATATGTTCCCCTCTTTATCTATTACCGGTGATGAATAAACGTCTTTATCTATTTTAGAGGTCCATTTTAATTCCTCCTTAATATTTTCATCGGTAAAATGCGATCTACTTGTATGTTGTGTGTCACCTCCATAGCACGGCCATGAACTATCTAGAGTGCTCATATTAGTATGCAAAATATTATCCTGGTATGGTGTTGTGAGAATGTTAGGAAATAAGGTAAATATGATTAATATAACTACCGTATAAGTTATAACATCTAACTTTTTTCCGATAGTGTTTTTCATTTTCATTTGGATAACAATGAATATTATTACTTATTAATACTTTAGGATTGATAACCATTTTATTCATGAACGGAACAGGTAATAGAGATAAAGAGTTAAATACTAACATAAATCTTTGTTTATTAATATGGATAATGAAAATATAATAACAAAGATTTTCGAATTCCTTGAGAGAGAAAGATTTTCATTGGTCTCTGTATTTATATACGTATTTCTACTATCTGCTATCAGGTCTGTACTCGAGGGATACATATTCGATTACCAGTATTATAGCTATTATCTTTTCATTAACCATACTATCTCATACGTTATGGCGTATTTTGTGGGAATATTTTTGATTTATGCTGTAACCAAAATAGACTATCAAAAACTAGCGAATTTTATAGCGGTTGGATATTTTGTTTTGATACTACCACCACTTTTGGACCTGTTAGTTTTTAAAAACGTTGATATCTACTACGAAGCTCATTATGGTTTTATTAGCCCAAAAGAAAGCACTTTTGAAAGCGTATTTTTTAGCTTCTCCGACCCTGAAAGAAGACCTGGTCAGAAAGTAATGGGTATTTTGATGTTTTTTGGTGTTTTAAGTTACGTTACTTATAAAATCTATCCGACTTTAAGTGATTTGAAGGAATCAAAAAAGTGGTTCTTATATAAGATATTAAAGATATTCAATTCTGTATATGTATTATTTTTAATGATTATATTCTTCGGTGCTTATCCATTGATTTATCATAAATATGGGCAAGATATATATTTATTCACACATTATAAATGGTCTTTTTTAAATGAGAGTTACTTCCCCTTTTTTATTGAAAATGGGTTGAGTCCACAAGTGTATGCAAACTATCTCGTGATACAACAAAAGTACCTGATGGATGTCGTTTCCTATACCTCTACATTAATAGTAGGTTCAATCATATTTTTATATCTATATAAAAGAAATATTTACGAGAATTTATTAAAAAATTTTGTTTTTAAATACGAAATAGGAGTACAATCGCTATACTTTATCGGGGTATGCATAGCAAATGTTTTAGTTTTTCAAGCGTTCACCCATTGGTCATATATACTGACTGGAAGCATTTCTTTGTTATTTGCCAATATATCTTTTTATTTAGCTAGATCATTACAAAAAGACCCAGTATATCAAAAATTAAAAATTCGGATAACGATAATATCCATTATTATGGCTGTAATACTCGGTTCTTTGCTTGGGATGTACACCCTTTTATTATTGATCACATACCTAGTTATAGGATTATTATTTATCGTGTATTTTCCATCTAAAAACAAAATAAAATACATAATTCCGGGGTTGATGTTAGCATTACCCTTTACTTACGGTTATTTCACACCAACTTGGTGGTTGATAATAGCTAGGAAAATAATGGGTTATGATATGGCTGGGAATCCAGTTTTCTATGAGGGAGAGATGGAGAATATCAGTTTTACACATATACATTCAATTTCAAATGACTTTATTATAATTTTAATCCTGATTTTAATATTTATACCGATCATTTATTACTTGTTAGAAAATAAAATTTCTTTCGGAAAAGATATTGGGGATAATTTAATCGGTATTTTATTATCTGGATGGATTTTATCTCCAATAATATTATTTGGATTTTACCAATTTATCGATCTCATTATTTTAGCAATATTTGCAGTAGTTATTCTATTTCTTACCACCTTAGATATGAAGAAGAAATATCTTCGTTGTTCAATGATTTATTTTTTCTGGATGATATATTTTATAATTAGGTTCGAAAATTTATTCTAAAAATAATTTTACTTAAAAGCAAAATTATTATATACCATACATCCATTCATCAAATATTGAGATTTAGGAGGAATATAATGGAAGTAAAACGAGTCATGATAGGTGTAGCTGTATGTGGATTACTCTTAATATCTATATTGAGTCCTATTGGTAACGGATTCAGTAATATTTATGAGCAGAATGATAAGGAAATAAATAGCCAGTCATCATCTAGTCCAGAACAGGATATTGATGAAGGTCTTACTTCTGTATCATCGGATGCAATTGAAATACAGGACCGAATAAAGATGAAACCTACAGTTACAAAGATAGTTTTTACGAATGAACCTACTTCTTTAAAGTCATTTTTAGGAGAGTATTATGAGGGGCCATTGGGTAATTGGGGGAGCAATAACGGAATAGCAGCGCCAGTAATAGAAATACCTGCAAGCCTTTTGGAAGACCTATATGAAGTAGAAGGTGTTTTGGGAGTTTATGATGTTCCCAAAGCAACCCCGGCTAACATGCCCTCCTTTGATAAATTGGGTAATCTTGATTATAGTATAGACTCTAATCCCAATCCAAGTCCATCGGTTTACAATGCAAGTCAAAACCATAAAGCCCCCGATGCATGGGAAATGGGTTATGAAGGACAGGGTGTTAATGTTGGAATATTAGATACGGGTATAGATTTTGCTCATCCAGAACTTCAAGGTACACAAGCTAGATATCAGGAAAATTTTACAATAAAAAAAGAATTGGTTGTAGATTCTTCCAAAGATGATCAAGAATATGCTGATTTAGCTTATGGCGATGTAATGGATGGTAGTTATACTCTTTACAATAATGGAACAGAGATATCTTCGTCAGATTATTCACTCTCTTTACAGGATGGCAATATCACATTTTCCCCTAAATTGAAAAAAAACATGAAAATAACCGCGGATTATGAATGTTCACCTTATTATGGTTGGCCGATGGCGTTTGACCCTCCATCAATGGCGGGATATTTTTCTTCTGAGGGCGATGCAGAATCTGCACCATGGTATGTAAATTCAACTAAAACCGACCTTAATATATGGCACACTATTGACGTAGATGGTGATAAGAGCGATTATTGGCAAGATGGGACCGAAAAAGTAGCCGAAGCAGGAAAAATACATGTGATGTACGGTGATTTACAGTTGGATGGTTTGTATGCAACTCAGGATAATGATAATTGGTACTACGGTTTTGATGCGTTTTGTGATGAGATGAATATGTCTTTTGGTTTTTATATTGACGTAAATAATCAGACTGGTGAGGGTGCAGATCATGATCCGCATGGAAAGCTAGTCAAAGCAAAAGACCAACATCTCCCCGAATATGCTGTTTATTTTGATCATATATATGATCGATGGGGATATGACAAAAACGGTGAGATTTGGACCGAAAATGATACGATATCCCATGCATGGTTTTACAAATGGACTGGATCGGAATGGGAAAAGAGACTTCTAGACGATAGTGGATTATACGAGAAAGAAACCTTTACAGCTGAAGAGAACCAAGAATATATGAAACTTCAAGAGAAAAACATATCTCAAGACACATTATATGTACAGGTAAATAATTTCATATTAGAAAAAGGAACAGATTTTTCTGTAGATACTATTAATGGAAATATATCCTTCGAAGATCCTCTAGAAGAAGGCGATGAAATTCTTGTAGAATACACACATTCATTACTAGTTGATAAAGATGAAGCCGGAGAATTCCATTATGACAACGAAAGCAATTTCATAGAATTTAAGGTCCCAAAAAAATTGGTAGATGAAAAGTCTAATGTTTGGGCAGAATTGTTTACAACCGGTGCAAATGAATCACACGCACAAGATAGCGTACCTCTGGATCTCGATGATACATTAAAAATTTCCTCCCCTGATTGGAGCAACAATGTAACTACACTAACAAATTTTATTGAACTAGACCATGGTAAGTTCATGATCGATTATTATTATGATAATACTGGGATAGATTATTCAACGTTTTCTGGTGGTTACTTCTTAGACCAATATAACACATGGAGATCAGAATTAATTGTGCCTAATAGCGAAAGCGGAGAATATCACATAGGCATACATCCAGATAATAAATTACCCGGTGCACCGGGTTATAAAACACCGATACATGTATTAGCTGTGGACGAAAATGAAGCAGGAGTTTATGATACGGTTTACGTAGATCTAGACAATGATAGAGACTTTACTGATGAGAAACCTTTGACAAAAGGTGATGAGATATCATACTTTGATTTCCATGATTCAGCATCTGGTATATCAAATATAGATTGGAGCCCGGAGGGGGGATTCCTTGCGTCCGCAGGTAGGGATCATCTATTGAATGTATACAATACCTCTAACAGTTCATCACTTCCTAATTCTCCTTTATTCACAACACAACCGAAAATCTCTAGGTTAACGTCGATTAAATTCAGTCCAAGCGGAAATTATCTTGCCCTAGGGTCTACATATAATACGATATTAATTTATGATACGAATAATTGGCAGATTGTACATAGATTAGTAGAACCCGCCTTACCAGATAGAACCAGGATCAACTCCCTTGATTGGTCTCTAGGGGGAAACGAAATAGCATCTGTTTATGAAGATGGCAAGATAAGAATTTGGGATGTTTCTACCGAAAGTATAGATAGAACAATTAATGTCTATTCAGGATTTGTAAATAGTATAGATTGGTCACCAGATGGTAGTATGATCGCTGCCAGCTGGGATAAAAATGCAACTATTTATGATGCATCAAATGGAAATATTGTGTCATCCTGCGAAAACGGCCATACACAAAAGGTGACGGATGTAGAATTTAATACAAATTCCAGTTATTTAGCTACATCTTCTTTAGATACAAATGTAGTTTTATGGAATAGTTCTAATGGTAATAGTATCACTACATTAGCAGCTGGATTCAGCAGACCTTTAATCTCTATCTCATGGAGTCCAGATGGCATGTATATTGCAACGGGGAGTAAAACACAGAATGGTTTAGCCTATAGCCGTATTTTTAATATAACAAACGGAAATACTTTGCCCAGTGGTCAATTCACCTATACTGTAGATATTAAAGATGTTAGTTTCAACCCGAATTCTACGTGGCTTGATCCATCAGGAAAAAATTTTGGATTATCTGCTGGATCTACACATAAAAAACCAGGAACCAATCAGACAGGAAAATTAACGATAAGGAACGCGACAAGTGGGGATGCACATATGACTTATTACAATCATACTACCTCTTGTAAAGATTACAGTGCTTACAATATCGGTGATGGGATAGCAGATATATCTGGAGGTATGATTTACTTTGTAAGTAACGGACATACACCTCTACCCTACTCTAGAACATATGCCGAAAGATACGGTTATCTGAAGGTGAACAATACTGAATCTGAAGAAGAATTTAGAGAAAAATTTATTCCTGGGAATGGAGATTTGATCGCTTTCACAGGTGATTTTAATGGAGATCCAAATACGATCGCCCCCACTTCTCACGGAACCATGATTGCCCATTCTATAGCCGCACAAGGAAGAACAACATATACAGTTAAAAGTTCTCAATCTACAAGATATAAAGGATGGGAGATGGATTTACTCAAAGGCATATCACCAAAAGCAAAATTGGTCCCTATAGCAGATATTTATAGTAGTAATTTCGTCGATGCATGGTACTTTGCAGTCGAGGGGTACGATGGAAAACCGGGTACAGGTGATGAATGTAATATTGCAAGTAACAGTTTTGGATTTTCTTCGAGTTATAATGATGGGTTAGACCATTTTTCGAGGATGGCAGATTATATAACCCATGAACATGGAGAGGGTAATACTTTATTTACAGTTTCTGCTAGCAATGACGGATGGGGATATGGAACTGTTACTTCTCCAGCATCTGGGCCAGCAGTTTTATCTGTTGGCGCATCAACTGATTTCTCCGACAGAAGGTATACAACAACATACGAAGATGGAATTCATCCTGTTTGGGGTCAAATTGCTAGTTTTTCAGCTAGAGGACCTAGTACCTTGGGCAAACCAGAACCGGATTTATTAGCAAATGGTCGTCAATCTATATCCGGAGCAGCATTAAATGAATGGTCGGTAGATGGTATGAATGGAATTAATGCGTGGTCGATTTTCCAGGGAACTAGTCTAGCATCACCGAATGCTGCTGCTATATCCGCCTTGATTTATAATGCTTATTTTGAGGAAAATGGGGCATATCCAGATACTGAAACTGCAATTAATATAATTAAAAGTTCTGCAATGGATATCAACCACGATGTTTTCCATCAAGGAAGTGGAATTGCAATGGCAGATACTGCTGTAAAATTAGCCTCTAACCAGGAAGGCCTTTTGATAAATAAAACAGATTGGAATCCTGGAGATTATAGAGGACAAAGGTATGAAGCTTTCCCGAACATTATCAACGAGGATACAAAGGAATCGCATTTATCACAAAAATTTAATCTGAAAAACGATGGTAACCAAACTATACAAGCGGATGTTAAAGCAGAAACATATCAGAAAATTGGTGAATACGAATACAACTTTACTACCAGGTCTAATGAATCAGACCACTGGTTTATGTTGTTATCAGAAGATACGCATCTTACTAATATTCACCCGGATTATCAACATGGGCTGTACGATATGTATAAATTTGCTGCGAACCCATCTGACCCATCCTACTCCAAAGTCGCATCAAACCTTACCTTATGGGAAAATGCAAGTCTCATGAAGATAACATTGAACGTTCCATTCGAAGAGTTTGACACAAATGACAACGATAAAATAGATGCCGAAGATCCATATTACGTTTTAGATTCATATAGATGGAATGAAACAGACCCATTTGACGTGAATAAAATGGGCCCAGATGTTGATAAATATTCGGATTTAAATAGGATCAATATAGACGGTAGAGCAGCTACAGTTTATGAAACTAGAGTACACGATCCAGCTTCTATGGCGGATACGGGGATATTGTTCAACTTAGGTGGTTTCCAACTCTATGGTGCAGCTATGGAAGGTGCAACAGGTCTAAATTTCAATATCTCTGTTGAATTTTATAATAGAACGGAAACCCCTCTTATAAACATAGATAATAACAATTTAAATATAGGTGCCGGAATTGACGAGGAATTTACAGCAACTGTTAATCTACCTTCTGATATAAAAATGGGAACTTACGAAGTTGGGTTATACGTCTATTACGAAAATGAAACAATAGTTGTCCCCACATGTTTCCATGTTGCTGGAAAAGGTGCCGATATTAGTTTTGGAAACAACACTAAATATCATGATGCTCTTTTCCGTGGGGATGAAATAATGGGTGGTTACGGAAGTCCGGGGCAATCTGGAGATTGGAGATTCTATTATACTGATTTCCCAGATACATTAGAGGTAGGAGAGAATAGAATACTCTACTTTGATATGAAATGGGATGGTAATTATACTGATATGAATCTAAAATCATTCAGCCAAGCTCCACAATACTCTAAATTAAGTGAAGAAAGATATGGTCCATATGCTTTAGACTTTAAAGATGGAAGTGATGAAACACCTATAGGATATACAACTACTGGAGGTCCAAGAGAAATAACAACGGCGCCAATATCTCCAGGATTGAACATAATAGGTATTAGAAATGTCCAGTTAGATGGAACAAAGTACTATGATACGGTAAGAGAAGTAAAAGTAGGATCAATTACAACAAATCCGAGTGAAATAAATGTAAAAACAGATTCATTGTACGGTAAAAAGGAATATAAGGTCATGTCAACGATACCGTGGGATGTAGGTTCTGATAATAAAGGAATCGGTGCACTAGCTGCAGGTCCATCTGCACCTGAAAGTTATAAAGACTTAGAGATACCCCAAGACGATATTAGTGGAACAGATTTCATTAAGATGCTTGCAAAGGGTAGTTATACAAAGGTGGTTAAAGTACAAAAAAGCTGTTTGATATTTGATGTACATATTTGGGGCCACTCAGATGCACCAGATCTAGATCTAGGTATTTTCCTAGATGGAAAAGGCGATGGTAACATTCCGGACGGTATCGCACAAAAAGATGAGTTCATAGCCTATGGTGCAGATGCAGATGCAGATGAACATGTGAAATTAATACAACCTGATGTTATGGACGATCCAGACACTCCAGATGTAAATGAACTGGAAGAAGGAGCACCGTATATAATAAAAGTACTAGGTTTCACTACAACAACAGGTTTAGGTCATTTTGACATGGATGTAACAATAGTTCAAGGTGAGGGTTTCAGTGTAGTTGATAGAAAAGATGGAGTAATGAATACATTTGAAATGAACTCTTTCAATTTAACGTGGAACTTCTCATCTGAGACTAAAGATGGAACTTTCTTAGGAGCTCTATTTATTGGACCGGGTATTGCACCTTTAACCAAGTTAGTACCCATATCTATAAACTTAGACCTACATGAACCAACCATTGAATCGGTTATGCCTGAAAGAGGACGCTATATTTCAGACGATACCCCTGTTATCAGTGCAGGATTCACTGATGATTGGATAGAAATCGAGTTAGAGAAAAAGCACAATGTATCTAAACACATAGGTGGGTATAATCAAGATCACTGGATATATGAGGAAGAGGAGATTACTCATGAGGGGACAGGTATAGATACATCCTCTGCAAAAATATATGTTGATGGTGTGAGAAAGGTAACCAGTGTGAGAGTAACAGAAAAATCTATCAATTTTGAGCCCACATCACCCCTATCCGAAGGCATGCATTCAGTGGAAGTAGAAGTAAATGATTTAGCAGGTAACAAGATGAGACACGAATGGAATTTCTACATAGACAAAACTCCTTTAAACATCGAATTATCGAACTTGTATGATGGATATTGTACACAGGAATCAAACATTTCATTCGCTGGAACATCTGAATTTGATACAGAGAGTATTACAACTTCGTTCACTTACGTTGATGACGATGAAGTGTTGATCAATGAACAGGAAATGGATATAAGCTCATCTCATGAATTCGATGGGACCTTATCTATGGAAGAAGAAGGTCAATACCTTTTAGAAATTACAGGCGAGGATTGGAGTGGAAACAGTGTGCACCATGAATATAATATATACAGAGATCTATCAGCACCCTCTATTAATATACCTCCAACTAACATTCCAGAATTCACTAGAGATGAAATAGTGTATATATCTGGAGATGTTGACCGAGGGGCAGAACCCGCGGATGTAAAATTAAAAGTGAACGAGAATGAAGTGGATGTTTACAGCGACGGATCTTTTGAAGTTCCACTACAGTTGGATGAAGGCGGGAATTCATTTGATTTTGAGGTAATAGACTCTGCGGGACATATAACAACAGAAGAAATAAGTATCGTAAAAGACACAATCATCAGTGAATTCAGATTGAACGAGGTAGAGAATGTCGATAAAGATACTATACTGATTTCAGGAACAGCTGAAGAAGATTCTTCTGTCACGATCAACGGAAGACCTGTACTGATGGATGGTAATTCATTTGAAAAAGAGATGGATATTGTTCCCGGCAGAACTAATGAAATAATCGTACACGTTGAAGACCGGGCAGGAAACACAGAACAAATAGTAAAAAATGTAGACATGTCTGAAGAAGCAGAAAAAGGTTTATCCGACTACATCGGCTGGATAGCTGGTATAGCGGTTATAGCTTTGATACTCGGTCTACTGATCGGATTCATCGTACTGCCTAAATTCTTCGGAGCTGAAGAAGAACCAGTCGAAAAAGCAATAATAGAAGAAGAACCTGAGGAAGAACTAGGAGAAGAAGTCGGCGAGATGGAAGAAGAGGAAGAGATATCGGATGAAGACATCTTCGAAGAGGAACCTGAACAGGAGATATCGGACGAGGACATCTTTGAAGAGGAGCCCGAACAGGATATACCTGAAGAACCCGGAGAGGAAGAGATACCGGAGAAAATAGAGGAACGAGAAGCTCCCGGTGACGAACCTGAAATAGGCAAGACGGAAGAAGAAATCCCTGAAGAAGAACAAGGAGAAGATATTTCCGAAGATATAATGGAAGATATCGACGAGGAAAAATAATTATCCCAAACCCCTTTCCTTAATTTTAATTTTTTTAACGAAAATTTTTAGTACATTATTTTCAACTGTAAACTATAAATAATGTAGGTTGATTGCTTGTTTAAATTCAACGATATGATAACATGATGGAAGAAAGATCCGCAGGTGTGCTTTTATACCGTGATGTCGGAGAAAGAGAGTATTTACTCTTGCATTATCCCGCTGGACATTGGGATTTCCCAAAGGGCCACGTAGAAGATGGAGAATCAGAGACAGAAACAGCATTGAGAGAACTGACAGAAGAGACCGGAGTGAGAGAGGAAGAAGTTGAACTTGAAGACGGATTCAGAGAGGATATCGATTATTTTTATCACAAGGGCAGAGAACTTTCACACAAAAAAGTTATCTTTTTCTTGGGAAGGACGATGAAGGTGAAGATCAAAATATCTAAAGAACATCAAGGTTTTATGTGGCTCCCATACGACAAAGCATTAAATAAACTTACATTCGTGAACGCAAAAAATATTTTGAAGAAAGCAAAAAAATATCTTAACGTTGAACAATAATCCATACTTTTCATACAACAATCCAGTTTCGAATCCAGGATTATGTAATTTGCTAGAACACAAATATTAAATACATTCTTCATCTGTCCACAAATCACTGGTTGTGCCCAATGAAAAAGCTGATAAGGAAAGGTAAAGTCAAGGAAGTGTACGACATAGGTGATGATCACCTCGAATTCTTCTTTACGGATAATATATCTGTATTCGATAAAGTTATCCCTAATGACGTGCCGAGGAAAGGTGAAACTCTCTGTAAGACATCTTCCTACTGGTTTGAAAGGATCGAAAGCGATCTCAGGATAAAAACCCATTTTTATGAAACACCCGATGATCAAACAATGATGGTTAAGAAGGTGGATGTTATCCACGATTATTCAAAGATAGATGAAGATACTACAAATTATCTGATCCCATTGGAATTCATATGTAGGTACTTCGTAGCCGGTTCTCTTTACGACAGGTTCAAGGACGGTGAAGTAGATTATCGTGATTTTGGATTCGATTCCATGCCCAATTATGGCGATAGATTACCTGAACCTTTCTTCGAGGTCACGACAAAATTAGAAGAATACGACCGACATATCTCGAATGAAGAGGCTATGGAAATATCTGGGATCACTGAAGACGAATTTTTGGAGATCAAGGACGCAGTATTGAAGATAGATAAACTCATAGAAAAAAACGTAGAGAAAAACGGATTTCTGCATGTAGACGGTAAAAAGGAATTCGCAATGGACCAAGACCGTGAATTAATGATAGTTGACACATTTGCGACGGCGGATGAAGATAGGTTCTGGGAGCTTGAGGAGTATAACAATGGAAATTTTGTGGAGAAGAGCAAGGAATTCGTCAGGCAGTATTATAGAGATATCGGATATCATGAAGAATTGATGGAAGCAAGAAAAGAAGGTGGTGAAGAACCGCCGATCCCACCGTTGCCTGAAGATATGGTAGAAAAGACAAGTATATTATATGTAAATATAATGTCAAGATTGACAGATGGAAAATACGAATGAATTGAGTATGTTTAATGATCAAATGGAATAGTGATAAAATGACAAAGCATCTGATTTCGATTATGGATATAAAAGACGATATCAGGGAGATATTAAGGATCGCTGGAGAGATAAAAAAGAAACATAAAAACGGTGAACCTTTCCACCCCCTGAAAGGAAAAAGTTTGGCCATGATATTCGAAAAACCGAGTACAAGGACTAGGATAAGTTTCGAGGTCGGGACTACACAGCTGGGCGGTCACGCTCTCTATCTTAGCCCAAAAGATATGCAGTTGGGTCGTGGTGAGACCATCGCTGATACATCTATGGTACTGAGCAGGTACGTAGATGGGATCATGTACAGGGCATTCAAACATGAGATGATGATGGAGCTTGCCAACAACGCTTCGGTACCTGTTATCAACGGCCTTGATGATATCGAGCACCCCTGCCAGATAGTTGCAGATCTTTTGACTATCAGAGAACATAAGAGTGATTTCGAAAAGAAACTCGTGTATCTAGGGGACGGTAACAACGTATGCAATTCGTTGCTGCTCGGTTGTGCAGCCGTCGGAATGGATATGATCGCTTGTACACCCGATGGTTACGGACCGAACATGGATATCTTAGAGAAGGCTAAAGAATTAGCTGAGAAAAATGGAACCGATATAGATGTAAGCCACGATCCAAACGATGCTGTGGTATCCGCGGATGTTCTATATACTGATGTATGGATATCCATGGGTGATGAAAAAGAGGAAAAAGAGATCAAGAAGATATTCTTACCTTACCAGATCAACCAAAGATTACTTTCTAAAGCAAATGATGATGCTATAGTAATGCACTGTCTTCCGGCACACAGGGGTCTAGAGATAACCGGTGAAGTCATGGATGGACCTAACTCGGTTATATTCGACCAAGCTGAGAATAGACTGCATGCCCAAAAAGCGATAATGTCCGAGCTTATGGGGTAGGAGATAGTTAAGAATCTAGGCATTAATTATAATAACCCTATGTGTAGTGGTATTGAATAAATAAGATGTAGGAGTCTGTAAAGAATGACCGTTAAAAGGATGCCCGTTAAAAGGATGCTCGATGTTAGTTTTTCGGAGACGATGAGGATATCGAAGTTGGCTTCTAAGATGGAAGAAGCAGGTGATGACGTTATCTCTTTGGCTGTTGGAGAACCTGATTTTACAACACCAAATTTTATCATCGATGCTGCTTCACATGCAATGAACGAGGGATTCACACATTATACGAATCCACAAGGCATACCCGAGCTCAGGGAAGAGATTTCACAGAGGGTCAAACAAAAAAACAAATTAGATTTCGAGAAAGAGAATGTGTTGATCACACCTACCAAGATGGCTCTCTTTATGTCTGTCTTAGCACACTTAGACGATGGAGCGGAGGCCATTCTTATGGACCCTGCATGGGTATCTTACAGACCTATGATCAAGTTCGCCGACGGCATACCGAAAAACGTACCGCTGGAAGAGGAGGATAAATTTTCTATCGACATGGATTTATTACAGAATTCAATATCTTCAAGAACCGGAATGTTGTTGTTGAATACACCCTCGAATCCAACCGGCACTACATTAACAAAGGATGACCTTAAAGGGATAGCCGATATCGCGGTAGATAATGATCTGATAGTCATCAGCGATGAAATATACGAGGACATTGTATTCGAAGGTGAACATATATCGGTCGGGTCATTAGATGGGATGAGAGAGAGAACCATCACGATAAGCGGTTTCTCAAAATCCTACGCCATGACCGGCTGGAGATTGGGGTGGGTAGTTTGCGACGAAGATCTGCTGGAAGATATCAGCAAGATCCAAACCCACTCGATAACATGTGCAACTTCTTTCGTCCAGAAAGCAGGGGTTGTGGCACTTCAAGAGGGGGAAAAAGAGATACATAAGATGGTAGAATCATACAGGAAACGCCGAGATGTTATGGTAAACGGTCTCAATAAGATAGATGGATTTTACTGTGTCAAACCCAATGCTACATTCTATTCATTCCCTAGATACGAGTTCGATATGTCGAGCATGGAGCTTTCGATGATGCTCCTCGAGAAGGCAAAAGTCGCTACGACACCCGGAGCTGCCTTCGGTGACGTCGGTGAGAATCATCTTAGGTTGTCTTTTGCAAACTCGAGAGAGAATATAAAAGAAGCCTTGAATAGGATAGAAGAAGTGGTTTCAGAACTATAGTCCGTGAAATAACGCTTTTTTAAAAAAACTTATGTCCTTGAATACGTATGGAGGACAGAACTGATTTGCTGATGGATAAAATCCCTCTTCTCACTCAAGCATAGCTTTTATGATGTAAAGAAGTTTTATCCTGCACTATAGAACGAAAATAGATATAGATAAAAAATGCTGTTTTCCCCAGATCTAGATATCATCTAGACCATCTCTGATGGATTTCAAAGATTTCTGCTTTTCATTGAACAGTTCTTCTTTCTCCTCGACCTGTTCTTCCCTCTTCTCCAAACGTTTCTCCCTCTTCTCGATTTCCTTTTCTCTATCTTCGAGTTCCTTCTTCTTTTTCTCTAAGTTTTCTTCCAGGGAACCGATCTCTTCTCCCCTATTCTCTAGTTCCTCTTCCCTATCTTCTATTTCAGTTCTTTTTTCTTCCACTTCTTCCCTCTCATCCATCAATTTCTCGAGTTCCTTTTTGACCTTCTTGGTTTTATTTTCTAGTTCTTGTTTTTGGCTCTGCAGATCGTTCTTTTCTTCCTCTAATACCCCCAGTTTTTCCTGGAGTTCTTCCTCCATCCCCTCTCTTTTTTCTTCGATTTGGATCCTCTGTTTTGCAAGGTCAGCTCTTTCATCTTTGAGTTCTTGCTCTTCATCTTCTATTTCTTGTTCTTCTTGTTCGATCTTTTTTTCTCTATCGTCCAGTTGAGTTTTTTTCTCTACAAGTTCTTCTTCTTTTTCATCAAGGAGATTTTCTTTTCTTGAGAGGGCACCCTTTCTACCGGATAGCTTTCTTTTCATATCTGCAAGTTCTCCTTGCCTTTCATCTAGCTCTTTTTGTCTTTCTTGGTGTTTCCTTTCCAACTCTTCTTTTCTTTCTTCTAGTTCTGCCTCCTTTCTTTCAAGATTTTCTTCTTCGATTTCAAGGTCCTCTTTCATGTCCTCTAGTTGTTTTTCTCTCTCGTCCAAATCTTCCTTTGCGGAAAGGATCCTATCGGCTTTTTCGTTGAGTTCAGCGTCCCACTTGTTCAATTCTAGGTCACGCTCGTTCAGATCGATAGCTTTTCTTTCGAGGCTGTCCTTCCTTTCCTTCAATTCTTCCTCTTTGGACTCTACCTTCTTTTCTCTTTCGTCGACTTCAGCTTCTCTTTGATTGAGCTCCTTTTCTCTACTCCTCAATCTGCTCTTCATCTCACGCAGAGATTCACGATCCTCTTTCAGACCTTGTTTGAGCTCTTCCACCTTTTCCTTTTCATCAGCGAGTTTTTCCTCTCTATTTTGGATGTTCTCCTCTTTCATTTCCAACTCGTCTTCTTTGAGTTTAAGGTCTCTTCTTCTGAGTTCCAAACTATCTTTTACTTTGTCAAGCTGTTTTTCTTTTTCTTCCAAGTTTTCCTCGATATTTGTTATCTCTCCCTCTCTTTCCTTGACATTGTGCTCTCTATCGAAGACGTCCTCCTCTCTCCTTTCTACTTCGGATTCCATGGAATCCAATCTTTTTTCTTTCCTCGAGAGCTCTCTTTCCCAGTTACTCAGTTCCTCTTCCATATTACCCAGTTTAGATGACCTTGCTTTGATGTCCTTTTCCCACTCTTTTAATTGATCTTCTCTCTCTTCTATCTCTTTTTCTTTTTCGAAAAGCTCTTCCTCCCTTCTCATCTGCTCGCTTATCTTTTCTTCGATACCCTCCTTTGCGGATGTGAGGCTTTTACTCTCCCTTCTTAGATCGGTCCATAGGTCTTTCACATTCTGCATCTCATTTCTTACTTGAGATGCCTTCTCCTTGAGTTCTTCTTCCTTCTCCTTTATCTTATCGATCCTTTCCTGTACCTGTTTCTCCCTTCGGTTGAGTTCTTGTTTTCTTCTCTTAATTTCATCTTTTAACCTATCGAGTTCCTGCTCTTGTTTACCTTCTCGGATCTTCTGTACCCTCCTTTCCGCTCTATCCACGATGTCCTCCCCCTCTTTGGTAGGGGACACCGCAGCAGGTATCTTCTCCATCTTCCCGAAATCACTCATGTCTATATCGAATTCTTCTTCGAAGACTTCATCCGTATAGTAACCCTTATCTTCGATATCTACATCAACACTGGAAACTGATTTATCCTTGTCTTCTTTCCTTCCTTTTTTGCTGCCCGCTCTCTCGATCTCTAAATCAAGGTTGATATCCTCATCTAACCACCATTCCTCTTTATCCGATAGAACATGCTCTATCGAAATAGAAGATGATCTGTATGAATAGGAATGTAATTCCAATAAGCTGTCAGGGTCGATCGCGTTCTCTATCAGTTTTTTCAATGCACGTTTTCCTTCTAACTCCTCTCTTCCTTGATGAACTGCTGCGACCACGTTTCCCTCCGCAAAGAACAATTTACCTACGTATCTTCTATCGGCTTTTGCTAAACTTATGTGTAAATATCCGTCCAACTCTTTTTGCTGAATTTCAGAAATAAAATCACTGAATGATGTTTTTCCACCGAAGTCACTCCTTATCGATTTACCTGCTGGTATCTGCTTCATCGTCAATAATAATAAGTAGATAGGAATTAAATTTTTGGGTCGATTACCTTTTTTATCAACTTTAATCACGGTAAATATTAAATGTTTATTACCGATGATGTTAACGTCCCGTGATGAAACTTAACGATGAGCAGTTAGCTGTGATTAACCCTATGAGTTCTGAGGACAGCATATATCTGATTTGGATGTAAAGAATATAAAAAAAGTGTGATGATAACATGCCGGTTAAACTATATTTCGTAGGAACAGCAGGCTCGGGCAAAACGACCCTTACGAACGAATTTAAAAATTGGATGACTAGGGAGGGCTTCCAAGCGGTCACCGTCAATCTAGACCCTGGAGTCAGTAATTTACCCTACAACCCCGATATAGATGTGAGGGACTGGATCTCCATAAACGATATAATGGATCAGTACGAACTGGGCCCTAACGGTGCTCAGATCGTAAGCGCGGACATGTTAGCCGTGAACGCCCTGGAGATAAAAGAGGTTATGAACACCTACGAATGTCATTACTTTTTGATAGATACACCGGGTCAGATAGAACTTTTTACATTCAGAGAGTCCAGTAGAGAAACTGTCAGGATGTTCGATCTAGAAAATTCGATGATCGCATTTCTTTTTGATCCGGTTGTAACAAAAACCCCTTCTGGGTTTTTATCGATGAATCTTCTTGCCGCTATCACACACTACAGGATGTCCATCCCGTACTATCCGATACTATCAAAATCAGATTTGTTAACGGAGCGGGAGCTTGAAAATATCAAAAAATGGGCTCAGAATAGCTTAGATCTAGAGAACGGTATCAGGGATACCGCAGGTCCCGAAAGTATGCTGGGAACCGAGTTAGTTAGAGGTCTTGAACAAGTTTCTCTGAAGGAGAGTATACAACCCGTTTCCTCGTTCGAACAGACCGGTCTCGAAGATTTATATTCGGAGGTACAGACTGTATTCTACGGCGGTGAAGATATCGAAAGCAGTTGATCATCTAGACATTATATTTGTTATTCCACTCCTCCGTGCATGTTCAGGTGTTTTAGATATTCCTCTTCAGTTACGCAGTTATCTTCACCTGCACAGTAAAATCTACCGTACTTCTGACAGAATATCCCACACACCGTATGACTGCATCCAACACATCCAGATATCTCTTCGTCCTGTTTTTCGTTTTCTGAAAATGAGTTCTGCATCATACCATCTTCTTCGATCTTATCTAGGGTGATCTGTTCTTCCTTGAAGTCACATCTTTCCTCGCCCACGCATTCTATAGCGAAATTTTTCGGATGAGCGCATCTATTATTCCCATATCTGTATCTGCACATTTGGTTCCCACCATTGTTGTCTGACATTTAAGTAATACATTGAAACAACTTAAATTTTTCTGTTGAACTGAATAAAAAATCTTATTCAAAAATAATCTTGTTAGATTATCCTTTTCACCTTAGACTTTAAATTTTTTGTCAAAGAATTGTAAGGATTGATTTGAACAGTATCTTCCTCTAGTGCATCTAAACGCTGGAGGTCATCATACCTTAATCTGATGTAACCTTCTTCTACCAAAACATCGGAATAACCTTCTACCAATACTGTATTTCCCTGGTATGAAACGATAACTAGATCTCCCTTATTAAGGCCGAGGTTCTCGAAAGAATCCTTTGCTATACGTGCCCTACCGCTTTGCCCGATGCAGCTTTTTTTTACTCTTAGCTCTATTTTTTCCATGTCTTAGTTCTCCTTTCTCTGCATTCAGACCAGACTTGTTATCCCATAAACAAGATCAGCATCGACATCTATCTACAATGAAAATGTGAGTCTGGAAAGAGAGATATTTTATTCCTTGATTTTTACCTGGATTTTAGCAGGTTTCTTTCTTTTTACGTTCTTCAAACGTTTCCTCACTTCATGGACTTTCTCGGAAACTTCGTTTTCTTCGACGAACACCATCTCTTCTTCAATTTTTTTCTTGTTCAAATATCTGACAGCTATATAGACTATAAAGATGATTATCAATGATCCTATAACAAACAATAAAATGTTCAATCGCTTTCCCCCTTGAGATTAAAATTATCATTCAATATGATCTTGTTTGGAAGTATTTCTCCAACGCAATTTGTGTTTACTCTCATCCTTTTCTTATGTGGGTTCAACCCCTTCGGTTCGACAAGTATCTTCCAAACCATCCAGGGTTCTCTAGCAACGTATATTTCAAAATCGTAAGCTCTACCCACCAGTTCTTTTTCCTTATCTAAAACTCTAGATTTGATCAGTTGTGATAGAAAGATATCTCCTTCCGGTTTTTTACGGCCTTTGCTGTAATCCAGTTTGAGTTCTCCGTCCACCCTAACGTCTGAGAGATACTCTATCGGGAAAAACAGCCCCTCTTTATCGATTAAACCCGATTCTACCATGATTTCTCCAACATGCCAATGCCCTGTTTTATGTTCAACTTTCTTAGCTACCAATTCAACTATCTTTGCCCTCTTTCTACTATTAGGTACTTGTACCTGCCGCCTTATTACGTTGGAATACAGAGTGGTTTTCATATTATCACTAACTCATCTCTAGACTGCCACAATATGGGCATTCCTTTTCATAATTCTTGAACATACGACAATTCTTACAAAACGCAGAGCCGTATCTATTATCCTTCACCTTTCCATCCTTGGTGAAGAGGACGGCTTCGAGTTTGTCGAGTTTTTCTTGGTTCTTCAGGGAGGTGATCTGTCCCTTAACCATGTCTCTTAACGTTTTCAGGTCGACGCTGGCTATCTTTTTGACTTTTAGGAACTTCTGGAGTAGTTTTAGTCTGGTGTATGGATCGTCCCTATGCGCCAATAGATAACTGTTGATCACTTTATCCAACCGCTTATCGCGTGATCTCTTGACCCTCTTCTTACTTTTCTTAGCCATCATCACACCTTATATCTTGGCCTCTATCCTTCTAAGTTTTCTCTTCATATCCGTTATATCAGCGTCTATATCCTTCTGAAACTCCTGGAGGTCATCTATGCTATCGACGATATACTTGAACCTATCTTCATAAATCTCCATATCCAATTCTCTAACGAGATTAAATTCTTCGAGATACTCTTCGAAGTGTTCATCCATATATTTTTCTATCCTTCTGTCGATCATGCTTCTCTCGTAGCCAGTCCCCTCAATATCCACCTGTCCCGGGAACAGAAAATCTTGTATCTGGTCCAGTATGTCGTTTTTATTCAGATTGATATCCTTGAACATCTCCTTGTCTATGTATCTGTTCATCTAATTCACCTCCTCACCAAATAGTTCCTTTTCAGCTTCTTTGAGGTCTTTCAAAGTCTTTAGCAGCTTGGCATTGTCCGTACCTCTTTCGAGTCTCTGCATCCTTTCCTCTACTTCATTCATCAGAGCCAGGCTTCTACGTGATAGAATAGCTTTATCACGTTGTATATCGTCTATCCTGGACTTCTCTTCATCTTTGAGTACCATGGATGCGTTCTTCAATTGTTCGATGTACTTTTCTTTCTCTATCATGTCCATCTTCTTCGATTTGATCCTAAGGTCAGCCAATTCCTTTCTTGCTCGCTCCCTCTCCCTTGTATTCAATATCTTTGCTATGATCAGTAAAACGATAATTACAACAATCGAATAGAATATCGTCATGAAGTTATTGGAAATTATCTCTGCAGCTGTCATATTATCACTTCTTTTTGCTTAATTTGCCCTCTATATTACCAATTCTTTTTTCTATACCGTCCAATTCACGATCTATTTCATCGCGGTTTGATTTCAATTCGTTGATATCGGAAGATACGTTATCAAGTCGTCCGTTCATATCTGAGGCCCATTCTTTAGCTGTTTTCTTATCAACAAGGTCCCAGTTCTCGATTATATCATCGAAGTACTCTTGAAAGTAAAGTTCTACATGACTTGGGACATAACCGTACATGTTCTCGAGTGCTTTATTTTTCGCTCTTCTTTTAAAATAAAAATATCCGATAACCATTATTATAAGAACGATCAGCAGGAAAAGAGATCCACCGGACATATTATCCCCCCTTTAGACCGTATCTTTTCTCCAGTCTAGCGATCTTTTTATGGTATACTTCCACACGTTCTTGAGTGTTGATTTTCCATTCTTTCATCTCGTCGATCTCTTCAACAAAATTTTCGATCTTTTTGTCGACACCGTCTAGATCATTGGAAGTAGCTAATTTGTACTCGCTTACCAGCTCTGGAAAGTGGCCCGTGATGTATTTATCCACTCTGTCCGAAGGGAGTATCGGCTTGGACTTGATATAGCCCTTGACCCTATCTATCATGCCAACCTTTGGCTCTTCTACCATTCTCTCACACCTTATTACATGAATAATGTGTTATATCTATTTAATATTAATGGATAGGTAGCTATTAAAATATATTCTTGACAACGGTTGCATGTGCACAAAAGAAAAAATATTTATAACGTAATTTTCTTACAAATTGTAAAGGGGATATGCAATGAAATTGAAAAAGATGTATGCAATGTTAGTAATGCTGATGCTTGTTGCAGCAGTTGTACCGGCTATTACCATGGCCAGCGGAGTTGCCAGCGGAGAAAATGAAACAAAGAACGACGGTGAGACGGAGATTAAAGATGTAGAAGATCTACCTCTGGAGATAGAGGGAAAAGATCCTTTGAAGATAAACAAAGATAACGGAGAAAAAACAGAGAAAGATATTTTAGATTCTAGAGATGAAGTTAAAGAAAAACAGTTAACTTTCCCAGAAGACAATAAACCTACAGACCTAGAGAAAGAGAAGAGAGATATCCAGGATCTAAAAGAAATAGGATCTGAATGGGTAAAACCGAAAACCATCGAACCTGCCGAGGGAAGATCGGAGAGTGGATGGAAAACCAAGGATATGATCACATCCGATGACCCTAGAAAAAGTAGGGTGAATCGTTTGGACCCGGAGATTGAGATGAAATCAAACCTAGACATTGATAATAATGATCATTCAATAATGGGAACGAACGTAAGCGGATTGATCAGCGGAAACGTTTCATGGAACTACGGCGACAGCCCCATATGGGTGGAAGGAGACATTACTGTTACAGGAAATTTGACGATCGGTGCCGGAGTGAGAGTCCTCGTTAACGGCTCCTACACGATCGACGTAGGAGGTGGTGGGTCTTTGGCTATCAATGGTATGCCTGGAAATATGACCTACATGTTGAGTAATGCAACAACACCTGCCGCCGGTGATTGGCTGGGGATCTACTTCGATCCAACGGCGAATGAAGGTATGTGTTCGATAAGGTACGCTAACATAAGTCATGCAGTAACTGGAATCGAATTGAACGAGGTGACGTTCCCGATAAGATACAGTAATATCACCGTAAACGATGTCGGCATATGGGCTACCGAGATAGACATATCCGATTGTAACATAACTCATAATGTAAACTACGGTATCCATATACAACAGGTGACCGGTGCCTTCCACATACACGATTCATTGATCGGTTACAATTCTTATGGTATTTATGTCGACCAGGTACTTTTCATGGGAGGTAGTTTCGACTGGCTGTTAGATATAGACGGAAACGACTTCATGTATAACTCTGATTTTGGTATATTCTTATTCTATATAGCCTTCGATGCAATTGGTGATGTCCTATTGAATTCGACCATCAATATCAATAACAATTACTTCATCGGACAGGGGCAGGCAGGTATATACTTCCTACCGGTAGCGTTTACAGACAACGGTAACAGAGCAAGATTATACCACAACCTATCTATGGAATACAATGTGTTCGCTTTGAATGGATACGGAATGCTGTTCTTATCTTCTCCAAATTACGGACCCGGGTTTGCTTTTGCTCATGCCCAGAGTGGACCTGCTTATGTGTATGTAGAAAGGAACCTCTCTAACAATACCATCGCATCTAATTATTACTCTGGTATATTGATGGAAGATTGGTCCCTCGGATTGGGCGGTGTTGCGATGATAGATAGGGATTTCAATTTCGTCGATAACGAAGTTTTTGGAAATGGTATAGCCGGGTCTGCGGACGGCATGTATCTAAATCATGTTGATTATGCAGTGGCTCTATATGCAGAGGATAATACGGTGATGAATATCAATAGAAATAACTTCTCGGATAATACTGGGATAGGTTATGGATACATAGTACAGACAGTGGCCCTTGGAGGTGACGTAATATATGATAACACTTACGTGGAGGACTCCAATGAAGCATATAACAATGCAGATGACGGTATATGGAACGTTTTCGTAGGGCAGCAGGACTCTGGCTCCAACTTTACGATGGACGTAGATGCGTATGCTCATAATAATACCGTTGTAAACAACGGCTGGGGAATTTCATTCTGGGGTTATGTTTACCAGAATTCTGGTGGTTTGTCCTACAACAACGTGACAGTTGAAACGTGGGAGAATGTGTATATAAATAATACCCAACCAGCAATAGGTTCTGGATTGGAATTATACGCATATTCCGAGGTGACCGATCCAAATACAGCTTACTCCAACCTCATGGGTTACGCACACGATGAGTACGCCGCTCAAAATCAGATCGCGGGGATCGAGATAGCTGCAGAGGGAGACCATGCGTATTTAGACGCTGTTATCGAGAACTGCGAGTTAGTCGAGAACACACCTTTCGGATTGTATCAGAATTGGCACCATTTCAATGACATTCCACCTGCTTATCTACATACAGATATCTACAATTCTACCTTTACGGATAACGACATGTACGGTATCTATACAGAGATGAATACAACGGCGGATTGGTACGTATCTGATTACGGAGAGGCACACAACAACGACATTTACCTTAGAGGTGATGTCAACGTACACAACACCGGCAAACACTCGCTTAGAAACTTGACTATGGAATGTTGGGATGTAACGGTGAACGGTATACAGGAAGTGGTGAATGCACCCAACAGCGTTATGTCCAGTAACCTAACGATCGCAGGTACACAGTGGGTCAACAGTTCTGAATGGAGGATGAACTGCTCTTATGATGGAGAATATCATATCGAGGTGACCCCGACGGGACATATGATCATACAGGATAATGGTACCGGTCCCTCCAATATCACTAGGCATCAGAATTCAGCTTACGAGTTCTGGGTGCAGGACGGAGGCATGCTGGAGATATACGACAGCAATGTAAGATACTGTGGTTGGCAGAACATGAATGATGACCTGATGCACAGCGGTCTTTGGATAAATTCCGATGACGTGATATTGAACAGAGCTGTTGTTGAGTACGGATTTGCTGGTGCGGTGGTCTTTGAAAAATCACCGTTCATCGAGAACTCGACATTCAGGTACAACAACTATAGTGGAATAAACACATTGAACACAACCTCATTGTCATTGAGGAACAACACTGTCGTTTACAATGGAGACCCACTTCTTACAGTTACTTCTGGAATCTACATAGTGAATTCAGCTGTAGATATCCACGGATCGAACGTATCGAACAATGGAGGAAGTCAAGCTGGAGCTGGTATCTATTCTTTCGATTCTGCGGTGAATGTGACGAACACGGATATCAACTGGAACAGCGGAACAATAGAAGGTGAAGGTTTCATAGCATTCGACACTGCGCTTGACTTATCTATGTGTAACATAACACGGAACGGACAGACATCCTCCCTAGGTGCTGGTGTATGGATGGAAGATTCTTCCGCAGCTGCGATCTCAAGCAGCAATATATCGTCCAACGGTGACAGCAGTGGAGGTGCATCATTCGGTATTCAGCTTGTCAATTCAGAATTAGATATCACGTCAAGCGATGTAAACTGGAATGGAATGAACGGAGTAACGGCATTCGGTATATTTGCAGACACATCCAATATAACAGTAAGTGGAAATAACATAAAGTCCAATGGTCTGTACGCCAGCTCTGACGCCTACGGTATCTTTATGGACACTGTTAATTTCGATATATATAACAACGAGATCATATCCAATGGAAGATACATACCCTTCTCTGGATTGTTCGGTGACGGTATCGATGCATATGACTCCAACGGTACAGTGATGGAAAATAATATCACATTGAACGGTGCGGAAACATTCGGTGCATGGGGGATTTACACAGAGAATTCGGAAATAGATATCATCAACAACGATATCAACAGGAACGGTGAAAATGCCCTCATCGCATGGGGTGTTTACTTATCAAATTGTATATCTACTACTCATAACAATACAGTGGAGAGAACAGGTGCTTTGGATTTCTGTATACAAGCAGTAGGAATGTGGTTCTCTGATGGAACTACAGTGGATATGTATAACAATACAGTTACAGAAACCGGACAAACAACCAATCCTTTCGGTAATTTTGATTTCGGTATAGGTGTATATGTAGATGATGCACAAGCCGAGATATATGAAAACGATGTCAGTTCCAACGGAAATGATACTGACCAAGCGGTTGGGTTATGGTTAGTAAACGGTGCCCAAGCAAATGTGACAGATAATACGGTAAACTACAATGGAGAATTTGCCAATGTAGTCGGTATTGGGATAATGATAACAGTTTCATACGTAACCGTCGACGGTAACACTGTCGACTACAATGGATTCAACACCATGGGCGGAGGTTTCGGTCTTTACATCGTTGATTCAGATCCACTTGTCATGTACAACGAGATATCGTACAACGGTGGGGAAGGTATTTACTGGGAATCATCCGGAGATATCAACGCTACAATACACGATAACCACATCAACTGGAACCTGATAGATGGGATCTTTTTGAACGCGGATTTAAACATCAACATCCAGAATCACAACATCTACCAAAACGAGATAACCAACAACACGTTCGGAGACGGTATCTTCGCCGTGGCAAATGGAGGATGGATAATACTGAACTTCACAGGCAATAACAACACCATCGAATACAACGGCTGGAACGGCATAGACCTGATAGCGCTCGATCATATCGAGATGGAAGTCACACAAGACCTCCTCTATAACTCAAACAATGGGATCACAGCACAAACGATATCGGGGGAGGTCAGCGGAAATATAACGGACTGTGATATTGATGGAAACCTGAACAACGGTATCGACATATTATCCGGTGCCCACGTCGATCTGAATCTCGATAATATGTTTGTGGAATATAACGGATACAGAGGAGTGAACATCAGGGCGACGACAAACTACACCGGCGCTATCACAAACAGTCAAGTAAATTACAATTCGGATGATGGAATACGTATTATGGCAAACAACGACTATCTCGACGTCGATATCGACATGTGTAGGGTCAGCAACAACTCAGATACCGGCGGAGATAACCTTCACCTCAATTCATCGCACAACCTCACAGCGGACATAACTGACAGCAATTTCGATCACGCCGACGTTGGCGACGGCATAGAAACTATTTCGTGGATGAATACTGATCTATATATCTATCAAGTGATGGCTAATGAGAACGCAGAGATGGGTATGAGATCGTTTGCCAACGAGACCATGACCTTGGATATCTCATATACGGAGACAAGCCACAACGGTATGGACGGAATAAACATTATCTCTGAGTACTTTAACTATGAATATGTACTTGGTGTGATAAATCAAGTAACGTCTATTGACAACGGTGGACACGGTCTATCGATGGAAACGTATTATGTGGGTGGCTCCACAAGCGATAGATTCGAGATAAATAACTCTACCTTTGGGATTAATGGCGAACAAGGTATTTTTGTGAATCCAAATTTCCTCTCTTATCTGGATCTTTACAATCTGTACATACACAACAACACCGAAGACGGTATATTCGTACATTCATGGGATATGAGATTGGACCTACGTGAATCCCTCTTGTCACACAACGGTCGAGGAGTTTATCTGGTCACCGATGACGACATCTGGGAAGCAGACTTTTACATGAACAACATATTGTACAGCGATAACGAGGGCATATTGATAGACTCCAGTGACAGAACTTACCCGTTTTTAAATGAGAACGTTATAAGGGACAACTCACAAGTCGGAGGTCACAACGTCGATATCACATCGGGTGGTTATCTATATGCAGATATAAACACAAATCAGATAAACGACGCCGGCAACGGAGATGGTTTGAGAATATACGGCGATTATCGGGTAATGCTGGATATGATGTCAAACACGATCAGTGGTAACGATCAGTGGGGCGCTCACATCTACGGAGATAACTATGTGGACCTTGATATGGATATGAACGAGATATATCAGAACAACGATGGTCTATATCTAGAGAGTGCTGGATATGTATACGGATACTCTTTGGACGATCAAGTACACAACAATACCATGAACGGTGTGGAGGTATACAACGCCGACGGACTATGGTTCAACCATATCGTGGTGAACGATAACGGCAACAACGGATTAGAACTCCATGACTGCGAGTACACTTATATACGGCAGCAGAGCGAGTTCAAGAACAACTACTACAATGGTATCTCCATGTGGAACAGTATGTACGTTTGGGTAGAATCAAGCGATGTTTATCACAACTATCTTGGCGTCTATCTGAACCAGTCAACTCAGGTTTTGATCGGAAACAACACGATCACTTACAACCTGGGCTCTGCTAGTAACGGCGACGGCGGAGGTATCTGGGCAGAAGATCACAGTGATATGACCCTGATGAACAACGAGATATCATTCAACATGATGTACGGGGTTTACACTGGTGAGGATTCCGATTCATCATGGTATGTAGATTCAACAGCAGAGGCAGAGTCAAACATAATCCTTCTACAAGGCGATATAGAAGTATGGAACGGTGGAAGTCTGCTCTTGAAGGATATAAGCGGAACTTATCCAAGCGGTTTAGAAATGGGTGTTTATATTCGATCCGATAGGAACAATGAACACCATGTAACCGTTAACACAGGCGGTGACCTTGATGTGATGAATTCTTTGATATCTTCTTACAGCATGGACTCCTACAATTTCATAGTCGACGGAGATATGTACATGAACGGTGCAACGGTCGAGATGGCATATAGGTTGGAGATCTATTCCAGTAACGTCCATATCGTCGGTTCAACGGTGAAAGACGGTTATTACGGTGGTATAGCCGTATACGGCAGCTCACCTACTATAGAGAGAACACAGATAATGGACAACACGTATTATGGTCTGTATTTGAACAACTCCGTACCGACGATAGACGATCTTGAAATATCTGGAAACAGAGACGGTATCCAGTTGGATCAAACGTCCATAGATTTCTATGACCTTGAATTGACGGACAACGACAACGGTATCAAAGCCATATCTAGCAGTCAATTCAACATCTACAACTCTACCTTTGACAACACGGTAAACGATTTCTATCTGGAAGATGGAAGCACAGGGTGGCTGCTCAATACCGATTTCGACAAAACCGCTACCACTGTATTGGATACATCCTATCTAGATGTCAACTGGTTCGCTCACGTAAAAGTCGAAGATCACAATGGTAATCCAGTAGATGGAGCACCGGTGGAGATATACGACAGCACGTCGGCACTAGTGGCATCCGGGACCACGGATGGTACTGGGATGGCTAGCTGGTTCGTACTGCAGGAGTACAGAGAGGATTCTGCGGGTAAGACTTACTCTACACCACATAACTTCACCGCTACCGTGATGTCGAGCACGTGGTACACACATGAAACCATGGATCAAACGAAGACGGTGACCATAACGGGCAACAACATGCCTTACATAACCAGCACGGCACCTACGACGGTGGATGAAGATACGGAGTACTACTACAACGTCGATGCCACGGATCCCAACGGTGACGGACTGACCTTCAGCTTAACCGATAGACCGACCGGAATGACGATAGATTCAAACACCGGCGAGATCACTTGGACACCTGTAGATGAAGACGTCGGAGATCACAGTGTGACCGTGAGAGTCGTCGATGGATACGGTGGATGGGACGAACAGTCATGGACGCTCACAGTTGTTAATACCAACGATGCACCTGTTATAACCAGCACTCCGATAACCAATGCTGTAGAGGATTCGATGTATCAATACAACGTATCCGCAGAAGATGATGACCTGGATAGTGGAGATTTACTGTCTTATTCGCTGGACACGGCACCAGCAGGTATGTCCATAGAGGATACTGGCATGATATCGTGGACACCCACAAATGACCAGGTCGGAGATCACACAGTTGTTGTCAGAGTAGAAGACAGTAGTATGGAATACGATACACAGACATTCGTTATCACAGTACAGAATGTGAACGATGCCCCGACCATAACCAGTACAGCACCCACAAACGCTGAGGAAGATATGGAATATATGTACGATGTCGAAGCAGAGGATATCGATGCCGGAGATGAGCTACATTATTATCTCACCGATAGACCTACAGGAATGACCATCGATTCTGAAACGGGCATGATCTCATGGACCCCGACCAACGACGATGTTGGAAACCACAGTGTGACCGTTAGAGTTTCAGATGGAAACGGTGGAAGTGCGACACAATCATGGCAGATCAACGTTACAAACGTGAACGACGCTCCGGTGATCATTAGTACAGCACCCACAACAGCGATAGAAGACGAAGAGTACTCCTATCAGCTCGAAACTAACGATATCGATGGTGATACGCTGTCATATTCATT
Source organism: uncultured Thermoplasmata archaeon (assembly GCA_964535805.1). Classification (GTDB taxonomy): domain Archaea; phylum Thermoplasmatota; class Thermoplasmata; order Halarchaeoplasmatales; family Halarchaeoplasmataceae; genus CAZHUM01. The sequence goes on from CAZHUM010000006.1 coordinate 49,357, forward strand.
GCTTGTATCGCCAGATGATATGGATGTGGACACAAACGGCGAGATAACTTGGACGCCTGTAAACAGCGATGTTGGAGAACACAGTGTGGTAGTAGAAGTAACTGACGGCAACGGTGGATCCGCAACACAGACATTCCAGATAACAGTACAGAACGTGAATGACGCCCCAACAATAACAAGCGAAGCAAAGACCTCTGCTGAAGAGGATAGCGAATACGTATACGATGTGAACGCCAACGACGTCGATGGGGACGAGCTTTATTATTCATTGAGTGAGAAACCAACGGGGATGACCATCGACAGCTCTACAGGGATGATAACGTGGACTCCTACGAACGATCAAGTAGACAGCCATACGGTTAATGTGATGGTGTCCGATGGTAACGGAGGAACTGTGAACCAGTCGTGGGATATATCCGTGAGCAATACCAATGATGCACCTTTTATAACCAGCACACCTGTAATGAGCGCCCTCGAAGACAGTGCTTACAGTTACCAGGTGATGGCGGAAGACATCGATGGAGACTCCTTGACATACACCCTAGATATCGCACCCTCTGGGATGGAAATCGGCACGGACGGAACAATTACCTGGACACCCACAAATGCTCAAGTAGGGACACACACCGTCATGGTAAGTGTGAATGACGGAACGGCAGCAGATGTACAGACATTTGAAATCTCAGTACAGAACGTCAACGATGCCCCGACCATAGTCAGTGAAGCGGTGACAAGTGCAAGTGAAGACACGGACTACGTGTACGATGTGGACGGCGAAGATATCGATGGAGACGAGTTGACCTATTCGCTTACAGAAAAACCGACTGGGATGGGAATCGACAGCTCATCAGGTATGATCTCATGGACTCCGACCAACGATCAGATAGGTGACTTTGACGTCGGTGTAAAAGTATCCGATGGAAAAGGCGGAGTAGATGAACAATCATTCACGCTATCCGTAGGCAACGTCAACGACGACCCGATATTGATGGGAGCGACTATATCACCACGTGATGGCACCTCAGAGGACAAATACGAGTTCTTTGTTACTTACTCTGATGCAGACGGAGACCAACCGACAGCGGTGTACGTTTACATAGACGGTGAACAATACGAGATGGAAAGAGTGTCTGGAGAGGATTACGAGAAAGGAGTCGTTTACAGTCTTTCAAAGAACTTAGGAGATGGAAGCCACAACTTCTATTTCGAAGCGGACGATGGACAAGGTGGTACTGAAGTCACATCCGTGGACAGTGTAGACGTGGCGGAACCGGAGAGCCAGATGATGAACTGGCTTCTGATCATACTTCTGATAATACTGGTTCTCCTAGTGATACTAGATATATACATGTGGAAGTACAAGGGAGACGAAGAAGAGGAGCCCGAAGAGGAAGAAGAACAGGAAAGGCCCGTTCTTCAATCCAAGTCTAGTGATGCAGATGAAGACCTAGATGATTTAGAACTAGAAGACATCTAAAACAGTTCGTCCAGACACGAAAATAAACCCTTTCCCCTTTTACCTTTATTTTTTTAGATTACCATTACAAAATGGTAATTACCACATAACGTTTATATAAGCTCCTGAGAATAATCTGATAGAGCCTTTTGGGGGCATCAACTTGCAATTAAAACGAAATATAAGTAAAGACGTTAGCGGTGTTTCGGAAGTAGTCGGAACGATTTTGATACTGAGTATAACGGTGGTACTCTTTTCTACAATCTTTGCCACTGTGAGCCATCTGGAAACTCCAGAGAGAAAAACATATACCGACTTCGAAGCTTCCTTCGCAAATGTAAATAGAATATTGAACATAACTCACAAAGGAGGTCAGAACCTGGAGACCTTCAGAACCGACATATGGGTTTCTGTAGATGCCGGCGGTAGTAGGAGTCACAAATACTCCTTCGGTGATGCTGAAGTCAAACTTAGAGGACCTTTGAGTGAGGAATGGAATAT
>CAZHUM010000007.1:0-9500 GCA_964535805.1 uncultured Thermoplasmata archaeon
ATGAGAAAGATATATATTCCTCCACCCTGTCTGAAGCTATGATACCCAGATTCGATGGCTCTTGCTATCGGTAACATTTATAAAGGGAAACCTTTAATTAGAACTTACAAATACCAACGAGGTAAAACTCTGGAGTGTAATTCATTATGGTAACAGTATACGATGTACCCCCCGAAAGGCTGATTAAAGACGTAGGCGAGTTGTTGAAAGAGAAGGACGCGATCACCGAACCAGACTGGGCTCCGTACGTGAAAACAGGAGTCCACAAAGAGATAGGCCCCATCCAAGATGATTGGTGGTATGTGAGAGCAGCAGCGGTCCTCAGGAAGGTTTACCTTGAGGGACCCATAGGCATATCTAGGTTGAGAGGAGAGTTTGGAGGAAGACAGAGACGAGGAGCAAAAAGACCCAAAGCCGCCAAAGGCTCGGGTAAGATCATCCGGGAAGCTCTCAACCAACTCGAATCAGAGGGTCTGATATCAAAGGAAGAAAAAGAGGGTAGAGTTGTCACACCCGACGGTCGGTCCATGCTGGACAATGCGGCTTACGAGATCATGAAGGACATGGCCAAGGATAAACCAGAACTATCCAAGTATCTATAGAATCGGTAAAGATACAATGGAAGAAAATATAGAAGATATCAAGAAGAAGAAATTAAAACAACTCCAAGAGCAGATGGAGTCTCAGGAAGATCAGGAAGAGATGGATGAGCAGTACGAGGCGCAGAAAAAGGCTCTGCTCCGGTCCATACTGACACCAGAGGCTCGTGAAAGGTTGGCCCGGCTGCGCATGGCGAGACCTGAGATGACAGAATCCATAGAGCAGCAGCTTATCATGCTGGCTCAGAGAGGTGCGGTTCAAGGAAAGATAGACGATGAAACCCTCAAGAACCTCTTGAAAAAACTCACAGATAAGAAAAAGGAAATCAATATCAAAAGGAGATAATAACATGGCTAAGAACAAACCCGGACCCAAGAAGCGAAGATTACTCAAGAAAGGAAAGCAGAACAAAAGAGTTCCAGCTTGGGTTATGCAGAGAACCAACAGACGGTTTACGACTCACCCCAAGAGGAGAAACTGGAGACGGAACGACTTGGACGAATAAAGGGGTATGAATCATGGCTGATGAAGATGAGAAGATAATGACCATCCCTTTGAAGAGGGTTAAAAAAGATCCCCAGAGTAAAAGGGCTTCGGTCGCGATGAAGATAGTACGAGATTACGTCTCGAAGCACATGGGTGTTCCAGCTGAAAACGTGTGGATAGATTCATCCACTAACGAAGAAGTGTGGAAGCGAGGGATGTCAAAGCCCCCGGCAAAGCTAAGGGTCAAGGTCATAAAATTCGAAGATGACATAGTAGAAGTCTCCATACCAACAGAGTAATAATACATGCTGAAAAAGATAGCGGTTAACTCACAACCTTTTTTAGGTGTTTTTTCCGTCACCAACGACACCTTTTCAGTGATACCTCCGATAGATGAGGAAGATTTCGAAGAGGCATTGGAGGTGCCCGCGATCAAAACGACCATCGGCGGGACTAGATTGATAGGTGCACTCGCATGCGTAAATTCCAACGGGATGGTGGTGGGAGATATCATGGAAGAGAGGGAAGTCGAGCCCCTTTTGGATCACACCAACGTGACTATACTACCTGAAAAACACAACGCACTGGGTAATAATATCCTCGTCAACGATCACGGAGCATTGGTCAATCCTAATATAGGTAAGAAATCACTCAAAATTCTAAAAGAAAAATTGAGTGTGCAAGTCAAGAAAGGTACTATAGCGGGTATCAAGATGGTAGGGTCCCTAGCCGTGGTGACCAACAAGGGATTGATCTGTCATCCACACGTGAAAGACGACGAGAAAGAGGTCATGGAAGAACTGTTCCAAGTGCCGGTGAGCAGGACCACTGCGAATCACGGCTCAGGATGGATAGGAACCTGCATAGTAGCCAATACAAAAGGCGCTCTGATAGGCGACATCACCACACCTATAGAGATGGGTCGTATCGAGGAAGGTCTGGGTTATCTAGAGTGAAAAAACCCATACCTCTGTTTCTTCAGGCATATCGCTGGATATAAAATCTAATTCAACGCCGACCTTGTGTATTCTTTCTTCAGGATAATTACTTAGAAACGGTTCTACACTTTGTATATCCAGGGACAATCCACCGATCTTGAAGTGCATGGGGACGGCGATATCGGGTTTTATTTTAGATACGAGTTCTGAAGCTTGTTTTGCTCCGATCGTAAAAGTGCCGCCGACGGGGATGAACAAGAAATTAACGTGTTTAATTTTCTCGATGATATCATCTGATAGCATGTGCCCTAGGTCTCCCAGATGACAGAACGAGATGTTGTCGCTCTCGAATCTGAAAACAATATTGTCACCGCGTTTAGCCCCTTTGGCTTCATCGTGATACGTCGAAAATCCCTTGATCTTGACACCTTCGACATCGTACTCACCGGGTTCCCTGATGATCTCGGAATCCGTTTTCTCAACCAATCTTACAGCGTTGTGATCGAAATGATCGTGACTTACTAATATGATGTCTCCCTCTACCTGCGGCTGTCTTATACCGATACTCTTACCGTCGTGTGGGTCGGTTACGATAACCTTCTTGTTCTCTACCTCGAAACAGGCGTGTCCGTGCCATCTTATGCGCATATTGATCTCCCACGGCGTTATAATGCAATGGTGATTTAATATTTTTGATTTAGTCTATTAAACTAGCTTCGTTCGGTACATCGAAACTGACCGCTGTGTGACGGTCGTTGAATATGAGATAAGATCCGAGTAGAAAGTTTATAAAAAGCGGTGTCCTTTTGGAACTCGATGAAAGAGCAGATGGAATCCATAGAAGTCGCCGCACTCGTTCGTGAGCTCAAAAGATTGAAAGGGGCATATCTTCAGAAGGTGTACAAGCCGGGAGATGATGAATTACTTTTCAGATTTCATCTATCTGGAGAGGGTAAAAAGATGCTTCTTTTTCATCTCGGTAAAGCACTTTATTTGACCGAGAAGGATATAGATAATCCCATGAAACCCGGCGATTTCATCATGCTTTTAAGGAAGTATCTCGGAAATACAAGGGTTGTCGATGTAAAACAGCATGAGATGGACCGAGTTGTTACCATGGAACTTCAGGGCAGAAAAAATTTTTCCATCGTATTCGAGATATTCGGTAAGGGCAACATGGTACTCACCGGTGAAGACAAGATACTGCTGCCGATGAGGTCGGAGACATGGAAACACAGGGAGTTGAAAGAAGGTGTTAGGTACAGATATCCACCGTCTAGAGTGAATCCCTTCGAGGTGGGTAAAAACGAGATCAAGGAAATACTCGAGAGCTCAGGATCCGATCTAGTAAGGACCATGGCGGTCGGACTCAATTTGGGTGGAAAGTACGCCGAGGAGATCTGTGCTAGGATGGGTGTGGATAAGAACACCGAAGAATTTATAGATAAATATGAAGGGATCTTCGAAGAGATAAAGGGTATCAAAGACCAAATCTATGATGATGAATTAAATCCTCTTCTTATCACAAAGGATGAAGAGATCATAGATGCAGTACCCTTCACTTTAAAAATATATGAAGAACATACATCGGAGGAGGTTGACAGCTATAATGCAGCTCTGGATAGAGCTTTGAAACTCGAGATAAAAACTGAGGATGAAGGCAGTTCGAAGCTGGAGAGAAAATTAAATCAGCAGGAAGGGGCCCTGGAGAATCTGAAACGAGATGAAATAGAAAACAAGATAAAAGCCGAGCTGATATTCCAGAATTACCAGTTCTGTGAAGAGGTGCTGGATGCCGTCTGGAAAGCAAGGGAGAAGGGGAACAGAGAGGAGATCTTCGAGAAGATGGAGGAACGGGATGATATAATCCAGATCAATGATTCCGATGAATATGTTATAGTGGAATTGGAAGGAGAGAGTGACGGGGAAACGAAGACGATGAACGTAAAACTAGAGTTCCGCAGGGATGTGAACGAGAACGCCCTGATGCACTATGAGATGAGTAAAAAAGACAAGAGGAAGATCGAAGGGGCTAAGAGAGCTATCAAGAACACGAAAAAGGAGATCGAAGAGGCTGAGAAGTTCGGTTTGGAAAAGGAAAAGAAAAGAGAAGCCACGGTTAAATTTTGGTTCGACAGGTACAAATGGTTCTCTTCGAGTAAAGGTAACCTTGTCATAGCCGGGAGAGATGCCAAGACGAACGAAGAAGTGGTCAAGAAGTACCTAGAGAAGGGAGACAGGTACGCTCACGCCGAGGCGGGCGGAGCCCCGAGCACCGTTGTAAAGAGTGGAGGGGATGAAGTAGATGAAAAAACGTGCAAAGAGGCGTGCCAGTTCGCTCTGATCCATTCCAAGGAATGGAAGAGGGGCATATCTTCGGGAACAGCTTACTGGGTGAAACCGTATCAAGTGAGTAAAACAGCAGAGTCTGGAGAATCACTTCCTACCGGTGCCTTCGTTATCCGCGGCACCAGGAATTACATACGCGACCTACCCTTGGAAGCCGTACTGGTGGAGACGGAATACAGGGAGAAGAGAAAGGTGATGTGCACTCCTTCATTTACATTCGAGAACAGTGATGGATATGATAAATACGTCAAGTTCATCCCAGGCAAAAAGAGATCCGGTGAATTCGCCAAGGAGATGTCGGAATTCTTCAAAGTTCCCCTTGAAGAGATACAGAAGATACTGCCTCCTGGAGGGGTGAACGTAACAGAAAAAATAGAAAGGAAAGAAAAGGATTGAAACGTTTTTTACTCGGATTCTAGGAATGCTTTGTATCCCTTGTACGTGTAGTACAGATCGGCCTTGGATACGACCTCGAAGGGTGCGTGCATCCCCAACAACGGCGGTCCGGCATCGATGGTATCTATATTCATATTTGCGATGAATCTTGCGACGGTTCCGCCACCGCCTTCGTCCACTTTCCCAAGCTCACTGGTCTGCCAGAATATATCGCTGTCGTTCATGATCTTTCTCACATCGGCAACATATTCAGCGTGGGCATCGTTTGCGCTGTATTTTCCACCTCCACCGGTGAATTTGACCAAAGTCAGGCCGAGTCCCATCTTCGCTGCGTTGTTCATCTCGTGTACGCCTTTGAAGGATGGATTCACAGCTGCGCAGCAGTCTCCAGACATCGCCTTTGAGTTCTCCACCATCTGTCTGTGATCTTCCATGGTATAATTTTTCTTGGTTTTTGCCAATAGCTGGCAGAAAACCGAATTGAGGAACGTAGAACCAGCACCGGTGTTTCCTACACTGCCGATTTCTTCCTTATCGAAAAGGACTATTAGAGATGTCTTCTTCGGTTTTTCAACATCGACACCAGCCATGAAAGATGTGTATCCACAGATCCTGTCATCCTGACCGTATCCTCCCAGAAGGCTCTTATCGAGGCCTATGTCTCTGGCCCTTCCCGCGGGAACGAATTCGATCTCGGCGCTGACGAAATCTTCTTCTTTTACATCGTATTTGTCCTTCAACAATTTAAGTATCTTGACCTTCAATTTGCTGTCAACGTCCTCATCGTCTATAGGAGTACTTCCGACTATTATGTTGAGTTCTTCTCCTTTGATAACATCCCTCATCTTCCTATCGCCCTGCTGTTTTTTAGATAGATGGGGCAGTAGATCGCTTATCACGAATACAGGATCTTCATCATCATCACCGATACTAACGTCGATGCACTCTCCATCTTCTTTAACGATGCGGCCGTACATCGCAAGGGGCGTGCTCACCCATTGGTATTTTTTGATCCCACCATAGTAATGTGTTTTGAAAAGAGCGACCATCGAATCTTTATCTTCGTAAAGGGGTCGAGCTTTTAGGTCGAGTCTAGGAGAGTCTATATGACTAGCCAAGATGTTGCACCCTTCTTTTAGTTTCGAGTCTCCCAAGACAGCGATGGCGATAGCTTTGTTCCTGTTCTCGATGTAAACCTTGTCTCCAGAGTCGAGTTCCTTGTGATCATCTATGGATTTAAAACCGTTCTTTTCGAGTATCTCAATAGCTTTATCAACGGCTTTCCTTTCCGTTTTAGAAAATGAAAGATATTCTTTATATCCTTCAGCGAAACCCATGACCTCTTTGAGATTATCTTCCTCTATCTTCTCCCAGATAAAATCAGGAGAAAATGAAAGTTCCTTTTCTAAATTTGACTCTTCTTCGGACATATTATCAGTGAAAAGGCTCAAGTTATATAGTGTTATATTATGTTTTCGTCTATATGCAAGTGTTAACAAAATACATTCATCCACGCAATTCCGAAAGACTTATAAAGGGACTGAATATTGAATAATTTGCTTTGATACAATAAAACATATCTGGACAGTGACAATTAAATGACTGAACTTTTAAAGGAATTGGAAGAAAAACGCGAACATGCAAATTCCAACGCCGAAAAATACAAAAAATTGAGAAATGAGAAGAACCGAGAAGCGAAGAAATGGGTTCGAAAACGGGATGAGTTGAATGCCAAAGTTAGAGAACTGATCGATGAAGGCAATCAATTGAAGAAGGAGAGGGATGAGCTCAATCAAGACGTTCAGCAGGCCAAAAAGATAAGGAACGAGATGAACAAGAAGGTGAACGAGCTTTCCAGAAAACTGAGGGAGAAAAAGAAAGAACTGCTTCCATCCGAAGGTCCTACGATAGAAAAACTGGAGAAGGACATCGAAAGGCTGGAGTACAAGCAGATGACCCAGGTGCTCTCACCTGAAAAGGAGAGGGAACTGGTGGATAAGATATCTAAACTCAAAGAAGAGATCGAGAACAGACGGAAGTTGATCGAAGAGAACGACGAGATCCAACAGATGGACAGAGAACTCAAAGAAGCGAAGGTCAAAGCCGAGGAGAATCACAAAAAGGTATCCAAAAAAGCCGACGAGGCACAGAAAAAGCACGATCGTATGCTGGAACTATTCGAAGAAGCTGACGACGTCAGGAAAAAGGCCGACAAGGCCCAGGAGAATTTTGTTGACGCGAAAGTGAAGGCCGACGAGTATCATCATCAACATATAGAGGCGGTCAACGAAGTCCAGGACTACAACAAGATCATATCCGGTCTGAAGAAAAAACAGAGGATGGCCAAGAGAAGGAAGGACGAAGAGGACGTAAAGGCCGAAGCCGAGAAACTCTACGAGCAGTTCAAGAAGGGTGAAAAGCTCGGTACGGAAGATATAATGACGCTGCAGAAAGCGGGACTCCTCTAATCAAAAATCATATATTTGTCTCTTGCATTAACCTGTCGATGTCAAGGCAAAATAAGTTTGAAAAGGATCATGTAGTTTCTATCAGGGAATTTTCAGTGGAGGAGATCGACTACGTACTCGAGTTAGCTAAGGAGATGGTCCCTATCGCAGAGGGAGAGAAGGTCGATAACAGACTTCAGGGAAAGATATTGGCCAATCTATTTTTCGAGCCCAGCACCCGCACCATGCTTTCGTTCGACACCGCAATGAAGCGGTTAGGAGGTAACACCATCGGGTTCGCCAGTCCCAAGGTATCATCGGTGAAGAAGGGAGAAACTTTGGCTGATACGGTCAAAGTTGCAGCGGGTTACGCCGACATCGTGGTCTTACGCCATCCTCAAGAAGGAGCGGCAAGGTTGGCGTCGAAGTTCTCTGATAAACCGATATTGAACGCCGGCGACGGGGCGGGTCAACATCCGACCCAGACACTTCTAGACATGTTCACTATCAAGGAAGAGATGGGTGGTATATCCGGCAATCACATCGGTATCGCGGGCGATCTGAAATACGGCAGGACTGTACACTCTCTAACGCATGCACTTTCCATGTACGATACGGACTTGACATTCATAGCACATCCGTCTCTACAGATGCCCGAAGAGATACTGCACGAGCTGGATGAGAGAGGTGTGGATTACACGATAGAAGAAGACCTTGAGAGCGCGATAAAAGATATTGACGTGCTTTACATGACCAGGATCCAGAGAGAGCGATTTCCAACGGATGAGGAATATTATAAGGTGGCCAGTACATACATCGTTAAAAAGAAGATGCTGGAAGATGTTAAAGAGGACTTGATCATAATGCATCCGCTGCCCAGAGTGAACGAGATATCCGAGGATGTCGATGACACCAAGTACGCGAGATATTTCCAGCAAGCAGCGAACGGAGTTCCTACACGGATGGCTCTTCTTACACTTTTACTGGAGGCGAGAGAATGAACGAGAAGAAGATCAAGATATCCCCCATCAAGAACGGGACCGTGATAGATCATATACGTAAAGGTCAAGCTCTGAAGGTGGTCAAGATACTGGATATCACCGAAAGAGGCAGTGAGAACGTTGTGAGTATCGCCATGAACGTGGAGAGCTCCCAGGGTCGAAAGGACATAGTGAAGGTCGAGGGAAAGGAATTGGGAAGCGACGAATTGGATAAGATCTCACTGATATCTCCCGAGGCGACCATCAACATAATCCGAGATTATAAGGTCGTAGAGAAGCACAGGGTAAAACTTCCAGGACATGTAAAGGGGATAGTCAAATGCAGGAACAAGAACTGCATAACCAACAAGAACGAGCCCGTGGAACCCGAATTCAAGGTGATCAACGGAGACCCGGTCACCATCAAATGTATGTACTGCGAGAGGGAGATGGTCGGCGAAGAGATCTCCGAGAACCTGATCTGAAACTCGAGGAAATAATACAATCCAAGCAAAATCGTTATTTACTTTGGGATTATTCACTATCTTATTCAAAAGGTGATCAAGACCATGAACCATATGAAGATATTTACGATGAGTATAGCGGTTTTATTGATTGTCAGCAGTGTCGGGATTGTGTTTGCCACTACTGATGTAGAAGAAGACCCGATGAAATCTATACAACCGACCAAACCGGGTTATACTTTGCACGCTCCTATCCGGATCGATGATAACACCGAGCTGGCTGCGGAGGCGAGTTCGGGAACCGGGACGGAGGGGTCCCCTTACATCATCGAAGGGTATGAGATCGACGGAACTGGGTATGGTTATTGTATGTACATCGGTAATACGACGGATCATTTTGTGGTGAGGGATTGTTACCTGCACAATGCGAGTGGGAATGATAAATCATATTTTGAGGATACAGGCCTCTATCTTTATAACGTAACAAATGGTAAAGAAAAAAATAATACATTATCAAATAATTATAAAGGTGTTTTCTATTATAAAGTTGAATATAATGTTCTCATCAATAATTCCGTTTCTAATAATGTGAACGGTGTTTTTCTATCCAGTTCTGCCAATAATACTTTTGAAAATAATATAGTCTTGGATAACGATTATGCTTTTTCAGTAGGTAGTTCAAGTAATTTATTTTCAAATAATACTCTGTCTTCGAACAATTATGGGTTTTATATCAGCTCAACTACAAGAAATAATCGATATCTTGGAAATATTGTTACAAATAATAGCCAGTCTGGAATAAGAATGTCTGAAAGTGAAGACAACGAAATAATAAATAAT
>CAZHUM010000007.1:9600-47860 GCA_964535805.1 uncultured Thermoplasmata archaeon
TAGCCAGTCTGGAATAAGAATGTCTGAAAGTGAAGACAACGAAATAATAAATAATACAATACGTTCTAACCTCGTAGAGATAACAGATTCTAGTTATAACATATTAATAAACAACACATTTATTAATAGCGGTTTAATACTAAATGGTTGGAAAAAATCGTACTGGAATACTCATACAATAGATCTAACAAATACGATAAATGGAAAACCTATTAGATATTGGAAGAATATAATTAGCGGAATCGTTGGTTCGGATGCAGGACAGGTGATTCTAGCTAATTGTACTGGAGTTACGGTAGAGGAACAGAATATTAGTAATGTACCCAATGGGATCTCTCTTGGGTTTTCTGATGGCAACAATATCATAGATAATGAACTATCAAGAAACAGTGTAGGCATCAATCTCGAAGATTCAGATAACAATATCATAAGTAACAATACCAGTTCTTTAAATTTTCAGGAAGGTATATTGATAAGTGAATCATATGACAACATATTAGAAAAGAATATAATAAAATCAAATAAAAATGTTGGCGTGCACATAAGTGAATCCTCTGATAATATTGTAAATAATAACACCTTTAATAAAAACAGCCAGGGTGTTGGAATATTTTCCTCCGACCGTAATATAATATCTAATAATACTATCATAGAGAACAATCTAGGGGTATATCTTAGGTATTCAAAAAATAACAATATATCTAACAATTTTATAGATTCGAATGTTATGGGTGTTGAGGTAGATTGCGAAGAGAACATATTAGTGAACAATACGTTGAAACGAAATGTTCTCAGTCTTCGTTTAGAAAAAAATAATAGTGTGTCTACTAGCAACAGCGTTAATGGTCATCCTGTTTATTATATATCGAATTCAAATAACACGATCTTTAAAAATTTAACCGCTGGGCATATTACGATCTCTGATTGTTATAACGTCACATTATACAATATAACAACGATCCATGGAGACGGGATTATTTTTTCAGATTGTAATGATTCTAAAGTGATATCTTCTACTTCTTCATGTAACTTTGCAGGCGTTAGATTACAGGATAGTACAAACATACTAATAGAGGGATCGAACCTTACAGCAAATCAATATGGTTTATTTGTCGGAGGGAAACTAACGTTAAGTCTCGACTACATGTTTCAAGAGTATTTTGATTGGGTGTTAGATATCCATAACAACAGTATCCACAATTGTACTATCGCCGGCAATGCCCAAAATTCAATTTATAATTCATCTTCAGACATTGAAAATATCGATGCTAGATGGAATTTTTTTGGTTCTAACCAAGAAACCCAGATCGATGCGTCTATATCAGCTTCAGATGCCGTATATTCGTCTTGGCTATCTCATAGAAAATATGGTATATCTTATATAAATACAACCGAAACTTGGAACACTCAAAAAAACGTTACAAAAGGGCTTATAGTAAATGGTAATCTTGAAATCCTGAATGAGGTGAATTTTACCGATGTTAACGGGCAGAATTTTATCCAGGTAAACAATGAAATGGATATAAACGGAGCAAATTTGTACGGTAATAATATCCCATATTCAATAGTCTATAACGATGGCAGTAAAGGTTATATCTCCGACTCTAGATTTGAAAACCAACTCGGTGTTGGTTGTACCAGTCCGGATGATATCGAAATATCAAATTCAATTTTCACAAAGGGTTACTCAGCTATTCAATTTAAAGGAATATCTAATACAACTATATCGGGTAATATTATAGAAAAATGCAACGGTTTCCCTCTCTATTTAGCTGAATCTATTAATGTATCTGTAGTGGATAATGAATTACGTAAACATTCTGGGGGGGTATTTACATATGTTGAAAACGGAACCTATCACCATAATGACTTCCTATCCGGTTGGAATATTCAATGGATGACCGGAGGAGAAAATAATAGCATCTATTCTAATCAGATCGAGGATGGATTTATTGGATTAATTATGGCAGGAGAAAACAATACTATTTATCATAATAATTTCTTAGATAATGTCATCCAAGCATGGGATGCGGGAAAGAATAATCGCTGGGATAATGGTTACCCCTCCGGTGGCAACTACTGGTCTGATTACACAGGCAACGATTTTTACTCTGGACCGAACCAAGACCAACCCGGAAGCGATGGAATCGGAGACACGAACTATACTATCTACGCTGTGTCCAACTCGGATGAATACCCATTGATGTCACCCTATGGAAAATCAAATGGATACACAGTTCATCCTCCAATCAGGATCAACAACAATTCGGATTTAGCTAGTGAAGCAATCTCAGGGAATGGTACCCAACCCGATCCTTATGTGATCGAAGGGTATGAGATCGACGGAACTGGGTATGGTTATTGTATGTACATTGGTAATACGTCGGATCATTTTGTGGTGAGGGATTGTTACCTGCACAATGCGAGTGGTAATATGGGTACTTATTGGGAAAATACTGGACTTTATTTTTACAATGTGATGAATGGGATTGCAGAAAACAACACCATGATTGACAACACTTATGGAATATACCTTTACTTATCTAATACAACTATATTGAACAAAAACTCCGCTTCAAACAGCGGAGCAGGTATATCACTCGTTTCTTCTGAGGGAAATAAGATATTGAACAACGTAGCTGTGGACAATTGGGGGCAGGGGATCGATATCGAACTATCGAATAACAACACTATCGATAATAATACCGTGAATAACAATGACGACGGTATCCTCATTTCGTCTTCAGTCAACAATACAGTAACAAACAATACGATGGTAGATGATGGTATCGTCATAGATGGGAATAAACGTAGTCATTGGAATACACATCATATCGATAAAAATAATACTATTAACGATAAACGTGTAGAGTACTGGAAGGATGAGGAAGGCGGAACGGTTCCATCAGATGCCGGGGGGGTCATATTAGCAAATTGTACTAGTGTAAGCGTAAAAAACCAGAATATTAGTGATGGTACAATTGGTGTACTGTTAGGATTCTCTGATGAAAATAAGATCGTCCACAACAACGCATCTATGAATAATGACTTTGGCGTTCATCTATGTTATTCCCATAATAATACGATTGCTAATAACACGATCAGATTGAACGTTGAAGAAGGACTCTATCTCACCTCTTCAAACAACAATACGATTATTAACAACACATTGAACTCTAACCCCTATGGAAGTGGCGTTCGCCTTGATTCATCTAATGAAAATATGGTCGATGGTAATAAGGCAGATAAGAACGGCGACTTCGGCATATTTATAGTCGATTCAAGGTATAATGCGATCATCAACAACACAGCTTCTGATCAAATAGGGGGTGTTTATCTCACCTCATCTAGAAATAATACGATTTTAAATAATTCTTTCTCTAATACTGAATATGGTTTCTATCTAGCCGGGTCAGAAAATAACACCTTTACCGAAAACGCTATTTGGGACAACGTGATTGGTATACGGGTTCTATGGTCTGATAACAATACATTTTATCATAATAATCTCATAAATAATGATAACCAAGTATATGGCAGTGGAGAGAACATATGGAACGCGAGCTACCCCACTGGTGGTAACTACTGGTCAGATTACACGGGATCAGACATATATTCCGGCCCAAACCAAGACCAACCGGGAAGTGACGGTATCGGAGACACAAACTACACCATCGATGGAGGACCAAGCGCTGATGAATATCCATTAATGAATCCTTTAGGTCTACCCCATGTCACCGCCACCCAACCCACCCACGACGAAACAAACGTCCCTACGAACCAACAGGTTAAAGTTACATTCTCTAGATCCATGAACACTTCCCGCACACCCACCCTCGAGCAAATATCCGGACCGGTCGTCAACTACAACTTCGCCGGCTGGAGTAACACGTCCATAGAAAACGACACGGCGACGTGGACCCATCCATACTGGCAGACCAATACATCGATATCTTTACTGGTCTCTGATTACTGCGATGAGAACGGAAATATCGGACCTGATTACTCGTGGAACTTCACGACATCCCAGAGTATCGATATCTCCAACAATTCGAAGTTGCAGACTAATCCGTCGATCTGGGGTGATCTAGTTGTATGGGAGGACTACAGGAACGACGATAATGGCGAATACAACGGAATCGGTTTGGATAATGTGGATATATACATGTATAACATATCCTCAGGTGATCTGACCTGGTTGGTAAAGAACACCGAAGACCAAAGAAATCCTGTGATATGGAAAAACTACGTCGTTTGGGAGGACTACAGGAACGGAAACTCGGATATTTACTATATCGATCTAACCGATCCGTCTTTAACTGAAAATCAACTCACCTCTGACCCCGAAGATCAAGTAGAGCCTTCTATACATGACGGCAAGATCGTATGGACCGATCACAGAAATGGTAGCGATGGTGAGATCTACTTGCACGATTTAGAAGAAGGTGCGACATATATCTTATACTCAGGCGGAAAATTGAGTGAGCCGGATATCTACGGCGATAAAATAGTTTTCAAACGATCGATAGGCTTCCCTTCAAATGCGGATATTTTGCTATACAATCTGACTGATGATCACGATAACGATGGACTCGTTAACTACAAAGATCCCGATGCTACAAACTCAGAAAATGTAACATATAATCTCAACAACGATTCTATCGATCAAAAAAGCCCTTCGATATACAAGGATATAGTTTCATACACCGAGTACAGGAGTAAAAGCAACAACCTTTTGTTTATGCGAATCGGCCATGAAAAACAAATAATATCCAACAACGATTCGCACGAGGAACATTCCAGCATCTACGGTTACAGGATAGCCTACGCAGAAAGGCATTACGAATCGGGGAACCACACCTACGACGCGGTCTGGTTCTATGACATGTTGAACGATGAAAAACATATTCTATCTAAGATCGACCACGAGCCATGGCATGCCGATCCAATACTGGTTCAAAATGCAGATATCCACAGTAATAACTTCGTTTGGCAGGAGAAGCATAACTCGACGGACCCGAACATAACCTACCAGTACAGTATATTCTTGAGAAGTCTGGATAAAAAACCACCTTCGATCAGCGATTCATCGGTCTCATCTGATGGAACGGATTTCGGACTGAACGCTACTATGAAATTGATGCCCGGGAGCACATTGGAATTCAGAGCCAACGTTACTGATATCGACGATGACCTCGAAGAAGTATATCTAAACGTATCTTCATTGGATTTAACCGAAGACAAGATCATGATGAACGAGATGGGTTTGGGTGTTTACAACTGTACTCTCCATTATGATCCCAGTTTGCCAGAGGGTAGTAGGAACGTCAGTATATTCGCCCGCGATGAAAACAATCATTCAGCCACAGGAAAGAATTTGAACCTTACTTTCTCCGTTGAGCACGCCCCGGTTATAGAAGAAGCACTGGTCGGTAACAGCACGGATAACTTGGATGTCGAAGCTAACCTCACACTTGAACCTGGAAATCAACTTATCTTCCGTGTGATTGCAACCGATGAGGACGGAGACTTGAGTTCCGTGTACGTAAACACCAGCGAATTGAACACAACTCAAAACGAGTATAGATTAAACCAAGACACGAACGACCCTGATGTTTACCGTCTTACTTTGGACTATCAAGATCCGATGACACCAGGAGAAAAAACTGTAACGGTCTACGCCGTTGATGATAACGGTCACAACGATAGTGCTGAACTTACGGTGCACGCTGAAGAACCGGTCTACGACACTTTTCCACCGTCGATAATCAAAGTACTACCAAAAGACGGTGTCCAGGGGATAACCCTCGATAGGGATGTCAAAGTCATTTTCAACGAGACCATGGATACCAACACTCAGCCCAACATCGAGAATTTGAACGATCTGACAGAGGATTGGAATTTCCAGGGCTGGGAGTCCACAAACGTTGCCCACGATACCGCGGTTTGGAGCCACGATAAGTGGGAAAATGACCTGGAGATATCCGTACGTTTATGGAATTATTACGACTCCAGCTCTAATCTAGGCAGCACATATACGTGGAGGTTCAACACCATGCCAGGACCGGAGTTCGATTACGTCCGTCATTCATCAGTTACGAATGTATCCACTCGGTTGACCGCGAGGTTCACCTTGGGAAATTACTCCTCTGTGAACGTATCATTTAATTATAGAAGAGCAGGGACCACGGCTTGGTACAACACGGATTCCGTGGAGTACAAGTCAACGTCTATACACCAACATGATATAACCGAACTGTCAGCGAACACCACGTACGAGTACACCGCGCTGATAGATTACAAAGATGGAACGATATTCTACGATACGAACACTTTTGATACAGAAGAAGAAGTGTCACAGGACGATGACGATCAGGACAAAGGTTTCGACATGTGGATGCCTTTGATGGTCCTATTGATAATAATCTTGTTATCTATTATTCTTTTCATGTACTTGAAACAGAAAGGAGAGAAAGAAGAGGTACATGAAAAGGAAGAGATAATAGAGGATGAAAAAGAGATACCAGTACTTAGGTCCAAAGGTACATCTGAAGATGAACCGGAATCGGAGGAAGAACCCGAAATAGATGAAGATGAGTTAGAAGAATACGAAGAAGAACTCCAAGATACTGAAGATGAGCTCGAAGATGAACCTGAAGATGCAGAAATCGATCTGGAAGATGAATTTTCCGATCTATAGAAACCTACCGAGAACTAAAGGTAATAGCACAGTGGCGTCTCCTTCTACAGTGATAAAATCCGCGTCCTCTCTCACCTTTCCCCACGACACGGCCTCTTTCACTCGTGCACCTGATAGAGAACCGTCGTATTCAACGGCAGTAGTGATATAGACAGTGTAATCCAAGCCATCTCGGAATTGATTCCACCATATAGTGTGATGTTTCGATATCCCGCCGCCTATCATGAGCGCACCGGTCTTATCGGCGGGGAATACGACGTCGGCCAGTTCCTGCTCGTCTTTCATGAGATCGATAGAGAAGTCCTTGTTGTTCTGCCAATACATCCACAGTTGAGAGCCGAAGGCTCCGTCTGTTATCCCGGGAACATAGATCGGGATATCGTTCTTCGCCGCCCAATACAGGATGGAATCTTCATCGTCTATCCTTTTACCGAACTCGTGGATTATCTCCCGTGTGCTGAAAACCGGACCACACTCATCCACTATCTCTTCGAGCATGGGCTGCATTTTCTTTTCCAGAACTTCTCCATAGGATGAATTCGGTATGAATATGTTCCCTAAACGATTAACACCCTGCCTGTGTAGGTCTGCATCGTCAGCGGAGAATGAACCGTGGTAGTAGTCGTCCCACACCCTGGCCAGGTCGTGATCCAGTGTTCCACAGGTCGTGATCAGCACATCGAAAAGTTCGTTCTTTACAGCGTCTTTGATGACCCCCCTCGTCCCCGTGGATATGATGCAGGCAGGGAAAGACAAAAAATTGATGCAATCTTCATCGAACATCTTCGATAATATATTAGATGCTAGACCGATCTTCTTCGACACGAATCCACCTGACTCATGGTACTGTTCTACAAGTTCAGCGAGACTAGTTCCCTTGTTTATCCGATAATCCACGACTTTCTTCCTCGACATCTATATCATCCATCGAAAAATCCATCACAGATAAAAACATTATGCAGAAGATCATGAGAACGATCGTCAGACGTAAACCAGCTTAATGTCGGACATTTTTCCTATCAAGCGGCACCAAAATTTATGATATCTGACACACTATTTTGGGGCCAGTATCTTTTTTAGATGATTTTATTGTAAGAAAATACTTATATAGTGCTAACACAATCGGTGTGACCAGAATGGATGGGATTCACCATGGAATCAATAGTTAATGATGCATTAAATAGGCATGAGGAAGAAAAAGAAACTGGAACGGAAAAGCCTCGAGGGAAAACGGTTGATGAAGTTGACGAAGAAGAGCTACAGGGTGCACCTGAAGATGAAGAACTTAGACAGCTTTTAGAGACGTTAGAAGTAAAGATAAGGATCTTCGGATGCGGCGGTGGCGGCAGCAACACCATCGATCGTCTGACACAAGAGGGGATAACCGGTGCAGAACTGATAGCTCTCAATACGGACGCCAAACATCTTCTACATACCCACGCCCAGAAAAAGGTATTGTTGGGTAAGAAGAAGACGAGAGGTCTCGGTGCAGGAGCTAGACCAGAGATCGGAGAAGAATCAGCACTGGAAGCCAAGCAGGAGATCAAACCCTACGTAGAGGGTTCTGATATCGTCTTCATCACGGCAGGTATGGGTGGAGGGACCGGAACCGGTTCAGCCCCTATAATCGGTGAGATGGCAAAGAACGAAGGAGCTCTCGTGATGGGTATCGTGACACTCCCTTTCCAGGCAGAAGGCAGGGAAAGGATGAAGAACGCTAAAAGAGGTTTGATGAAGCTGGAACGGTTCTGCGACACGACAGTGGTGGTACCGAACGATAAACTTCTAGAGCTCGTACCGAATCTACCTTTGGACGCTGCTTTCAAAGTGGCTGACGAAGTACTTATGGAATCGATCAAGGGTATAACCGAGATCATCACGAAACCCGGACTGGTCAATCTCGATTACAACGATGTGAGAACGATAATGGACGAAGGTGGACTAGCCATGATCGGTATTGGAGAATCGGATGACCCCAATCAAAGGGTAGACGAAGCCGTAGAACAGGCGATCGGATCACCTCTTTTAGGTAACGTAGATCTTTCTGACTCAAAAGGAGCACTAATTCGAGTAACAGGCGGCCATGACATGACGGTCAGTGAGGCAGAAAGAGCCGCTGATCTGGTCAACGAGAAGATATCACCGGAAGCGAGGATAATCTGGGGATGTAACGTCGAAAAGGACATGAAGAACACCATGAAGATACTACTGGTAATCACCAACGTGCATTCAGACTCGGAGAAATTAGCGGATTCGGTTTTCTCTAACTCAACGAAAGGCGGGGTCGACCTAGTGAACTAAGACAGCAAAAAATTTAACACCCTTTCCTTTTTAATTTCTCTATGCTCGCAAGAGGAGCAGCTCTACCCATAACGATTTCTTTCATACCTTCACTGGTAGTTCTTTTTCTTTCCAACTTATTTTTTCTTCCTCTTATTTTCATCTCTGGACTCCTTTTGATCCTACCTGTATTCGTGTTATTTTTCTTCCGTGACCCTGAGCGCAAAATCGGAAATGGGTTGGTCTCTCCAGCCGATGGAAAGGTGGTTTACAAGGATGAAAAGAGTTTCGATATCTTCATGAGCGTCACCAACGTCCATGTGAACAGGGCTCCAGCAGCCGGTAAGATCGTTGAAACCAGGGCGATCAGCGGGGGATACGCACCCGCGTACTCCGAAGAGAGTAAAAACAACAATCGTAGGGAGATAACGATCAATACCGGCAAAGGAAGGATCAAGGTGACACAGATAGTGGGAATCGTCGCCAGGAGGATCGTTCCGTATGTGAAAGAGGGTGACGAGGTCGAGAAGGGTCAAAGGATCGGTATGATACGCTTCGGCTCTAGAGTTAGGGTGGAGTTCGACAAACCAAAGAAGGTCGATATCACGGTTTCCGTGGGGGACAAAGTGAAGGCTGGGGAAACTACAGTAGGGGTGTGGAGATGAGAAGGAAACCTAATCTCACCATCCCGGATATCCTGACCGTAAGCAACGGTCTCCTAGGATTTTTAGCGATAACCTACATAGTGGATGGAAGGTACTGGATTTCTTATGTTCTTCTTATACTGTGCATAGCTCTAGACGGCTTGGACGGTCTGCTGGCTAGACAGTTAGACGTTGAACATAAATTAGGATCATATCTGGATTTTCTCTCGGACACCATCTCCTTCCTTTTCGCCCCCGCTCTATTGATATATTCTGTGTTTTACGATATCTCATTGGGCAGAGCATGGGAATCTCCTGTTAACGCCCTAGCTACTTTGGTTCCCATGATGATAGTTTTCTTCGGCATGCTGAGGTTGGGGCGGTTCATGGACGAGGAGGAAGGATCGAGGAATTATTCTGGATTACCTTCCCCCTCGCTCTGCTTCGTGGTGATCCTGCTTGTGATATTATTCAGTGATGAGAAGTTCTACGGCTATAGACCTCTTTATGTCTTGGTCCCGTCTTTCTTACTGTCATCACTATTATACTCAAAAGTTCCGTATCCAAAGGTGAGGGATAAACGGTGGGTGTCCGCTGGCAGCCTGGTTTTGATATTCTCACTCTTAGGTCTATTTTACTCACAAATCGATGTATCGATAGGTAAATTAATATTGGTCATCTCATTATCGATAAATACAATATACGTTTTGACAGGACCGTTGATGGTGGATAAAAATGAAGGATGAGATGGAAAACGAAGCGATGAAGTACTTCAACTGTACGGACGAAGAGAGGGTCGCTTTCGAGCTGGGAATTAAACTTGGAGCACTGTTCCACCAGTTCATAGGAGCACCCGTGAGCAGCAAGAACATAGATATCTTAGAAGAAGCTATAGAAAAAACCACCGAGAGGCAGGCATTCGTCGTAAAAGCTGACGTAAAGATAATTCCAAAAGACCTTAAAAGAAGACCGAACACGAAGTTCTATGATTACACAACCCTCTCTGGCGAGATGCTTCAAGCTAAGGTGCAGGTGGAATACAATGGGATCGAAGCGGTTGGTAAATTAGAGTACGTCGATGATCTGGATTACCCGTTGATGTACATAGAGTCCATCGAAAAGAGATAGAATATCAAAGTCCGTGATGTTATAAAACTATAACAAAATTATTTTTAGTAGAAGAACGATAAGGGGTAAAGATAAGATGGTAAAAAGTTTGAAGATAGGATTGAGCGGTTCTATAGGTATCGGCAAGACTGAAACCCTCGAGACGATCATCGATATGTTAGAGGAAGAGGGTATAACAGTCGGGGGTATGATCACAGAACCCATATTCGAAGAGAACAGACAGGTTGGATTCCAGGTGATGGATTGGAAGACGAAAGAGAAGGCTGTTTATGCACATCTGCATATGGACACCGACGTTGAGATCAAGGGATACAACGTGGATTTGGACGCATTGAACGAGGTGGGTGTAAAGGCCATACAGACAGCCATCGAAGAAACAGACGTGATATTGGTCGATGAAGCCGGTAAGATGGAGGTCGAGAGTGACGAGTTCAACAAGATGGTGAAGTACGCCATGGACGCAGACAAACCCATGATATTGACATACCATAAGAAATCAAGGAACCCACTGCTTCAGGACGTTAGGAGAAGAGACGACGTAAGGATCTTAGAGCTTACAGATGTCAATAAAGACCTGCTTCCTTACAAAGTGGTAGATCTGATCAAACAAGAACTGAAGGGAGAGGCTGTTTGAACCTCGTAAATGTTAGGGAAGGTAGTACAGATCTTCTAGTGCCCGAACATCGAGAAGGACCAGGGCCCAAGAGTGCCAGTGTAGAAGTTTTCTACAATCCTGCGATGGAATTCAACAGGGACGTATCTATTTCTTTTTTGAGAGCTCTGGATAAAAACCCGAGGGTTTTAGACGCTATGGCAGCCAGCGGAGCCAGGGGTGTACGTATTGCTAAAGAGGTCGATGCCGAAGAAGTGGTACTGCTTGATGTGTCGGAAAGTGCGGTAGAGCTCATCGGTAAAAACATCGAACTCAACCAGGTCTCAGCAGAAGTTATCAATTCCTCACTCGAGGTCCACATCCCGAAAAACAGGTA
Source organism: uncultured Thermoplasmata archaeon (assembly GCA_964535805.1). Taxonomy (GTDB): domain Archaea; phylum Thermoplasmatota; class Thermoplasmata; order Halarchaeoplasmatales; family Halarchaeoplasmataceae; genus CAZHUM01. The sequence goes on from CAZHUM010000007.1 coordinate 21,342, forward strand.
CAGGTACGATTACATCGACATAGACCCATTCGGCAGCCCGGTACATCATTATCCAACTGCGGTGAAGTTCGTAGCTAGGGGCGGGATAGTCGCTGTCAGTGCGACGGATACGGCTGTCCTCTGCGGAACTTATCCCAAAAAATGCATACGCAGGTATTCATCGAAACCAAAGAACAACTGGTGCAGGCACGAGAACGGATTAAGGATATTGATATCGTACTGTGTAAGAGAAGCCGCTCGTTATCACAGAGCCGCCACTCCTTTATTATCTTACTACGACGGACATCATTTTAGAACGTATCTGAAGGTCGAAGAGGGTGCGAACAAAGCGGATGTGTGTTTGAATCAATCGGAGAGCTACGAGTTCGAAAAGTATTACTGGAGATCGGGAGACGAGGTAGGCCCCCTTTGGTCAGGTGAGCTTTTCGATCAGAAGATACTCAGCAAGCTCGAACCGATCGGAAAACTTCGTAAAGAAACATTGGAACTATGGAAAGCGGAGAGCGAAATGCCCATATTCTTCTACGACGGCAACATACTGGGCAAGTACTTCGAAAGGGCTCCCATCCCCATGAAAGATATGTTGGATAAATTGAGAGCTACCGGTCATCGAGCATCTAGAACACACTTCTCACCAACGGGATTCAAAACAGATGCTGGCAAAGATGAAGTGGCTGAGTTATTCTGACATCTCGGTCCTGGATCGGTACTCGATTACGGGACATTTTTCCATACACGCTCTACATTGGGTGCACGATCCTACGTTGATCCTTATACCATCGTCTAAATACAGCGCTCCAGCGGGGCATTTGGATACGCAGACACCGCATTCTACACAGTACCTAGCTTTGAGATACACATCATAGATATCCGATGTGGCAGGGTCATCACCCAGTAGATATGCCAGTTCTTTAGTTCTTTCATCGCTGAGCATCTCTTTCTTTGATGGAAGTTCCCCCTCTGTTTTTTTGTCATTTGTTTCTATTGTACGGTAAACGATATCTTCGATATCTTCGGGAATATCTATCCATCTCCAGAGTCCGAATTCGATCCATCCATCCGGTAGATCATTTTTCTCTCTGTATCTCTCTAGAACATCTCTAAACTTATCGAACTCCTGGTATGCTTCTTCCAGTCTTTCTATCTCGGCGAGATCTGAAGCCGGGCACACCCAGCATCCGATCCTCTCCATCCCCTTTTCGTACCACGGGTTGTATTCAGCACCCTTGGAGAAAATGTAGAGCCATACGTGAAGTGCTGTCCACTCTTGTATGGGTGAGGCACCTATCTGCCCTTCGACCCATGGATTGTCCCAGGTGTTCCCTTGGTTCATCCGATTCTCGGACTCGTACCTTCTCTGGCCTATGAAAGACAAAACACCTTCGGGGTAGTTCTCCTTGATAAGCATCGCAGTCGGGCCTAACTTACACGTTTTACAGCACCATCGGTAATCCCTAGCGGACGGTCCGAAGTGTTCAACGCTGTCCCAGTAGCCGCCTTCGACCCTTTTAGTTATCAGATCCAATCCGTATTTTTCGGATATATGCTCAACATTTTTCACGGTCTCGGGTAGTTCGATGCCCGTATCGATAAAGACCATATCCGGATCCATACCGGAATCCATGACTAAAAGAAGGGTTGCCAGCGAGTCTTTCCCACCGCTGTAGGATACAGCCGCCGGAAGATCGTATTGTTCCACTTTTTTCTTTATGAATGATTTCGCCTTCTCTATACGCCGGTCCATTATGCTTTCATTCGCTTTAACCGCGTCATCCCAATCTTGTCCGGATTCTCTTTTTTCGTGCTCGGAGACCCTCCATCGATTCTTTATCCCTTTACCACTTGTATTATTAACTAGCTCTTCACCGGAGAAATAGGACGGACCGGAACAAACGACTTTGCCGTTCTTATCTATAACTATCACTTCATCTCCCTTTTCTATATCCAGATCAGCGTCAAGTATTCCTGGAGCAAGGGCGGAAGCGCCGCTTGATATCGGATCAACAGCTCCGTCGTCTATGACGCAGTATCCCTTTTCAGGTGGTGCTAGTTCCTTCCAAGGTCTCAAGATGAATTGGTAGGGATCACTCTCCTGGAACTTTTTTTTCAAGCTGTATCTTAATATCCCAACGACTTCACCGTCCACGATCACCTCGTCCATCCTGTCGTCAGCGGGGCAGCCGTTCAACAATATCACTTTATCTTCTGCCACTATGTTTTCCGAATAGTCCTCACCCCACTGACTGTCGATAACCTCTTTTACCATCTGGATATCATAATCGAAAGCCGGTCGTACATCTCCCGGAGGAGTGATCTTGACCTTTCTAGCGGGTTCACCACATATACCACAGTTTCCATCCTCTACGATAGGTAGATTACAATTATCACACCAGTGAAGATGCACTTTGCCTAGATGAACAGCGGGCATGTTCTACTCATTCAAAGTGTTCAGATAAAATACTTTGGGTCATTCGGTGTAAACTTTCTTATCCGGCATCCTTTCCTGGACTTCTTCCGCGGTACATCCGCCTACCAGCTTTTCGAACCCGTTTTTCTCGCTCTTATGGATTATGACCCCTTGGACTTCTATATTGTTGGATTCGTCTATTATGCCCTCTGAGATGTTTTCGCATTTTCTAAGATGGACTTCTGCCGGGATACCCATTGAATCCACGAGTTCGATTATATCGGCGGCGTAGGCGTCAACCTTTTCTTTTTTACCGTTCCTAACGCTCTCTAAGAAATGTTCACGTTCATTGATGCCGACGTTGGCTTTGACCACGCGAGGCGTCGGCTCTTCTTTGATGAATTTTGTGATGATGATCCGGTCTGGTTCCTCCCTTAAGATGATCTCTTTAATATGTTGGAGACCTTCGGGTGAATAATGCTCACGATAGCTGGCTATCATTAGGGTTTTTTCCTTTTTTACGTGGGCGTTCATCATGTGGTTATTCCACCAGCGCTCTTATGGATGCTAAATTTAATATTTATCTATATATAGATTGTGGAAATCATCTAAATGTATATTATCTCTATAACTTATAGATATTAGAAGAATATTGCAAAAAAGATGAAGAAAAAAAAGAAGGGGTTTTGAGTCCCCTTTCCCGCGGGGTTTCCTATGGAAAAAAAAGGGGAAAGGGGTTTACCGTGGTTGTTGGTATTTCTCTACAGTTTCACTTCGCCCTGGGCACCGTTAGCCATCACGAATTTGTACCCGTCAAGGTACTGGAATCCGTTGGGGTTGGTGCTGCTGATCTTTATCTTATCAGCGCCGTCCAGGACTTCGTTGTTGTTTATGTCGATCCACTTTACACCGTTGTCGTCGTATACACCGCTTGTCGTCGGGAATTGAGCTCCTTGAACCTTCGTGTCCAAGGGGTCATCTTCCCTGTCCAGTATGGTGTACACCAGATCTATGGGTTCGAGTCCACCGGATACGGACACGGATAGTGTCCAGTTGCCTGTTGATACCTTGTCCGCCGTGAACTGGATCGGTGTTATACCGGGGTCCACATCGGGGCCGGGTATCATCATGTAGAGAGTCGCAGCCAACACCACGGTTATCGCCACCATCAAGATGGTAGCGATCACAGGCGAAACCGCCTGCCCGTTATGGAATAGGTTTCTTTCCATAGGTTGCGTCCTCCTGTAGGTTTTACCCTACAAGATAATAATATTGAACTCACGTTATATATAAATTGCCTGGATTTATCAAAATGTAGCCTTCGCTAGCAGATAAAAAATGAGAATAGAAAAAGTTTTTGTACGAGCGGTAAAAAAACAACCGTAAATACGTATCGATAAAATTGTGATAGTAAGTATACGATTACAACTTCTTTACGTCAACAGCTCTGGGTCCTTTATCACCCTGCTCTATTTCGAATTCGACTTCGTCTCCTTCGTTGAGCGTAGGTGCATCTATATCGCTCCTGTGAACGAACAGGTCTTCGCTTTCGTCTTCTGTCTCGATAAAACCATAGTTTTTCATGTCGTTGAAGAACTTAACTACTCCTTTCATAGGTTATTCACCTCCTTGCGTATGTTCTACTCCCCCTGTTTTCTTCGCTGTATATTAATGTTATGGTGAAAAATGCGTAAATTTCTCTTTTTTAGCACAAACACGTTGAATTTATCGTCTAGGGAAGCGGGAATGAAAATAAAAATTGACTTTTCGAAATATCTAGTAACACACGCTCTATTATGAATTTTAGGAGGGATCGCAGTGAAGTATCGCCCTAAGAAGGAGGAACTGCTGGTGCAGTTTTTTCAGCAATATAAGAGGATAGAAGATTTATTAGCACTTTGCAAAATAATAGTTTATGATAATGTATTGTCACAAATAGGTACTTTTATGATAATTTGTTATCACAAATATATTAACTATGTAGTAGACACGAACAGCGTTTGCTGTCCCGCTGTAACTCCTCTGATTCTATCTAAAAATCATCATCGTAGACTAGAAGCAACTTCCTTGAACTTTTCGAGATGATATTCGATGTCCTCCATGTCGTGCTGAACTGATATCAGCCATTCCTCGTCGGCACCGTAGGACATGGGTATAACTCCTCTATCGACCATGGAGAGCCAGTATCTGTGTGCCATCTCTTCGTCCACCGTAGTCCAATCTCTGAAATCACGGACTTTTTGATCGGTGAACAATATCCCACCGACTGCATTGATCCCCTGGACCACCGCTGGGATGTCGTTGTCCTCGATTATATCCCGGTAGCCGTCCATGAGTTGTTCTCCTAATCGGCCCAATCTATCGTACGCTGGATCGGTCAGTATCTCCTTAAGAGTGATCTTACACGCTCTTATGGAAAGCGGGTTGGCCGAGTAAGTACCGAATAAACCTTCGTCTCCGATCTCTTCCATGACCTCTCTTTTACCGGCGCAAGCCCCTACTGGCAGACCTCCACCGATCGCCTTCGCTAAAGCGATCAGGTCAGGCTCGACGCCGTAGTACTCCGACGCTCCTCCAGGCGCTATCTTGACCCCTGTCTTCACTTCGTCGAAGATAAGCAGAACTTCGTGCTCTTGTGTCAACTTTCTCAGATCTTTCAGGTATCCATCATCGGGCGGTATCACGCCTTTGTTCATCATCACCGGCTCAACGATGACAGCGGCGGTTTCCTCCCCGTGCTCGTTCAATAAATCTTCCATGACCTGGATATCGTTGAACGGCGCGATCAAAGTGTCATTCAATGTTTCGGCGGTGATCCCCCTCCCGTGGGGAACACCCAAGGGTCTTTCCCGGGCTCCGATCTTGTCCGATGGGGGCATCTTACTGATATGCAGCGGATCGTAGACGCCGTCGTAGGCACCCTCTATCTTGATTATCTTGTCCTCGCCCGTGTACCTCCTAGCCATCCTCACCGCGTAAAGCGTGGACTCGCTGCCCGAGTTGGTGAACCTGACCATATCCACGGGAAACCTTCTTACGATCTCTTCGGCGGCTTCATACGTTTCTTCGTGGGGCATTCCGTACATCGTCCCCTTCTCCAACTGTGAACTCAATCCCTCCACCATCTTTGGATGTGAGTGCCCCACCATGAGAACGCCCCAGCAGAGGTTGAAATCCAGATACTCGTTGCCGTCAACATCCCACATGTATGGCCCCTTGGCCCTTTCAACAAAGAAAGGATACGGTGGATAAGACGGTGAAGACCCTCCTATTCCTTCCGGTAGTAGTTCACCCGCTTCCTCGTATAATCCTTCTGATTTCCCTGTTTTCGACCGATACTCTTGCTCGATTTTATCCCCGCGGTTTTTCATGCTAATCGATACGGTATCCGGGGGAATTTGAAAAATCTTTTGCAAAGACCCGCCTTACTTCACATCCGGTACGACCGTGCCGCCCTCGACGAGAAAAGTGATCTTACCCCCGGTCATCTCCAAGGCGTCATCAACCGCTTGCTGAAGGTCGTGCTTGGGCTGGATGAATATCTTCTCCAGTTTTTCATCCTCCAAGCTCGTGTAAGACCATATATCCGCTCTTTCACAGATCCCGATGATCTTGGCTGCTTTGTGATAGCCGAGTTTGTATTCGTTCCTTATATTCTCCAATATCTGCTCCGGAGTATCCATGGTGGCCATGAGGTTATAGAAATTTTCCGGACCGATACCCTCACCGCACTCTGAAACAAGTATAAGGACCCCACCGTCTTTAAGAGCCAACTTTCCGTTCTCCAAGGATTTCTGGCTCTGGTACAGGTCGATATCTATGGGTTTGGAAACCGTCATGACCACATCGGATCTTTCATCCATGGGAACGGAAAAAACGTCCATGGCATATTTTGTTTCATTCAAAAAAGCTTGGAATATACTCCCACTGCTGGCGTGGTAGATATCACCGTCCTTATCCAAGGTCATGTTGATGGCGTAAACGTCCCTATCGAACTTCTTGATCGCCTCTATCATATCTTCGTGAACTGGATCCCCCTGAAGTTCAAGCCCTCTGGCATCTTCATTCAGTGCATGATGATGATTCCGGGTGATGGTTTCGTAGGAAGCCACACCTGGCAGCAGTGATTTTCTACCACCGGTGAATCCAGCGAAATAATGCGGTTCTACAGTGTTTATTGCGACCACGTTCTCCGCTTGGCAAACGATCTTGTTGAACCTGACCGGAGTCCCCCTACTCGTCTTACCGAAATCCACCGTCTCGTCTTTCTTTGCATCGTGACAGTGTATCTTATCTTTGTACTCATCCCACAGAGAGCCGAATATCCACTTGTATTCTTTCTTCGTGGGCTCACGATGGGAACCGGTAGCGACGATAAAGCTCACGTCGTACTGAGCTATTTCACCCTTTATATGCTCTAATACACGCCTAGTTGGAGTAGGCCTAGCGGTGTCATTAACGATGAATATCGTACCGTCCCTAACAAACTCTCTAAAAGGGACCTTATCTAAAGGTTCTTCCAGTGCCCGATCCAAGACTTCTTTTTCATCACTTTTCGGAACTTCGTTGGGGAAAAGTACGGCGTTGACCCTTTCGTCCTCTACATCGACGATAATTTCGTCATCAGCGTAGGGGATATCTATCTTCATGGTAAACACATTTTATCTATAATTTTATTCTTTTCCCTTCCTCGCCCAGCAGTACATGAACTCCGAGTCGAACAGCTTTTTCGAATACTTCACAGAATCGAATATCTCTAAGTAGTTGAAACGCTTTTTCAATTCTTCTATCGTGTAGTAGGAAAAATAACGCGGATATCCATCCGCATAGTCGTGCTCTTCGAATCCTTCCTTCTCCCCGATCTTGAAACTGAATGCGAAAATTCCTTCACCCGTTAAGACCCTACATACTTCTTTCTCCAGTGTATTCAAAGCGGTCTTAGGTAGGTTTATCATCGAAGCACTGGCCCAGACACAGTCGAAGGTCCCTTCGGGGAACACCGTCTCTCTCATGTCCATTCGGAGGAACGCGCAATCTGGATATTTTTTTCTAGCCACACCTACCATATTTTCAGATAAGTCTATGCCCACTACGTCCACACCCTTGGATCGGATATATGCAGTATCCCTACCATCACCGCAGCCCAGGTCGATCACATGTGAACCCTCGGGCAGCATCCTGATGGTCTTGTCGATAATCGTCTCCTGGAAATCCCTGTCGCTCAACTCCATTGTCTTCTTAGAATAGGATTCAGCGATCTTATCGTAGCTTTTTACAGTTCTCAGAACGGGATCCATCCTATACACCTCATCAATACCCTAGATAGGATTTGATGTTATCTATCTCTTCGGGACGGGGTCTTCTCGGGAAGTTCCTGTGCTCGTCGCCCGGTCTCGTGGTGTAGTAAGGTCTATTGCAACCCGGACATCCACGGGTCCGGAACACCTCTCCGTCTTCTATCAAACTCTGGACCCTTTCGTCCTTGTTCTCCACCATCCAGATCGCCTCGTAGGGCGGATAACCGTTCTGGATCAGGTAGGTAACGAGCTGTGATCTTCTGTAGTACTCGATCTCAGGCGTTTTTTCTTCGCTTTGATATGAAAATAGTGAAATGTTCGCCCCGGCTTTAGCCGCCCGGTACGAACTCCAAGCGATCTTATCTAGATCCTCTCCCATTCCCACGATGAAATGTGCGATCACGTTATCCTCACCCATTTTGTCCAAGGCGAGTCCTAGATAGTCCCAGAATACCAAAGGCGGATAGTTAAGTTTGGTTTTTTTCCTCAAATCATCGGTGGCAGCGTCGATGCCTACTCCTAAGTGTGTCACCGGTCCTTTGATCTCATCCAGCGTATCCTCGCTGAGGGGAGGCGCTGAAACGGATATCGGTTTACCACATTTCTTCAAGGCGTCCACGGCTTCGATTATCATCGCTTCGTATCCGTCTATATCCGGAGATTGGATGCAGACCCTCTGCAGATCGGAGTTCTTGAGCTCGTCGGAGAACTCATCGATCTCGTACTCCGGCCAGGAGACCCGAGAAAGCCATTTGGAATCACCTTTAGCCTGTGGGCAGAAGGTGCATCCACCACGACAGACCCCGCCGGGTATCATAAGATATGCAGTGGTAACCTTCTCTTTCGACCTTCCTCTCTTCAATCCCAGATAATTCGCCGTACCTGAAGATACTCTCAATTTCATCATAACTCATCCCAATTTCTGTTGTAGTTCCATGAATATGATTCGTAACGATCTTTATAGTGATCTACAAGTTCTTCCTCCCTTTCTGTCAGCCCACCCTGTGTAAGCTTTACATCGAAGTATCCTTGATATCGATCCTTCATATCATGGATAAGATCGTCCACATCTGGTCTGTAACCGAGTTCATCCTCCATGGTGGTGACAAGATCCAAAAAATTTTTCGCCCCCTTTGCCTTCAGTTTTTCCTCGTCTAATATCAAGATGTCGGAAAGTGTTTTTAGATCCGTAGCGTACATGAGAGTGCCGTGCTGAAGCATACCGTTCTTACCCCTTCTTTGTGCACTCCCGGAGATCTTCCTTCCTCCGACCAATATGTCGTTGTAGGGCTTGAAAACGGCATCCAGCTCGTAATTTATCAGGGTCTGGATTATCGGTTTGAGTAGATAGTGGAAGCTGTCTTCTATGGACCCGGTCGGTCTGTCGGTCACTATAGAATACGTTATCTCTCCATGGTAATCGTGATAAACCGTTCCTCCTCCAGTGATCCTCCTGACGAATGGGATGTCTTTTTCATCGCATCTATCTACATCGATCACATCGGGTATGTCCTGGGCGTAACCCACGGTTATGGCGGATGGTTCGAACCTGAAAAAACGCAGTGTCGGTGGTGAAATCCCCTGGTCATAGGAGCGCAGTAAAGCCTCGTCTATCGCCATCTGCGTTGCACCATCAGCTTCTATCAAGGGTATGTATCTTAACTCATCCATAACCATATTATTGATACAATGGAGATAAGATATATTATTTTCCGTCTAATAGTTCCTATCGCCCTGGGATATCACTCTAGCTATCTCGAACGTACCTTTGTTCTGGAACAGGGTGTAGAAGTCCTTGGAGTGTTCAACGTGCCTCATCTTGACGCACTTGATCCTGAGTTGTGATTCCGTCTCGCTTATATCGAAGTTCCTCAGGAGTATGATACCGTCGGCTAGAAAGTCCTCACAGTACTCACTGTAGCCCCGATGGAGTTCGTACACCTCCGAGATCAAGAAGACAGTTATACCAAGCTGTCTTAGATAGCCCATAAACCTGAAGATCTGTTTCCTAGGGTTCTCGAATTCTACCAGAGAATACAGCGCAGAGAGCGAATCCAACACCATTATGTCGAACCCTTCGTCAACCCTCTTTTGGATATATTCTTTTATCATCTTGAACCATTCTTCAGCGTCGTCGATGATTCTGTGTTCTATCCTTAGTTCACCTATATCCGCGATCAAAAGTTCGTTCTGTTTCCATTTCTTTAGATTCAACTTTTCAGCAGTCCGAAGAAGGCTTTCCTTCGGCTCTTCGAATGATATGTAGAAACCTTTGTGATCGGATCCATCGACGTTGTTGGTCAGCATATTGAGCGATATACTGGATTTGTAGGTCCCCGCACTTCCACATATCAATACTATATGTCCTTCAGGTATACCCCCTTTCAGAACGTCATCGAATTTTTCGATGTAGGTCTTTATCCTGCCGTTCTCATCCATGTAATCAATGGAAGTGCACGAGAAATAATAAAGTTTGCGGGTTAACAAATCAACGAAATTTATAATAATCACAGTTGTTTCTCTTGTTTAAGTATTGAACCGCTTTTTAGTCTTTGACTAAATGGGGACTCATCATGAGCGAAGGATCCTTGGATGCAATCGAAGAGATTTTAGACCAAAACGTTGGAACCATGGGACAGTTCGTTCTGAAAGAGCAGATGAAAGCAGCCTGCGTAGATGATGTCGATCCCACTAAGGAATCGCTGTTCCAGTTGATAGAACTAATAAAAGAAAAGTGTTTGCTCAAACTGCTTTCTCCGGAAAGAGCAACGGGCGTTGCGAACCAGATGAAACAAGCGGTGATAGACGACCTCCAAGAGGAATGAAAATAAATGATATTGATGTGAAATCCATGCTAGGTATCCAGCCCTATGAAAGTGCTCCAGAGGAGCTAGAATCGATTTTAAAAGAACTGCCTTTCAGGCACATCATCTACGACCCGAAGGGAGACCTGAAGCAGGCCTATCACGGAGAGAGGGATCAGTACAATACCCTGGGCTACGTCAGGGACTGCGATTGGATAGCGAAACATGAGAGCAAGATCGTGTTGGGCGTGACCGGTGTGGATCTCTATTCAGGGAATCTTAACTTCGTTTTCGGTTCCGCTCAGATCGGTGGGCGAGCCGGGGTGATATCTCTGTACCGATTGGGCGAGGGAGGGGAGCTCAAAGAAAGGACCATCAAAGAAGCGGTGCATGAGATCGGACACATCCTCGGGCTGGAACACTGCGACGACCCCGGCTGTGTCATGCACTTCTCGAACACCCTTGCGGATACGGATAGGAAAACTGGATGGTTCTGCAGCTCTTGTGTGGAAGAATACGAAAAATTGAGTGCTGAGAGGGGCATGGAATTAGACGATTGACTTAACCCATTTTCGACAATTATATATATCCCCTTACTCTACCGCAGAATCGATGCTGACAGATCTAGATGAAAAGGTAGCCGGCGAGATAGCCATGTCGGACTCGCCTGGCGAGAGCATAAGGAAGTGGAGAACGATTTTTAAGGTCAACCAAACGGAGTTGGCGGAGGAGATGGGAGTGGCAAGTTCGGTTATCAGCGATTATGAAAAGGGAAGAAGGAGCCCCGGCACCAAGTTCGTGAAGGAGATAGTGGATTCACTGATCGTGATCGATAAGCGGCGTGGAGGTAATGTCGCCAAGAGGTTCATCCCACCTGGGCAGGAGGGGATAATCAGCATGGGAGAATTCTCGACTTCCGTGGACGTAGAGGATATAAGCGACTTGCTGGAAGGTGAATTGATCTTCCAAGGAGATAGGAAACGAGAGGTCTTCGGTTACACCATAATAGACAGCCTGAAAGCGATAATGTCTATGAAGTCCTTCGATTACTTACAGATATACGGTTGGAGCACGGAGCGGATTTTATTTTTTACAGGGGTCGAACACGGGCGCTCACCCATGGTTGCGATAAGGTCGAGCCCGCTGACACCGGCCGCCGTGGGTTACATACAGCCAAAAGACATTGATGAACTGACGATCAAACTTGCCGAGATAGAGAACATTCCACTTTTGGTTTCTGATCAAGATGTCAAGATAATCAAAGAAAAGTTGGAAAATTGTGATTGGTGAAAAAATGAAACCGGACAAAAAAGTAGGTATTAGAGGTTATGCAGGGTACGTACCCAGGTACAGGATCACACCCAAAGAGATCGGAGAGGTGTGGGGGAAGGATGGAGAAGTTATGGGAAAAGGTCTTCGGATCGAAAGTAAATCCGTCCCGTCTCCCGATGAGGACGTGGTGACTATCTCCACCCAAGCCGCTAGATGGGCCATGAAAAGAGCCGGGTTGACCGGCGACGACATCGGTGCTATCTACGTGGGCTCGGAATCGCATCCATACGCCGTTAAGCCCACGGCTACCATCGTCGGGGCGTCCATAGGAGCGACACCCCTCATGACAGCTGCGGACTACGAGTTCGCCTGCAAAGCGGGCACAGCCGGATTCCAGACCTGTATGGGCCTCGTCGCGTCGGGGATGATAGACAACGGGATGGCCATCGGCTCCGACACGTCCCAGGGTGCCCCGGGAGATGCTCTAGAGTACTCCGCAGCAGCCGGTGGTGCCGCCTTCATAATCGGAAAGGATGATTTACTAGCTGAGATAAAGTACACCAGTTCATACACAACCGATACTCCTGATTTCTGGAGAAGGGAGAATCAAAAGTATCCGTCTCACGGTGGAAGATTCACCGGACAGCCTGCTTACTTTAAGCACGTGATGAGCTGTACGAACAACATGATGGAAGAGCTGGGAGCTGAACCCGATGATTTCGACTACGCCGTTTTCCATCAACCCAACGGTAAGTTCCCGGCGAAAGTGGCAAAAAAATTAGGGTTCTCAAATGAACAGATAGCCCCAGGACTATTGGTGACGCGTATAGGGAACACATATTCAGGTGCCGTGCCGCTCGGTCTGGCTGCTACTCTAGACCAGGCAGAGCCAGGAGATAGGATCTTGGTGACCTCATACGGTTCTGGAGCCGGCTCCGATAACTTCGACGTTCACGTAACGGATAACATAGAAAAGGTTAGAGATCCTAGCGTACCGACCATCGAACGCGTGATATCGGATACGGATCACATATCGTACTCGGTTTACGCTAAATTCAGAGGGAAGATAGAAAAAGGAGCGTGGTAAAGTGAGAGATGTAGCGATCATAGGTATAGGAGAAACGAAGATCGGCGAGCTGTGGGACAGTTCGCTGAGAGAACTGGGAATCCAAGCTGGTATGAAGGCGATCAAAGATGCCGGTGTAGCCGGTGAAGATATCGAAAAGATGTACATCGGTAACATGTCCGCTGGTAAACTCATCAACCAGGAACACATTGCACCCATGATAGCCGACTACGTCGGTCTGGACGATGTACCGGCTGTGCGTATCGAATCGGCCGGTGCTTCCGGAGGCATGGCTTTAGCGGAAGGTTACGTCTCCGTAGCCTCAGGTATGAACGATATAGTCGTGGTAGGTGGAGCCGAGAAGATGACAGACGTCGGTGACGAAGAAGCGAAAAAGATACTTTCATCTACAGCGGACTGGGAGTGGGAATCGGTCTTCGGAGCTACTTTCGATTCTCTCTTCGCCATGATGGCCCGGTATCACATGGAGAAATATGGGACTACCAGGGAGCAGATGGCCGACGTTGCGGTCAAGAACCATCTCAACGCCTCGAAGAACCCCAATGCACAGTATCCTAGACCGATAAAGAGGGAGTTCGTTCTAGGTGCACCCGTTGTTTCGGACCCACTAGGTATGTTCGACTGCGCGCCTTTATCCGACGGTGCAGCCGCGGTTGTTCTCTGCCCCGTTGATTTAGTGGACAGCTACCAAGGTGAACCCGTTAAGATACTCGGAGTGGGAACCGGTGCGGACCACATGGCGGTTCACGACAGGCATGAGATCGGGACGATGAAAGCCACCCAAGCGGCGGTTGAGAAAGCATATCAGATGGCGGAACTCGGACCCGACGATATCGATTTCGCAGAGGTGCACGATAACTACTCTATCAGCGAGATTATGGCAGTGGAAGACCTTGGATTCTTCGATAAGGGCGATGGCGGACCGGCGACTGAGAGAGGTGACACCGCATTGAATTCAAAAGTGTCCGTGAACACCTCCGGAGGTCTGAAGGCGAAGGGTCAACCCGTCGGAGCAGTCGGTATCAATCAGGCGATCGAAGCGGTGATCCAGTTGAGAGAAGAAGCCGGAGAGAGACAGGTTAACGACGTGGAATACGGTCTTACACATAACTTCGGAGGGACCGGAGCGAGTGCGGTAGTTCATATCTTCGGGAGGTGCGAATGATGGCCATCCCTAGATTCTGGAGAGAGATCAGGCAGAGGTACAGGGGCATAGGCGTGAAATGTTTGAAGTGCGGTAGAGTGTATTTCCCTCCCCGTGAGGTCTGTCCGGACTGCAGGCGAGAGAGCATCGGTAAGATGGAAGAACAAGAGCTCGGCGGCAGGGGAAAGGTGATCACTTACACACAGGTCCACGAACCACTGCCCGATTTCAAGATGCAGGTCCCATACATCATGGCGATCGTGGAGATGGATGAGGACGTTAGAGTCACTGGATCTCTGGTCGATGTGGATTACGAAGACGTCGAATCGGGTATGGAAGTCGATGCCACGCTGAGGAAACTGGGCGAGGAGAGCCCCTCAGGGATAATCTACTACGGCTACAAGTTCGTTCCCACGAAAGACTGAAACCCTTCCTTTCTTTTTTCTAATATGGGTTTACCAGTAAAAACATGGACGGACATACTAAACTGCACGAAAGCGAACACGTTTTCCAAGGCACCCCCTTTTTCTTCCCAAATTTGTGAGATTTGGGATGAAGAGTGAGAAGTGATGGGTTTGCACCCGTAAGGTTTTTGTTATGGTAGTTTTATACCCTTTAAACTTTAGTAACCTATAGGAGAGGAAATAATGAGTATATGTAGCAAGAAGGTAAAATCATTCGTGATCGTTTTAACGATAGTTATTTCTGGATTGACCGTTTTCACCGTTTATGAAAGCGATGTAGCTGAAGCATCGACACTGTATGTCGGTGGCACCGGAGGAGGTAATTACACCAGCATACGGGAGGCTATGGATGATGCTACTGATGGGGATACGGTCTTCGTTTACAGCGGAACCTACCAAGAACAGCTTCATATCGATAAATCGATAGATTTAGTGGGAGAGGATCCGAATACAACAAATATAATACCTGAAACGGAGGAGCACGTTATCGAGGTCTGGAGCTCTAACGTGACTATCAGTTCCTTCAAAATAGGTGATAAAAATTTTACTTTAGGGGTATCTATCTTTGGAAAAAACTGCACTGTTGAAGATAATATTATCAAGAGCAGAAACGAAGCTTCAGGCAGTGGGATAGAGATATCCAAAGGATACGACAATCCACTGATAAAAAATAATTTCATCGATGGTAGCATAGCACTAAATGATGTTGAAGGAGCGGAGTTCATAAAAAATGATGTCCAATTTGACAGTTTAGAAGAGAGGGCACCTGCATTTGATATAGACGATAGTTCAGATACTGTGATGAAAAGTTGTACCGTGACTTCAGAGATGTGTATGAGAATCGACCAATCAACATTGTATGCATACAACACCTCTTTCAAGGAACCCCAAGAATCCACGATCAAAACGGATATGATCACAGCGTATCAAACAGAGGCACACTTCGTCAACTGCTCTTTCAACGAAAGCAGTATGGATATATCTAGCGATTCCGACCTTTACGTCGATTGGTACATGCACGTTAAAACCGAAGACGGGTCAGGAAACCCGATTCCAGATTGTGATTTAGTTCTCAGGAATAAGACAGGTGATTTTGAAGGTTATTATCAGACTAACATCAACGGATGGAGGAGATGGGTCCAGGTGAATGAATATGTCCAGGAGGGAACCGATCGAGTTTACAACACACCTCACAACATCAGCGCTTATTCATCTACGGATGCGGGCTACAATGATACGACCATGAACGAGAGTAAAGAAGTTATCGTCACGATGAACAGGACTTTACCGGTGATCGACGATCTAGTGGTCGAGCCTGACCCCACTAAAGGCAGCGTAGAGGACGTTGAGTTCTTATCCAAATCGAACTACACATTACACTCGTCGGGATACAACGATACTCATGGATATCTTTATCCGGTCGATGCAGAATGGACGAGCGATAACAGTACGGTAGCGGAAGTTGATTTCGGTCCTTCATCAGAAACCGTGATGAACACCCACGTTAGAGGTAAGTGTAATCTGACGGTTGAGAACTCTTCTATTCCCATGAGCAACCAAACAGAGATAGAGGTGCACTCTCCTGTTATCAATTTGAATAAAAACACCTATCACCCCACTATACAGCACGGGGTCGATAACGCGGACCCGGGCAACACCCTTTTAGCCACGAACTGGTCGTACCATGAAGAGGTCGTTATCGATAAGAAGCTCAATATCATGGGAGAGAGTGTAGAGAACACAACGATAGGGGGGATCAGCGGAGGTACGGCGTTCACTATACAAGCGGACTTCGTGAACCTCACTGGTTTCACCATCAACAACTGCCAGATGGGAGTAAAGATAAACGGCTCTTGGAATAACATTTATAATAACAACATAAGTACTAGTGGGAGTGCTATCAAAGGTTTAGGGGATGGACAATTGAACGATATCTACGATAACTTTTTGACTAGTCGTTTGAGGGTTAACCGCGGAAGTGGTTGGACTATATGGAATAACACTGCTGCTTCTATCCAAATGTACGATTCCGATAATTTCACGATAATCGAAAACGATGTAAATAACGGGATACGCATCGAGAGTTCAGAAAATATCACAGTGGATCGGAACGAGATACACGGGACGCTGGAGATCATCAAGAGTCTTAATACTGATATCCTGAACAACTTGATCGAAGATTATGATAAATGCGTTGAGATCGAATCCTACTCGTCCCACACGACATTAATTAACAATACTATCCAGCTGAATACCTCATCGACTAGAGGTGTTGGAATCGAGATCGGTAATTCGGTGAATAACGAGATCAGGAGATGTAATATCACCGCTTATCAAGGTATCAGAGCTTTTGGGGACGTAGATTTTACAGCTTACAACACCACCATATCTATCGACGAATGGCCAGATGAAGGAAGATTCTCGATCTATTTGGGCGAAGAAGGCGTGACGGGGAGGATGGTGAATTCCACCTTCAACCAGAGTGCCGTGATGTTGGATTCAAGCTGTACCTTATACGTGGATTGGTTCCTTCACTTACAGACCGTCGATTCGGGCGGTTCTGCAGTCCCCAACGCCAACCTCACCATCAAAGACATCTCTAAGAACGTGGCTTATCAGGGTAAAACTAACTCGAACGGTTGGAAAAAGTGGATCGCGCTCACGGAATACGTCAACTCTGCAGGAACTATAATTGACTACAGCCCCTATAACATCAGTGCATACCATTCCTCTTCTTCAGGTTATCGAGATGTCGATCTGAACAGGAGTTTAACAAAGAACGTCACTTTGAACCGCACGGCTCCGGAGATCGATGATATCGTTATAGAGAAAGAGAAAGGGGAAGGAAATGTAAGCGGTGATAAACTGCTGTTGGGCTCAGAAGAAGAGCTTTATTCATCTGCCTACAACGATACTTATGGTTATCTGTATTCCGTGAAAACGACATGGTCCAGCGACGATGATTTGATAGCTACGGTCGATGAAGGTCCCTCAAGATCCACCAATTTGACGACCCAGGGGATAGGTAAGTGCAATATCACTGCCACAGACTCTTCATCAGGGATGTCCGGTAAGGCAGAGATCGAGGTTTTCTTACCGGTGAAGAACATCGATAAAGGTACACACCATCTTACGATACAGAAAGCCGTCGATAACGCTTCTTATGGGAATACATTGATGGCGTACAATTGGACGTTCAACGAGAACGTAAAGATCGATGAAACGGTCACATTGATCGGAGAGAGCAGCAGTGGGACCATCGTGGACGGAGGTGGGAACGGAGACGTGATCCAGATAAATGCAGACGAAGTATCGATCTCGAATCTCAAGATCAAGAACAGCGGTAGTTATTCAGGAGATTATGGCGTGGAGATAAGATCGAGCAACTGCAGTATCCAGGACAATGTATTTAGGAATAACGATCGTGGTATAGGTAGTGGTGTACAGAGCACCTTCTATAATGCGATAACTGAGAACGTTATCAATAATGGGATGGTTCTGCAGGATGCTAGAAATTGGAATATCGGAAGGAACCAGATAACCTCACGTGTTTACATGGGTCATTCCCATCATCTTAATATTAGCGATAACGAGATATCTGGTTATATGTCATTAAATGACGCAAGCGATGAGAACACGATCAAGGATAACAATATATCATTTGGAGAAATCGGAATCAGCATAAGAGATTCTGAAAATAATACTTTCATCGGTAACAAAATCCAGGCTATTGCACACGGAGAAGGTCCTACAGGGGTTTGGATGGACTCCAGGGAATACGTTTTCAACTATTTCGAGGACTGCTATATCAACTCGACAACAGGGATGCGAGCTAGTTTATATGCGAAATTTAAGGCTTATAACACGACGATAGATATACCTGATCTTGCGAAAACCACTAACGATGTCTATCTCGAAGGTGAAGCTGAGGGCACATTGATAAACTGCACTTTCAATGAAACCAACATACACATCGAGGATATTGCAGAACTGAACGTTGGTTGGTTCTTACATATTAAAGTTGAAGATGATATGGAGAACGGACTGGCCGGGGCCCAGGTCGATGTTAAAGATAAAGAAGGCGATACGGTTTTAGACACATCTACTGACTCGGAGGGATGGATACGATGGAAAGAAGTGATCCAGTACACCCGAAATCCTTCCTCAAAGACATATCTTTCCCCCCACAACGGCACCGCTCAATACCTCTCTTACCAAGGGTGGAACGAGACCAATATCACTGAAAATACCGATATGGTGATCACTGTAGATACGGACGATGGAACCCCTCCCGCGATATCGGATGTATCTGTTGGCAGTATCGCTGATACAAGCTGTACGGTCTCTTGGACTACCGACGAGACCAGCGACAGCAGGGTGAATTACTCGAAGAATTCAGACCTATCCTCGAATCAGACAGAATACGATGCAGATATGGTGACGAGCCACTCGGTCACTCTAACGAACCTAGAACCGAACACGAAATACTATTTTGAGGTGTTCTCCACTGATATAAGCGGAGACAGGGCCAAGGCTGACAATTCTTCGGATTATTACAGCTTCACGACCCTCTCAGCAGATGACGTTCCACCTGCCATAGTGGATCTGACTGGCTCCAACCCTACGACGGGCGAAGATTTCACCTTAGTAGCTAACGCGAGTGATGATAGGGGTATAGAGTCAGTAGTTGTGAATTACAGTTTTGGCACATCTAGTCACCAGAACAAGTCGATGGTGAAATCCGGAGACAATTGGACATACACCATCGGAGAGGTACCGAGTGACGCTGAGGTACTGCGTTATAACGTATTTGTCAATGACACTTCGGGCAATGTTAACAGTACGGGGGAGATCAGTTTGAACGTTATCGATAACGACCCACCGAATTTGACCGATAACACCGTTGGCGAGGGGACGACCGGCGATCCTTTCGAGTTCAGTGTCAACGTGACGGACAACATAGATACATCTGAAGTTCACGTAGAGTATTGGTACGGGAGCAACTCTTCCTCCAGCCAGAATTTGACTTTGTTGAACACTCAAGGCTATGTATGGGAGGAACAGATAGTCATTAGATCAGATTCGACGGAGACCCTACATCACAATATCTTGGCGAAGGATATTTCTAACAACTGGGCTTCTAGTGATACTTTTGACGTCCTGATAGTTGATAACGATGACCCTACGGCGGATGCAGGTGATGACATCATTGTAGAAGAGGGCGAGACGGTTGATTTCGATGCATCCGGTTCAACCGATAATGTAGGGATCGAGATCTACAACTGGGACTGCGATGAGATCTCTGATTTCAACCTTGGCGGTCAAACACCGAATTACACTTTCGAGGAGTCTGGGACTTACAACATCACCCTCTTCGTAGAGGATGCACAAGGTAACGACGACACGGATACTATTGTGGTAACCGTCAATCAAATCGACGATGGAGGAGACGATCAACAAGATGATGATACCGACAACGACGGCACACCTGACAAAACAGATGATGATGACGATGGAGACGGCCTACCGGATGAATATGAGGAAGAGAACGGACTAGACCCGACCGATCCGGACGATGCTCAAGCCGACGCGGATGGGGATGGTCTCACCAATAAAGAAGAATATGAAGCGGGTACAGACCCAAATGACCCCGATACAGACGGTGACGGTGTACCGGATGGAGAGGACGACGATCCGCTAAAAGCAGAAGAGGAATCCGGGTTCCCCTGGTGGATACTATTGGTCATCGCGGCGATAGTGATAGTTGTACTGGCAATCTTCTTCAAGAAGAAAAAGGAAGAGGAAGAGCCACCGGAAAAAATGGAGGAAAACGAAGTAAATCTTGATGAAGAAGAGCTAGATGAGGATGTAAATGATTTAGAAGACTTCTAAACCCTTCCTTTCTTTTTTCCACCAAAACTTGTAAATCTATCTTTCCTTTACACTTTCAAGTGGTAGATAGAATGGATATATTCGAAGCTATACTGGAACGGCACAGCGTCCGCAGTTATACCGGTGAAAAGATACCCGAAGAAGATCTAGAGAGATTGTTGAAAGCAGCTAGGGACGCTCCATCAGCGAAGAACCTTCAGCCGTGGCGCTTGATCGTGGTGACGGATAAGAAGAGATTGAGAGAATTGGTACCTATATGCAGGAACCAGGGATTCATCGAGGACTTGGGAGCCTTACTAGTCGGTATCACCGAGGACGAGAAATGGTCGACCGTAGATCTCAGCATAGCTTTGGATCATATATCTTTAGCTGCAGTGGAATTGGGATTGGGTACCTGCTGGATAGGAGCTTTCCATCCCGGTGAGATGAGAGAATATCTAGATGTGCCAGATGAATTCGATATCACGATGTGCATGGCCGTAGGGTATCCCAGCGAGCCCGGTCAGTCGCCGGTGAAGAAAAGTTTGGACGAACTCTTGCACTGGGAGAGCTTCTGAATCTACCTTTTCAGATATCTATCGAACCAGTCCAGCGTGAACTCTAAACGCTTCATACGTTCTTTTGGTTTTCCACTTCTCGATAGGTTGTGATTCTCACCTTCGAAGAGGACCAACTTTGCATCCACACCGTTATACTTAAGCGAGGTGAACATCTGTATCGCTTCCGCTTCCCAGCACCTGTAGTCTTCACGTGATGTGATGAACAGGGTCGGTGTCGATGCCTTGTCGGCGTACTTCAGGGGAGACCGGTCCCAGAGCTTTTCTACGTCGTCCCATGGATTTGCTTTGATCTGATCTTCGACGAAGTAGTATCCTATGTCGGTAGTACCGAACTTCGAGATCCAGTTGGAGATGCTGCGGAAAGAGACCGCTGCTTTGAACCTGTCTGTTTGACCGATCACCCAGTTCACCATGAAACCACCGTACGAGCCTCCCAGAGTCCCGAGTTTGTTTTCATCGATGAAATCGTATCTATCAACAGCGGTGTCCATGACGTTCATCAGGTCTACGTAATCCGGCCCTCCATAGACACCCATTATATCCGCGAAATCGTCCCCGTTACCCGAGCTCCCCATGGGGTTGCTGAATACCACGGCGTACCCTCTGCTGGCCAGCAGCTGCATCTCGTTGAAATGGATGCTGCCGTAAACACATTTCGGACAGCCGTGGATCTCCAGGATCGTTGGGTACTTTTTTCCTTCCTCGAAATCTATGGGTTTCATCACCCACGCGTCGATCTTTCTTCCTTCCGAATCTACTTCGAAGTACTCCGGCGTCGATATCTTGAAATCCAGATCGTTGAAATTTGATATCATCTCTTCTTTTCCCGTCCAGGAGTAGAGTTCTTGGGGTCGGTCGTTTCTCATGGCGACGTAGATGATCTGATCATCGTAGACGTCGAAAAAGTCGATGGAACCTTCCTTCTTTATGATGGGTTCGATCTCGTGTTTTTTGGTGAATTTATACATGTTAGCATCGTGCCCTTCGGTTATCAGGAAGCAAAGTTCTCCGTCTCTCACCCTCCAGTTGTCGCCTCCCCCGTATTGAACATCGCTCAGGAGGGAGTTGCCCATGGATTTGTCCAAATCTGTCAGCTGTTCGTATTCGTTTTTCTTTAGGTCGTAAAGGTAGAACTCCATGTTGGTGTTGATACCCATGCGTTCCATGTCGGTAGCGGTGAAAAGTATGTTACCGTCGAAGAACCGCGATACACCGATCTCCAAAACATCGTCAACGAGTTTCGTTAGTTCACCACATTTTAGATCGTAAAGGTACAGAAAATTCGTCACTTCGTACTTGTCTTCGAACTCATGAAGCACTATAGAGATCCTGTCAGCGTCTACATGGAAGCCCTCGACGGATCTGTGTCCACCCACCAAGCACGTGAGTTTCTGGTTATCGAGGTCTAGAGTGTATAGATGACTCCTCTTCTTGTTGGAGAAACCGTCCTCGTTGGACCAGAAAGGTATCTCGTCCAGCTCGTGATAGTCTTTTCCCTCTTCGAGTTCCTTTTTGTTTTTTTCGTTCTTGTCATCCTCGTCTTTCTTTTCCTCGTCACCGACCTTCTCCCATATCGAGACGATGAGCCCATGGTCGGAATTCTTCATGCCGGTGACCTTCTTGTCCAAGGTGAACAGATGTTCCGCTTCTCCTCCGTGGATGTTGATCTTGAAGAATTTTGTTTTGTCCTCCTTCTTATCCTTCTCGTCATCCTCTTTCTTCACGCCCATGTCCCTATCGGAGGTGAACAATATCTCTTCGTCGTTCAACCAGATGTAGCTGCTGTCCTTCCCACTGTTGGTCAGTTTGAACTTTTCGTTTGTCTTGGTGTCCAATATCCACAGCGTCGAGACGTACTTGTTCTCCTTCACGTCCATCTCGTGATGAGCGAAGCAAAGGTGCTCTCCCTCTGGTGAAAAATTCGGATCAGATAGAAAAGTGTAATCTGTTAGGTCTTCGATCCTCAATCTCTTCATGATATCGGGACATAAAAGTCAATGTAGGATTAAAAACTTTA
Organism: uncultured Thermoplasmata archaeon; assembly: GCA_964535805.1. Classification (GTDB taxonomy): domain Archaea; phylum Thermoplasmatota; class Thermoplasmata; order Halarchaeoplasmatales; family Halarchaeoplasmataceae; genus CAZHUM01. Next base: position 44,286 of record CAZHUM010000007.1, read on the forward strand.
GGAAGAATTTTCAATCTAGACATCCATGAACTTTCAATATCTTCTCCTTCAACTCCTCTTTCCTCATCTTGTATCCAGGAACTTCCTTGCCATTGATGAACAGCCAGTCCCAGTTCCATGACGAGATCGCCCATCTGATGGCTTCTTCCTTGGTATCGATCCTGTGGATTATGTAATCTATGTTGTCCGTGTCTAACTCGCTTATCACTTCGTCCATGGTAGCTCTGTTGTGGATACTGTACGGACATCTGCTGCTGTACCCCAACTCCACGGATATCTTGCCCCGGTTGGACAGATCCTTTGGTGTGTAATCGGAACAGAGCATCTTAGGTTCCGTTCCTCCCTTACCGAAGTCGTACCACATGAGAGAGATGCATTCATCCTGTTCTACGGTTTCGAACCCGATCTCCTCCAGGAGGTCGATGGGGAAGTGGACCGGGTTCTCCCATCCCAGAGTGACCAATCCATCGTAACTGTTCCGTGTATCATCGAGAACCCGCTCTATCATCTCCACCTCTATGGGAAGATGTTCCTCTTCCTTTTCCGCCGCATAATGATAGCACATGAGAACGGCGGAGCCGGGAGCCTCTATGGGGAACGGAGCCACTTCTGCGGGCATGTACTCTATGAACCCCCGTGCGGTTCCATCCTTGTAAGCGACGAAACCCCTCATCCCCCTTTTCAGCATCTCCTTACGCCATTCTATCGTTTTGTAAAGTTCACCTCTGAATTCCTTATCCTTAACTTCCAGACCACCGGGACAGCAGATGATATCGGTGAAGTTATCTTCGGTAAGACGAACGTACTCGATGTATTGGTCTATCATGACTTCTCATCTGCGATGTTCTATCATATATTTATTTAGACAGGTAATAGTAACAAGTACACAGTAGGTTACAATGAACTATAATTTCAGTGCATTATCTCGGCGTGCTCTTCGAATGGCATCACGGCCAAGTATGGCATCATGTCCATGAAACCCTGCATGATCTCATCTATGTGGTGGAACTCTTCGTGACTTTCTCTACTGTCCCAGTATGTGATCATGACGTACTTGGTGGGTTTGATCTTGATCTCTTCCCTTTCCCCTCTCAGCATCGAGCCACCGTAGGCGACGTCGGTGACCTTGACTACTTTCGTTCCGATGAATCCTTTCTGGTCCATGGTGAACTCGCACAGGTCCTCCATCATCTCCTCCACGGTCTCTTCGGTACCCGGCTTGACGGAGAGGTAATTGATAGCGGTTATCATGTCTTTACCCACCCACTCGTAGTCGTCGAAATCGTCAACGGGCAGTTCCTCCACGTCGATGCCCTTCTCCTCTAGATAATCCAGAGCCATCTGGGTTCTTTTCCTCCTGGGTCCGCAGTACACCTTCACCTTTTTATCCTCCAAGAAATCCAAGTAAAATTCCAGATCCCACACGGGTATGTTCAAAGCCCCTTCGATGTGGTTCATGTAGTACTCTTCTCTCGTTTTTACGTCTATAATCAATTCCATAATATCACTTTTTATGAGTTGATTTTTGATATTTATACTTATTCGAGATATTGCGTCACATATTCAAACTATCAAGTACTCTATAAAGAACCAGATCGTCAATATGGTCATCACGCCGAGCAAGAGGTAAGAAGGTTCTCCCTCCTTTTTCTTTGGTAAAATATCTCTGCTGACCATGAAAAACATCATACCGATAACGAAAGCCAGTATGCTCCTCTCCAGGTGTTCGCTGAACTCGAAAAAGATCCCTGTCAGAGTTCCCAATATTATCGAACCAGATAGCAGAAATTTATCGATCTTCCTGCCTGTGAATTTATGGATATCGTTCAAGATGATGGTAGAGGAGAGAGTGTGGATGAAGAAGGGTATCGCTGTAAGAAATCCTAGTATCGGTCTCAGCAGGATTATCGTCACCAATATGAAGCCCTTTATGAAGTGATCCACGAAGAATCCAGCTACGTGTAGATGATACAGATCTTCGTCGAGTAACTTCGGATCTTTTACGTGCTGATAAAGGTACTTCTCTGAGATGAAAAAAGCAACAAATCCCAGCAGCATCAGCGGATAAACCGCAAGCGTCGGGGTGAAATGCACAGATTCTGGAAGGAATACAAGGAATATGATAGCCAACAAAGACCCACCACCATAACTCAATAACTTATGGTGTGCTCGAGATATACAGAGCGGTAACCTGTCGCAGAAAAGATGGAAAGCGCTCAGGAATACCGCGTATACCAAGACCACTACCTCCATCCAAGATATCATCATGTGTTTCCGATATATATCCCGGGGTATATGTATTTTCATCCCGTGTATTTTTTATAAACGCATCACATTGGTTAAAGTATGGTTGAAAAGAAAAGGGTCACACTTCTACAACTCAACGACAGCCACGGATATTTCGAACCACATCCCGAGTATTTCTGGATAGACGGTAAAGAGATCTACAAAGAAGTGGGAGGTTACGCAAGGATAAGCTCTTATTTCAAAAAAGTGAGAGAAGAAAATCCGGACGGCGTGATCGCTTTAGACAACGGAGACACCATCCACGGAACTTTCCCGGCAGTGAATAACGAAGGTCGAGACATGATCCCCATACTCGATGAGCTCGGATTCGACGCATGGACTGCTCACTGGGAGTTCGCTTACGGTCCTGAAAATCTCAAGGAGATCAACGATAAGCTTGGTTATCCCATGTTGGCGACAAACTGTTACGATGAAGGAACAGATGAATTGGCGTACGAACCATACAAGATCATAGAAAGGAAAGGCGTTAGATTCGGCATAATAGGCATAGCAGCCACCATAGTAGATAAGACCATGCCGGACCATTTCAGTGAAGGAATATACTTCACGCTTGGAAACGAAGAACTCCCCTACTACATCGATGAATTGAAGAACGAAAAAAATACGGATATCGTCATCGTTTTTTCGCATCTGGGATATCCACAGGAGCTGAAATTGGCGAAGGAAATCGACGGTATCGATATACTACTCAGCGGCCACACTCACAACAGAGTTTACAAACCGGTGAACATCAACGATACCATCATCATCCAGTCCGGCTGCCACGGTTCTTTCGTTGGTAGATTAGACCTGGAGATAAAAGAGGGTGAGATCATAAACAGCGAACACGAACTCGTCACCATGGATGATCCTATAGGTCAAGACCCGATCATCTCCAAAATAGTAGATGACACATTGTCACCTCATAGAGATATGCTCGATACCGTGCTCGGAACGACAAAAACTCCACTTACCAGGAATAGAGTCATGGAATCTACAATGGACAACCTGCTGCTCAGATCGGTATTGAAAGAAACAGGGGCTGATATGGCTTTCTCCAACGGATGGAGATACGGAGCACCCGTCCCTCCAGGACCCATAACGATGAACGACCTTTGGAACATCGTTCCGGTGGACCCACCCATCTCGACCTGCAAGATAACTGGAAAAGAGGTCAAAGAGATGCTCGAGGAGGATATGGAGAACACTTTCTCGGGAGATCCATACAAGCAGATAGGCGGATTTCTCAAGAGATGTAAAGGTATCTACGTGTACTTCAAAGTCGAGAA
>CAZHUM010000008.1:0-42491 GCA_964535805.1 uncultured Thermoplasmata archaeon
ACAGAGGCAGGAGAAGGCTTTATCGTGGGTGCAATTAAATTGTTTAACTGTAATCACACCACTCTAAAAAGCAATGAATTGATGCCCAGCAATATCTTGGGATCGGAAGGACATCCGATAATGATAGGATTATATACTTCAAATACCACAGCTACATTGATAAACAACACGATAGGGAACGCAGGTACGAAGGGAACATATCACGGTATCATAAGTGTTAACAAGTCTAAACTTACGATGAATTGGAACAATATTACCGAGATACGAAGTGAAGGAATTTACACTGAAAATTCCACTTTAATTATGGAAAACACTACGATTGCGGACATTGGTGACCAGTTCTATGACGGTCATGGGATATATTCTTTCAACTCTTCCTTATATCTCAAAGAAAACAATATCACAGAAATCAACCATATGGCGATGTACACAGAGAATTCAAGTGTTTCTATATTGAAAGGTAACAATATCACCGAGATAACCGGATACGGGTTATACGCTGTTAATTGTACGATCGATGTTCAAAACAGTACCTTCTATAATCAACAAAACTGGTCCATTTGGGTCACAAATGCAATAGAGAAATGTAAAATCGCCCACAATCTGATCGACAACAGCTCTCATGGTATTTATTTCGGTAATAGTGGCATCACAGCTGAGATAGAGTGGAATACTATTAGCAATCATACACAGTTCAAAGTTGAAACTATACAATTAGATCAACAAGTTGAAACCACTGTTGTACCTGTTGGTTATGGCATATACGTAAACAGTACAAAGGCTTTTGTTGAAAACAACACGATGAAATATTCTGCCTATAACGTCTTCTTCATTAATTCAGAAGGAAAAATCAGAGAGAATGTATTCGAAGATAATCTATACGATTTATCAGTTCCGATAGGATGGAATGCTCCAAAAGGCGGAGAATGTATAGTTATAGAGGATTCCAATAACATAAATATTATAGAGAATACTATCTCAGAGGCCTATAGGGCGTTTACGGGTAAACTCACTGACAGCATCTCAATAACAGATTGTACAGTAACTGATGTATATTATGGTGCTTCTTTCAAAGACACCACTTATCTTGAGATCAAAGACAATGTGATGGAAGGCTTTCCTGGTGAAGGTGTAATTGGTATGAATTCAAGAGATCTATCAGGGGCGTTCACCTACAATACTATATCGTATTTCAATATTGGAGTGAGAATTTGGACTGTTGACAATATAGATGTTAGTCATAATTACATTACCCATAATAACTTTGGAAGTGGATACGGGATCGAGATATTAGGTGAAATAACCACGCCTGCAACCTCTATAGATCGAAATCAAATATCCGACAATAATGTTGGTATCTATGTGTCCGGCATCATTCCCGACGGCGTGATACGGTCGAATAATATCGAGGATAACTTAGATTACGGAGCATTCAACTCAAAATCCTCTTATTATGCTGACATGCAGTACAATTGGTGGGGAGATCCGAGCGGGCCAGCATCTATCGGCTCCGGTAACCCAGTAAATGAATACATTGATGCTAGTAATCCATTACAAGATCCCGTAACCGTATAAAGCAAGTGTAAAATAATCTACTATACCTAAATTCGATGCCGATCTACTGATTGGACTATTTGACATATCATTAAAATACTGATAAAACTTGCTATGTAGTATCCAAGCACTCGATAAGCGTCTCGTCCTTCAATACGGCCATCCAAAATTATTTTTACTCTTTGACATATGATATCGTGGATGAAAATAATCGAGATCTCGGGCTTGGAGAAGAGTTACGGAAGTATCAAGGCTCTAGACGGATTGGACTTGTCTGTTCGAAGGGGAGAGATCTACGGTTTTTTGGGACCCAACGGTGCCGGTAAGACGACGACTATCAAGTCGATGATGGGTCTGATCAAACCCGATGACGGTGAGATAACCATCAACGGTAAGGATGTAAGTGAAGAAGGTGTCGAATTAAGGAAACACCTCGGCTATCTACCCGAGAATCTATCGTTCTACGATAGGTTGACGGTGGAAGAGAACCTGAGGTTTTTTTCCAAGTTAAAGGGAGGATCACCATCGGATGTTATTGAAATCCTGGGTGATTTTGGCTTAAATGGAAGAGTAAATAGTAAAGTTGGCTCACTTTCCAAAGGTATGGTCCAACGGCTGGGACTGGTTCAAACGCTCATAGGCGACCCTCCTATATTGATACTCGACGAACCTACAAGCGGTCTAGATCCCGAGATACGGAGGTGGGTAAAGGACAAGATCTTAGAGCTTAAAAGCATGGACAAAACGATATTCCTGTCGAGCCACGTGCTTGGCGAGGTCCAGCAGATGTGCGATAGGGTGGGTATAATCAGCAGGGGCCGGGCGATACGGGAGGACGCGGTCGAGGCTCTGCAGGAAGAGATGAAACTTAATCCCCGTCTGACCTTACTGTTATCTGACCGAAATGAGATCGACCATGCATTGAAAAAGATAAACGAGCTCGATTTTGTATACCGACCCCGGAAGGAAGAGGGAAAACTCGTCCTTTACTGCGATGGGCGTAGAAAGATAGACGTTATCAAGCATCTCTTGGATGCGGGGTACGAGATAGAGGACTTCGACGTTGAAGAACCCGATCTGGAGGAGATGTTCGTCAAGATCATGGAGGGGGAGAGATGAGGTATGGAATAAAAGATATCAAGCTGTTACTCTCCAAAGAGATGTGGCAGAGGACCTTCAGTATAGCCGAAAAGGAGTACAAGGACCGTTTCAGGAATATCTGGATAATATTCCTGGCTGTGGCTTTCCTGCTGATAACCATATTTGTATCGTTCTACGGAACTTCGGGTGGTGACAGCGGCTGGAGAAATTATCAGGATACGATACTGTGGATGAGCACCAACGTGGAGTACATGATACCCATATTCGCCATCGTTTTGGGTTACGGTTCGGTGATAAGCGAGAAGGAGAGCGGTTCTCTGGAATTACTGCTCTCATATCCCGTAGATAGAGGTGAGGTGATAGCCGGTAAGTTCCTGGGTCTGTGGGCCGTGCTCATAACTTGTATAACACTGGGTCTGACCGTAGGTGGAATTGTTGTAGGTTTGAAGGTCAGCTTCCTGTTCTGGCCGGATTTTTACCTTTTTGTGCTCTCTTCCATCCTGCTAGGAGGTGTATACCTCTCCTTAGCTATATTCATCTCAGCTGTCATGGAGAGCAGTACTTCCGCCATGTCCACATCGATATTCATCTACTTCTTCTTCACCCTGATCTGGTTCTTCAGCATGTACGCCCTGGCGGAATCTACATTCGGCTGGGCGGTGATGGAGGATCCGACCGTCGATCCGCCTAGGTGGTATTTTGGATTACAGTTCTTCAACCCTCTGGTCATATGGTTCACACTCCTGGGATTGAACATCCAGTCCTTCGAGGCGTGGGCGCTGGAATTCGGCGGAAGCCAACCGGTCAGCCATCCCACGTACTTAGATACATGGATAATGATCTTTGTTTTGATTATATGGATCGCCGTCCCGCTGTTATTGGCGGAGTACGTCTTGAAAAGAAAAGAGATATGACACTTTTATTTTGATATCCTTGATTTATATTCATTAAACATAAATAACATGAAAATATGAGTCATTGGAAACATGGTCAAAGAGATCAGTCATCAGATACGTGAAACTATGCGAAATGAATTGGGGGAGCTAGGTGAGAGCATCTTCGAGAAGCAGTGCCGTGAGATGGGTGTAATACCAGACGAATTGGAGACAGATAATCTGGACGAATTGGCGGATCGGATATACGAGGCAGTAAGATTTTTCACAGGTATGGAAAAGGCGGAGAAGGTGAAAAAGGAGATACAAAAATATCGTCTTCTCAACGTTCTAGAAGAGATGGAGCAAAAATCTGCGTCCAACGTGGGTTTGATAAAGGAGTGCAGATTACTCCATAAACTTGGAGACACCTCGGTGGACCTAGGTGATATGGAAGAAGGGTTGAAGTACTACAAAAAAGCGTTAGATATCTCTGAGCAGATAGGGCGAAAAGACCTCCAGGCGGAATCTAACCTGGGGATGTGCTGTGTTTTCATGGAGTGTGGAGAGTTCGATGAGGCAGAAGAACACCTGAATTCTTCGCTCGAGATATCAGATGATATTAAGTATAAAATGGGGTTAGCGGAATCCTACAGAAGAAAGGGCGAATTGGAGTGGAGAAGAGGAAAATTCCAAAAAGCATTTGAGGCTCTTAAAAAAGCTTTAGACTTTTATGAAGAAATAAACGACGAAAAGGGTCGGGCAGTGGTTTACAAGGATATGGGTGACGTGTACGGAGAGACGGAGGACTACGACAACAGTTTGGAATACTACGAGAAAAGCGCGGATATATACGGGGAAGAGGGCTTCTACAGCCAGAGGATCGTTATCTTGATGAATATCGGTGTGATATATTCTCTTCAAAAAAATTGGGAGAAGGCGGCTGAGTACTATCGTGATAGTGAGCAATTAGCGGAGGAGCAGACCTACCCCAATCTGAGGGCTTGGTGTCTCTTCAATCTTGGAGAATCTTACATCTATCTAGATAGGTACGATAGAGCCGAGAAATGCATAAAAAAATCAATGGAAATGTTTGAAAAGCAGCACGATCCCTTCGGGGAAGTCGGAGCCATGGTCAAATACGGTCAGCTGTGTTTGGAGAGAAACGAGTGTGAGAGGGCTGAGAAATACATATCGCAATCAGTAGAAAAGTTGAGAGAGTTGGGCGTAAAGAGATACCTGGGGGACGCCTTACATGAACTAGGTAAAGCACAGAAGGAGATAGGTAAAGAATCTCAAGCCATAGAAAATATGGAGGAGGCGATCACCATCTACGATTCAATAGATTTACAGGATAGGAAGGAAATAGTGGAAGAAGACCTGAGTGATTTGACCAAATCTTTAAAATAGGGTGACATTATTGGACACTCGGTAATATGGCTAAACCCACTCAATTCCTCAATGATTATCTAGATGAGAAAGTCGAGCTCCTGTTAAAAGATGGAAGGGTCTTGAAAGGAACACTGATCGGATTCGACGCGCATATGAACCTGGTGATAGAAGATACTGAAGAAGAAACCGAGGAGAGGAAACGAAGGATCGGCACCATCATACTGAGGGGCAACAACGTTGTCACTCTGAATCCTAATTGATGATATCCATATTCCTATTATGGGCGATTTTTACGAAGTTTTATCTTTCTCGATGAAAAAGGGTAGAAGATATCAATCTTCTTTCTCTCGTATCTTTTTCTCTTCAGTGTAGGACTGGATCTCTTCCACAGTAGGCTGTTTTTCACTTTTCTCCATATATTCTGGCTGGATTTCCTTGGTTATGTAAACTTCTTTCCCAGCCTTCATTATCGTGTGTCCCTCTTCTATTGCTTCTTTTGCCTTAATCTCCAATATCACAGGTGTTTCAGTCCTGACTGCACCAGCTCTGACCGCGGAGTCGTATGTTCCACTAAGGTGCACATAGGTCCTATCCGAGGGTTTTACACCGCCCTCTAAAAGGAGTTCGGCTTCTTTCTCGGTGGTAGGAAGGTAAAGGTGATCTGGGATATCTTCCGTGGGTAGATCAAGGTCAACGTCGATCGAATGGCCGTAGGTAGCTCTGACGTATCCGTCCTCGATCTGGTAGCGGTTCTTCTTGTCGGTTGCCACAAGGGCTTCCATGTGATACCTTCTCAACCAGTGGAATCTTTTCTGCCTGTTCCTTAGAGCTTTCACGTAGTGCTCCAAATCCACCCAAGCTCTATCATCTACATCTAATCCGTACTTATCGGGAAAATGGCGGAGGATACCGGCTGTTGTTTTGCCCAAGTTCTTTATCTCTTCATCACTCATAATGAACTTGCCCCTCTCACCACATTCCGGGCAATTCTCGTCACGGTAGTATCCGTGTTCTTCACATTCCCTAATCATAGTAAACACTTGTCTCGAAAAATGAGCTCTTTGATAAATGTTTTGCTGTCAAGGATAGTGGTTTTGTATAATCATAACATAAATATACTCTTTAACTTTATCTCGTCATCAGATAACATGCCCGTAAACAATTCAAAATTATCCGGTTTCTACAAAAAGGAGATGGAGGAACGGATAGAGGAGATAAAGAAGGTCTGTGATCTGGACGACGATGATGTCGAGAGATTGTTCGGCACCGGTGTATCACACGAAGAAGCCGACAGGATGATAGAGAACGTGATCGGCACGTTCGAGCTTCCAGTGGGTATCGCTACAAACTTCAAGATCAACGGAGAGGATTACCTGGTGCCCATGGTCATCGAGGAGTCTTCGGTTGTGGCGGCAGCATCCAACGCGGCCAAGATGGCTAGGAAGACCGGCGGTTTCTCCGCTAGCACTACGGAACCGGTGATGATCGCTCAGGTGCAGGTCACCGGCTTGGATGCCCCTCATGAAGCAAGATTGAAGGTGTTGGAGAAGAGGGATGAACTTATTGAATTGGCAAATGAACAGGACCCCGTACTCGTAAAGTTCGGCGGCGGTGCAAGGGACGTACGCTGTCGTGTCTTGGACGGTAGATACGGTCATTATCTAGTGGTGCACCTATTGGTCGATTGTAGAGATGCCATGGGAGCCAACGCGGTCAACACTATGGCGGAGGCACTGGCACCCCGTATAGAAGAGATAACAGGCGGTAAGGTGTATCTCCGGATCCTGTCTAATCTAGCCAAATACAGATTGGCAAGAGCCAGGGTGGTTTACGGTAAGGACGTTATAGGCGAAGATACCGTCAAGGGGATCTTACACGCATATGAATTTGCACGAATAGACAATTTCAGATGTGCGACCCACAACAAAGGGATTATGAACGGGATAACGGCGATGGTGCTGGCTACCGGGAACGATACACGCGCTATAGAAGCGGGTGCGCACTCCTACGCATCCATATCGGGCAGATACCTACCCCTTACTGAATGGGAAGAGAACGAAGATGGTGACCTCGTCGGCAGCATCGAGATACCGCTGGCAGTGGGGACGGTCGGGGGAATGACGTCCACACACAACGTCGTGAAGACAAATCTAAAGATACTCGGAGTTGATTCCGCGAACGAGCTTGCTGGAGTCATGGCTTCCGTCGGACTGGCACAGAATTTTGCGGCACTACGCGCCCTGGCGAAAGAGGGTATCCAGGAAGGACACATGAAGCTGCACGCTCAGAACGTAGCTGTAGCTGCAGGTGCCGAAGGTGATCTGATAGAAAAAATAGCTGATAAGATGATCGACGAGAAAAAAGTCAGAGCCGATAGGGCTAAAGAGATATTAAGAGAGCTGGAAGAGGGTTAATTCACTTGTTGCTATAGCTGCTCTTACCAGATTTACTCATATACTCCTTTTTCTTTCTTTGAGATGTTTTTATTTTTTCCTCGTAATTCTTGATCTTCTGTTTTAATTTGATTATTTTCTCTTGATAAGAACCTATCTTCTTCTCTTCTTTAGCGGCTTTCTTTTCGTACTTCGCCTCTTTCTTCAGTGCATCAGCCTTTTTCGCCTTCTTCTTTGCAGAGTCCTTCATCCTCTTGCTTTTTTCTATAGACCTACTTCTTTCTGCCATATGTTGTCACCAAGGATATATTCCGAATAAATTATATAAACTTTTGCTAAAAATATGCTTTGTTGATTAAAAAAGCAGTAAAAAATAAAGGGATAAGTGGGTTGATTTATCTAGAACTCTTCGATGGTCCTTTCTCTTTAGCCTCCTTCAGATAATTTTTTTCACAGAAACCTTCATTTCCCTCCTCCGTATTTCCGCACACCTTCACTGAGATCTAGCCATTAACTCCGATGAGCGTATCTAATGAATGTCAATGTCCACACCATATATCCAAGGGTATGGAACATCTTTTAATATGCGGTACACCATATACGAATGGAACAAATGGAACAAATGGAGATAGATGGAACAAATGGAGAGGTGTGATGACCTATGGACTTTGAGATAGACCCCTTCTACCTATACCCCGTGGACGAGGAGGTCATAGACCGTCTTTTCATCAACAGGGATAAAGAGATAGAACTTGCAAGAACGACCTTAGAACCAGGTTTTAAAAAATATAAAGAGGTTTGTGCAGTGGTAGGTGGAATCGGGGTGGGTAAGAGCAGTTTTATCAACATGATAAACAAGATGGCAATAGATATGGAGAAAAAGACCATATTAGAAAACGACCTTGATAAAGTAAAGTCAAGGTCAGATGAAATTCTAAAAGATAGCGATGTACTTCTGATAGATGATGTCGATAAGATCGACGACGAAGATGCGAGGGACTTCTACGGTCTCTGTGAATCAATTTTAGAAGATGATGGGGTAATATTTTTTGCAGATACCCATGGACGTGATCCCGAAACCGTTAAAAGAAGGAGTTTTACAGTATCTCAGTTCATAATGCTTCCTCAAGAGCTTACAAACGAGAGACTGAGCTTCTTTCTAGAAGAGAGGATGAGGAGATGTGTTATTGATGAGAGTGAATTTGTTCTTCCTTTTACCGACGCATCTCTGAAGATGGCATCTATCAGGTCCGCTGGTAATTTACGTAACTTCTTGAATTACGCAAAGAATGGTTGGAAGTTCTTCAAAGGTAAAGAGGGTGAAAAGGTTACAAAAGACGATATGAAAGAGGGGATAATAACTGTTGATACATCACTTCTAAGTGGCAACGACCTTATCGATTTTAAGATCATATGGTACTCCTCCGTTGGCGAAATGAATAGATCATATCTCGCCCATCAATGCGATATCGATTCAAAAACATTGGACAGAAGGCTCGAAGGGTTGTCTGAGATCGTCACTAAAAAAAGGGTGGGAAAGGAGGTCCATATACAATCAGTATATCGACGCTTAGATGCAGGTGAAGAAATTCTAGAGAATATATTCAGGAACCTGGGGATTAACAGAGAAGAATTTTGATATGAGTGTTCCTCATAATTAAAAAAGTAGTAAAAAATAAAGGGACAAGAGGGTTGATTTATCTAGAACTCTTTGATGGACCCTTGTCTTTTGCTTTCTTCAGATAATCCCTCTTTTTCTTCTGTGCCGCCTTGATCTTCTGCTTGTATTTCTTGATCTTCTCCTCGTATTTACCGATCTTCTTCTCTTCCTTGGCGGCCTTCTTCTCGTACTTCGCCTGTTTCTTCAGCATATCCGCCTTTTTGGACTTGCGTTTGGCAGCCTCCTTCCTCTTCTTCCCTTTTTTCTTTGAACTTCTTCGTGCCATCAATATCACTGAAAGAATATTGAGGTCAGTGTATTAAAGTTTTGTGTGAAAAAAATAAAAAAATAAAAAGGTTTTTAGTTAGACGACTTTCCACCTGACAGAATCGAGTTCGTTACCGTCGTAGTACATGGCCACTGTATAGTAGCATCCGCTGCAAAGCGTTTCAACTCCGCCTCCTGAGAGGATAAGATAATCTCCGGAATCGATGTCAGTATCTCCTGCCTGATCATGATAGGTTATTTCGAACGGTACTCCCTCTATCGTGAAGTTTTTACCGATACCGTCTCTGTGTTCATTGAAAGAGACCAATGTACCTTCTCCTGTTCCATTCCAGACTTTAAGCTGTATCTCATCCAGTGACCTAGATGGTGCGAATTTAGCGAACTTTATCTTGCTGTCTCGAGTCCCCTCTATCTTTTCAACCGTCTGAGAGAAACTAGCAGCCTGCTGTTCCGTCACATCGCCTCCACGGGGAAGCATCATGTACAGTGTCGCAGCCAGAACTACCGTTATCGCCACCATCAAAATAGTCGCGATTACAGGTGAAACTCCTCTAACTGATCCGTAAGGTCTGTTGTGTTTCCTCCACATCTTTACCAAACTCCGCAAGTTCCGTATATATAAGAAAAAAGAAAGGGTTTTGACCTGTGTCGTACTTTAGAGTTCGGCTTCTAGTTTGTAACTCTGAACGATGTGGAGTCGACTTCGCTGCCGTCGTACAGGACGATAATGTTCCATGTTCCAGGTTCTAGACCTATGTCCGCTTGGGTTTCTTCAATAGTTATTGAATCACCAGAATTGACTTCTTCGTTGTCGACTTGGTCTGTATAACTCAATTGATGGTTTGCATTTATATCACTTAAAGTGACTGTTTCTCCGTCACCATCTGCAGTGAATTCGACTACTGCTGACCCGTTGTTTGGTGATTCAATCCTGAACGTCAGCTCACTTATAGCTCTGTTCGGAGAGAACGCTGCGAACTTTATCTTGTACGCAGTGTCTCCATCAGCATCTTGCACTTTGTCTGTTCCACCGAAACTACCGGACTGCTGTGTACCACTGTCTCCACCTTTGGGCAGCATCATGTACAAGGTGGCTGCTAGCACCACGGTTATCGCGACCATCAAGATGGTAGCGATGACAGGCGAAACCGCCTCATTTTTCAATACTCTTCTTTTCATATGTTTTGTCCTCCTGTAGGCTTTTAACACCTACGTAGCGTAAAAATTAGTGTATGGAATATTTATAACTTGTGTAATATTATCAAAAACCAATAACATGTAATGTATTGTAATTAAATATGATTAAATACAATCATATCTGATTAAACCGTCACTTCCATGAAATCGTCACACACCATAGCCAGTATGTTGTCGATCTCCTCGGATTCCTGCTCGGCTACCGCCATTATCAGGGTGAAACAGCCGTAGGATCTAAGGTTGGAAACCAAGATGTGCAGGAACTCAGCCAGTATCTTGTTGTCGTTGTGGATCGCTAGGGAATTTATCGAATCTATGACCACCGTGTTCTGCTTCGCAGGATATTTCTTCAGCAAATACTCGATCTTCAACATGATGGTTTCCAGCATCGTCGGACTTTCGACGAACGTCACACCCTTTTTCCTCCCGGCGGTGCCCATGGTCATGTAAGATACGGCATCTACGAAGTGAACGGAATCACGACTTATATCCAACGCATCCAACACACCGATTATCGAATCTGCGGGTATCGTTGACGTCGTGTAGATAACGTTCATGTCTTTTTCATCGATAAAACCGTTGGTGATGGTCGTGATCATGTCGAAGTAGGCATCGACATCGAATTTGAGCGCGATCGCGGACCCCTCTTCCAGCATGTTAAGTTTTTCGTTGAGATTATCCACGTTGACCATCTAATCACGCCCCTCTATAGCCCCGCCTTTCAGCAGCGGTACTAAAAGCACTCCTACCGGTGTCAGGTCCAACACGTACTTTGCTCTCGAATGGTCGGTTCCTCTCATTTTAACTACCTGTATAGTCCTTAACAGATCTCCATGTCTCTCCAGATTCCCCATCAATATGATCCCGTCTGCGATGGCTTCTTCGACACCATAGAGTGAGTACCTGGGTTCTTCAGGAGATATCTCTGAAACTAAAAGCGAAGTACAACCTTGAGACGAAAGAGTCTTCATCAGATTCAGTATAAAATCTCTGATCTTTTCTTCGGTTTTCAATTGAAAACAAACTGAAGTTACAGAATCGACAACCAGTCTCTTGATGTTTTTCTCTATCACGATCTCGCCGATCTTCTTGATTATCGCATCGATCTCATCGAAAGAGAACTCGCTTTTATGCAGTATATCCAACTCTTTGTATATATCAGGCATATCGACGAAAGATAACTTTCCATTCTCGATCAACTTTTCATCGAAAAAATCGTAGGGGACGATGTTGTTGAGCATCTTCACCGAAGACTCTGTCACGGATATAAATAGACAGTTCTCACCGTACAGTGCACCGTGCACCAGGAATTCCAGGCTCATCGTTGTTTTCCCAGTACCACAGCTCCCGGTTATCAGAACGGAGTTTCCACGGGGAATACCTCCGTTCAAAATAGTGTCTAAACCTTCGATACCAGTAACGCATCTTTCCCTTTTTTGGTCCGGTGTTATGGAGAGTTTTTCTTCCGCCATCGAAATCACAGTGGTTTAATCATGAGATAGTGACAGTTTATTTTAATCTTTTGTGGTGATTTATCCGCAAACAGGTTATGTCTTTCGATGATATATAAATTTTGTATCTAATATAGAAGATTGCGAAAAAGGTTTTATATCTATACAAAATAAAAGGATTCAACTCAGAGTGATAATCATGAAATATTTCGGTTCTTCAGGTATAAGGGGTTTGATAAACGAGAAGATAACGCCCGAGCTGGCGATGAAGGTCGGCAAAGCGGTAGGGAAAGAATACAAGAAAATCGTTATCGGCAGAGACCCGAGACCGTCGGGCCAGATGCTCGAGTCCGCACTGATCGCAGGGGCCTCTTCCATGGGCGCCACGATAACAAAGGTAGGCATCCTCCCGACACCGACTTTAGCATACGCTTCCAGAGATATCGACTGCGGTATAATGGTAACCGCTTCTCACAACCCAGCACCATACAACGGCATCAAGCTGTGGAATCCAGACGGGAGTTCTTTCAACACACATCAGATGGAGAGGATCGAAAAGTCCATAGACGGCGAACTCGACCTGGCTCCCTGGGATCGAGTCGGTACTGTCCAAGAAGACCCAAACGCCGTAAGAGAGCACATGGATCTACTCCTAGACAAGATGGGTACCGACCATGAACTAAAAGTCGTGATCGACTGCGCCAATGGAGCCGGCTGTGTCGAAACGCCCTTTCTACTCGGGGAGATGGGATGTAAAGTGATCGCTTTGAACTCCAATCCCAACGGCTTTTTCCCGGCACACGACCCGGAGCCCACGGAAAAGAACTTAGCGGACCTGGGCAGGACCGTTAAAAACACCGGTGCCGACCTGGGTATCGCCCACGACGGCGACGCAGATAGATTGGTCGCCTTCGACAAAAACGGAAATTATCTGGGTGGAGATATCCTCCTTGCACTTTTCGCCTCTCAGTACGATAAAAAGATAGCGGTCCCGATAAATTCATCCATGGTACTGGAAGATATTGTGGACGAAGTCATAAGAACCAGGGTGGGCGACGTCTACGTTGCAGAAAGATTAAAGGAAGAAGGAGCCCAGTTCGGTGGAGAACCGTCTGGGACCTGGATTTTCCCGGAGATAAGCTACGCACCCGACGCGGTCTACGGTGCTTCGCTGCTTGTAAAGATGTTCGAAGAGCAGGATATCCAGGAAAAGATCGCTGAGCTGCCGTCCTATCCGACGAAGAGAGAGGCTTTTAAAACAAACAAAAAGGACGAGATCATGAGAAAGCTGGAAGAAAAATATAGAAAAGATCACGATGAAACGCAGCTCAATTTCATAGACGGTATCCGCATCGAGTACGAGGACGGCTGGGTACTCATCAGGCAGTCCGGTACCGAGCCAAAGATCAGGATCACCGCGGAAGCCAAGAACGAAAGATCATTGGATAAAATATTTAAAGAGAACGAAACGATTCTGAAGGAGGAGATCTGATGAAAGCATTTATCTTAGCCGCTGGAAAAGGCACAAGGATGAGCCCTTTGACCACCTACAACCCGAAGCCGCTTTTGACGGTGGCTGGGAAACCGATAATCCAACACACGATAGACGCTATAGAGGACACCGTAGACGAGATAATCATACTCGTAGGCTGGCAGTCCAAGAGGATAAAGGAACGTATACGCACGGACAAGGTGGATATAACATTCGCTAGGCAGGAAAAACCACTGGGAACGGCACACGCGGTATCCATCGCAGAGAAATACGTGGACGACAAGTTCATCTGCGTCAACGGAGACGTGATAATCATAGACGAAGCCATGGATTCATTCATAGATGATTTTAAGAAGCAAAAAGGATCGATGATGGGTCTAGCAAGGGTAGAGGACCCGACCAGCTACGGTGTCATAAGCGTCGAGGACGGGCTGGTAAAGGACATCATCGAAAAGCCGGAAGTCCCGCCTACGGACCTGGTGAACGCGGGACTCTATGGTTTCACTCCCGATATCTTCGATGCCATCGATAGAACGGAAAAATCGACCAGAGGCGAATACGAGATCACCGATTCACTGCGGATACTCATGGATGAGCAGGAACTCAAGGGACACGAGATAGTCCAGGATGGCTGGATAGAGCTCAGCAGACCCTGGGAACTGCTGGCCGCCAACCGCAACCTACTGGAAAAGAACTCCGTTAAAAAGGTGGAGAAGGGAGAGATAGAAGACGGGGTGCACATAGAGGGGTGGGTATCCATAGGAGAAGGAACCAGGATCAAACGCGGCAGCTACATCCAAGGTCCCGTGTGCATAGGAAAGAACTCCGACATCGGGCCCAACTGCCTCATACGTGCGTGCACGTCCATAGGCAGCAACTGTAAGGTGGGGAACGCCGTCGAAGTGAAGAACAGCATCGTTATGGACGGCACCAACGTTCCGCATCACAACTACGTTGGAGACAGCGTACTCGGGATGAACTGCAACCTGGGTTCCGGTTCCAAAGTAGCCAATCTCAGGTTGGATGAGAAGAATATCATAGTCACACACCGCGGTAAGAAGGTGGATACCGGAAGAAGAAAGCTCGGCGTCATCATGGGAGACAACGTTAAGACCGGCATCAACAGCATGATGAACACCGGCACCATCATCGGAGAGGACTCCTTCATCGGACCGGGAGCCCTGGCGGATGGTGAGATAGGTCCGAAAAGCAGGATACAATGAAGATACTCCAGATATCTCCGTACTTTTACCCCCATCTGGGCGGGGTAGAGTCCCATGTGCTGGAACTGTCAAAAAAGCTTCAGGACAGAGGGCACGATGTGCTGGTGATAACTACCAAGCTTGACGGAACGAAAGAAAGAGACGTTTACGAAGGAGTCGATATAAGAAGGGTCAAGCCCCTCACGATACAGCTTTCTACGCCGATAATACCCGGCATAAGGAAGGTGATCGAAGAGGAGGAAGGTGACATCATACACAGTCACTCACCACCACCGCTCACATCGTTCTTCGGTGTACGTTCAGCCAACAAGCTCGATATACCCTACGTGCTCACTTATCACTGCGACCTGGAGATACTTTATTTCTTCGGCAGCATACTTGTCCAATTATATGAGAGGACCTTCGGGACTTACACCGTGAGCCAGTCCGACAAGATAATCACTACCACAAGCACCTACGGAGCAACGTCCAGGGTCGTTTGGGACACCGATGCCGTCGTGATACCGAACGCCGTGGACAAGGAACGATTTCACCCGGATAACGACCCTGGGAACGTGAGGGAAAAATTAGGAATAGGAGAAGACGAACAGATGGTCCTTTACATAGGTCGTATCGTTTTCCACAAGGGACTGGAGTACTTAGTGGAATCAGCAAAGCATTTGCCTGATGAGGTAAAATATGTTATCGGTGGTACTGGAGATTTCATACCGGAACTCAATAGCCAGATCCAAAGGCAGGGCACCGTGGACAGGGTCATCTTTCCCGGTAGAATACCCAACAGCGAGCTGCCCAAGTACTATGCCGCTGCGGATCTATTCGTTCTACCATCAGTTTCAAGACTTGAAGCCTTCGGTATAGTCGCCCTCGAAGCCATGGCATCCGGCGTTCCAGTAGTCGTATCCGATATACCGGGTGTCAGGGAGGTCATTACGGAAGGTGAAGAAGGACTCTTGGCCGAACCGATGAACACACAAAATCTAGCAGGGAAGATAAGGACGATACTCCACCATCCCGAGATGGCTGAAAGGATGGGAAAGAAGGGGCGGCGGAGGATAGAAGAGAGTCTTACCTGGGATAAGGTCACCGATCAGATAGAAAAGGTCTACAAAGAGCTGGTCTAATCTATTATTTTTAGATCCAAATTGTTACCGTTCCAGTCGTAGGTCTGCCAGGAATTAAGATCATAAGGGTACCCCACGATTATGTGAACCCTACCGTATCTGGAGAACAACATCAAATCTTCCGGTGAAGGTTTATTGCTCGGGGTCGGATGGCTGTGTGCGATACCCACGATGGAATAATCGATCGGTAAGGAGTGCAGTTTCAATATTGCACTGGTGGGACCTGATATCGTACCCGGTACCAAGATCAATTCTGAGATGATACCATCGATCTCCCTCAGACCGCATGCGAACTCGTTCGGATAGGCGTCTTTAGAGCTCTCCAAGATCATGTTCAGCACACGTCTGGTTATACCCTCCACTTTCTTCTGTGAAAAGATGCTCATTTCCATACCAGCTTCTTACGTATATTTTTGTAGAAGTCCTTTTCGAAGCGGATGAATCTGGCCTTTCCATCACCCTTGACGAAACGGAGATCGTCCTCGTTGTTCACGTTGAATTCTTCCTGCCCATCCAGTACCATCAAGCAGGTTTTTCCCTTCTCGGTCAGGACGACTCTGATCTCTTGATCTATGGGCACGACGTAGGGTTTAGTGGCTAACTTGTATGGTGAGATCGGCACGACCACAAAGGCATCTACGTTGGGGTCCACTATCGGCCCACCGGCACTCATGGAGTAGCACGTAGAACCGGTCGGCGTGGAAACTATCAAACCGTCCGCTCTGAACCTATCGATCAGTTTTTCACCCTGATATATCTCGAAAGCACGTATCTTAGCCACTTTATCAGTGTGGACTACTATCTCGTTGGTACATTCGTCCTTTTCGACACCGTTGAGTATCGGTTTTACCTTGATCCTTTCGTCGATAAAGTACCTGTCCGTATCGATGAGTTCGAGAGCTCTGTCCATCTCAGCGAACTCCACACTGGTCAAGAAACCTACCCTGCCAGTGTTGACTCCGAGGACCTTAAAATTTCCTCTCTGTAGAAGTCGTAATATAGTACCGTCTCCACCTATGGTCATCATGAAATCCAAGTCCGCTCTCTCCATCTCCTCCAACGTGTATCCTTTCCGGTCTAGTTTTTTCGCAAGGGTCTCGTGATACATGATTTTGCCGGCGGTGGGATGTGAATCCAGAGAACCTATTATCTCGGTGGTATCTTCTTCGTGCACCATGCCGTATACCCCGAAATTCATCGTCAATTCAATCAACTCCCGCATTTTTATTTAAAATCAAAAACGATGTCATCTGATCGCCTCCAGTATCCTATCGTCATAGAAAGCTATGACGTCCTCCTTTTGTTTTAAATCGAGCTCCATATTTAGATTATTATAGTCAGAGTCCAGCACCTTTCCCCCGGCTTCTTTCAATATCAGCGAAGCCGCTGCGATATCGGTTATCCTGAGGCTCCTCTTTTTATAAGGCGTTTTCAGGTAGTAGAGGTCCAAAGCGCCTTCGGCAACCATACAGATCTCCAGGGCGGCAGAACCCATAGACCTCGTTCTATCGGGAAGGAATGCCACCCTCCTGCAGTCTTGGTGTGCCTTCTTACCCATGTAAACGGAAAAATTCCATCTATCACCTAATACGGGTGTCAACTTTTCATCGTTCTTGTATGCCCCCTTTCCCTTAAGGCCGTAGTACTCGTTGTAATCGGTTAAACTTTTAACGAGTCCGGCGGAAACAGAGAGCATGTCATCCCTAGCCAGGGCCAAGGATATACAGTAGAACGGTAATCCGTTGACAGCATTGCTGGTCCCATCGACGGGATCCATGATGATTGTGTGTTCACCGCCCCTGTCGACGAACCCGATCTCCTCGCTCAGAAGATTGTGGTCGCAGTTCTCTTCGAAAAAATCTACTGCGATCTTCTCCGCCTCCTCATCTATACCCTTGGTAGGGGTACCGTCGGCTCCCATACCCTTGTCTTGGCCGTAGGAATCGAAATCCAGCGATTTCACGTCCTCGATCACCCTATCAGCACATTCCCTGAAAAGTGACAGAGTGTTATCGTTCATGTTCTGTAATTCTAACGTATGCTTAAATAACTTTGTGGTTGCCCGTCAGTAGTCGACATTCCAAACCAAGCCCTCATCGGTGGGATTGTGTAGCCAGTACGCATCTCCGGGAGTGAATGAAAAGTTTTTTGGATCGTAATCGTAGGCAAGGTTGTAAGGTCCTCCGGAATCGTAGTAGCCTATCCTGTCGATCTCAGATGGTAGTTTGTTGTTCCCAGTGATATTGCTGGGATAGCCCACCATGTTCCATCCCGGGTCTAGGTATATCTTAGTAGAGAGAGGTATCTGTCCATGTATTGTTAAAGTATCACTATTATTCATATGTACCCAGAAACCGATCTCCTGTGATATTTCATCGAAAGAATTGTAAATGTCCGTCCTCCCGGGAACATAAGATTTCCATCCTGCGGGGAGGTCTATTTTTAACTCTGCCCTCCCGGTCAAACTGAAGTCGTCTATATTCCATCCGCAGTACTGTTTACCGTCCTCCATCCAGCTGCCAGAATTAGTGGTTCCCATTCCGAATCGGACCTGGAAATTGGCATTACCATCCGCCCAGGTGGACACGTCGTATGATACGTGATCCCATGAATCCCCATACATGGTATAATCTGGATTCTCCCATATCTGGACCCATGATGAGCCGTCGTAGACTTCTATATATGCGTGGTCGTAACCGTTGCCTTGAACCCCCAGCCATCTTTCGAATCTCAAAGTCACATTTTCACGGCCGCTCATGTCCATGGACGGCGATTCCGCCCAGTACGTGCTGGAGATCCCTTCTGCATAATCGCCGTTGCTGGTAAGATCGTAGCCCAATACATCCGTCCCATTGTAAGCCGAAGAGGGATCAGCCTTCCCGTAGGAATCGTCACCGGTCAGACCAAGTGGTGCATTGCGCTCCCATTCACCGCCGCTGAAAGTCCATCCGGTATCGGTTTCAAACCCATCTACGAAATAGGTTTCATAAATTGTTTCGTAGGTCTGTCCACCATAGTACAATGCCTTATCGTAATTCCCCTTAATACCATGGTCGGGGTCATTTAAAACCGATGCCAACGACTTATCAGCCGGAATATACCTAGTTGAAATGAAATGCCAACCGCTGCTATCTCCATCTGAAGGAAGGTCAATATTTACTATATTGGGAGATACGAGTTCAGCAAGATGAGCTGTAATCGCTACAGCGAGTTTAGTGTCATTGGTCACCAAGGGCATGGTCATATAGTCGATTAGATCATCGGACGTGTGATAATAAGGGCTGAATACCGTCTCGATGGTCATGGATGCGTTGTACCCTCCATCCCAGAAGGATGAGTGATCCGAACGAGTTTCGGTACTGTCGTACTGCAGTGTGAGATTTAGCGGCAGTCCATAGCTGCTGTCCACAGCGCTGTAGTAATCCAGCATCCAATTAGATTGTGTATCTGCATGTATTGTCAAATTCAGACCAGGGTCTGCGTATCCTATCATATCGTATTGGAACATACCCTCTACGTTTTCCACTGACGTATCGATATTGTTCACGTAGTGCTCGCTTCCTATCAATCCCTGCTCTTCTGCTGTCCAGGCACAGAATTTGATCGTTTTGTTGAATGAATACTGGGACATTATCCTCGCGGCTTCGATGGTCAAAGCGACACCGCTTGCATCGTCGTCAGCACCGGGTGCATAGCCGTCCGTAGAACTGGTGGAATCGTAGTGACCGCTTATGATGTATGTGTCTTCTACCTTATCTGGGTTAGAGCCGTTCAATGTACCGATCACGTTGCTGATGTCATGTCCGTTGTAAGTAAAATTCTGCATCTCCGCATGAAGCCCGAATGACTTAAACTGATTGTAGATCCAAACTGCAGATTCTTCAAGACCGTCCGTACCCGTTTTCCTGGTCGAAAAATTTTGTAAAGAATAAACGTAATTATACAGATTCGAATTCTTTGATTTGTTTATCATCTCATGGATCTGTGGAGAGTAACCAGGGAAAACTGGAGCCCTCATATCCATATTATCAGATGTATTTTCACTCTTAGGTTTTCCACCTATCACTATCGTCAAAGAACCTATGATTAATGTCAGTACGATAACACCGCACAATATTTTCGTATTCCCCATAATATCACCAAGCGAATATAACTATTCCTATTTCACAATGGTTAAGGGTATATATTAAACTAATCGACTTTCATAGGCGTCTATTATCTTGTAGATGTCGAGCATCAGTAGTCGACATTCCAAACCAAGCACTCATCGGTGGGATTGTGTAGCCAGTACGCATCTCCGGGTGTGAAAGAGAAGTTTTCTGGATCGTAATTGTAGGCAAGGTTGTAAGGTCCTCCGGAATCGTAGTAGCCTATCCTGTCGATTTCCGTAGGGAGCTTCTTATTACCCGACGAGCTTGAAGATATACCGACCATGTTCCAGCCGGGATTGAGCACTATCCTAGTTCTAGTGGGTCTGAACCCTTCGATATCCAAGGTGTCTGGAGACGTCATGTGGATCCAGACTCCCTCGGACCGCACCCAGTTTTCTATGGTATTGTAGTGTGAATCCCTTCCGGGCACGTAGCTCTTCCAGGTGTACTCATCAGGGTCTTTTTCCATCTCCTTGTAGGTGAGTTTTAGGTCGTCTATGTTCCATCCGCAGTACTGCTGACCGTCGGACATCCAACCTCCCGAATTTGTTGGACCCATACCGAACCTGACTCGGAAATCGGCATTGTTATCCGCCCAGGTGGACACGTCGTAGGTCTTCTGGTGCCACTGTCCACCGAGGAAAGTAGAATCTGGATTTTCCCATAATTGATGCCACGTACTCCCGTCGTAGACTTCGAGGTAGGCGTGGTCACTGCTGTTCCTTTCTACACCTAACCATCTGTCGAACTTCATGGTCACGTTCTGCTGCCCAGTTAGATCGATGGATGGAGATTCCGCCCAGTACGTGGTGGACATCCCCTCAGCATAATCACCGTTGCTGGTCAGGTCGTAGCCAAGTACATTTGTCCCATTGTAAGCAGAAGATGGATCCGGCTCTCCGTAGGAATCGTCACCGGCCAGCCCCTGTGGTGCCCCGCGCTCCCATTCTCCACCGCTGAAACTCCAACCGGTGTCTGTCTCGAAACCGTCCTGCCAGATCACCCTCTCGACTTCTTTCCAACCGGTCGAGTACTTCATCACTTTATCGTAATTTCCAGCGATACCATTGGTCGGGTCTTCCAAGGTATCTACGAGTGATGTGTGCTTGGGTATATACCGCGTTGATAAGAAATTCCAACCTGCAGAAAGAGATATCGAATTCTTCAATGGTGAGGAATAAGTAAGATCGATCCTCTGGCCTGGCTCGTCCCCGATGGTGAAATTCTGCTCCGTTCCCCCGGTCATAACTCTAAAGGAGTGAGAATCTTCGTACCCCATCTCTGTTAAAGTCCCGAAATTGAGCTCGTAGTATCCGTTCACATCGGTATCTATGCTTATGGTCTCACCGGTATCCTTGTTCTCGATGGCGACCGTTGCATCTTCGACCGGTACTCCACCGTCGGTGACCGTTCCGTTAACTATGTAAGGGGCGGGCGGGAACAGGTGATTTACTCCATCTCCCAGGTCGATATCCCCTATCCTGCACTGATAGATCAGGGCATCGTCCACGTCCTGATTGATCGTCATTATGTCGCTCTCCGGTGGGTAGAATCCAGAACCGCCGGTTTCAAGTTCCAGGCACCAGCTTGCCGCTCCAGTAGCATTGTAGGTCCAATCGTGTGCGCCGCCTGAAGCTGTGTACCCGATCTCTTCCATGGAAGAGCCGTAGCTGTACTGTTGAGATGTATCCCCCATAATAGATGTGAAGTAGGTCATGTCCTTCCCCATGTCGTGATGCCAGTCGTCGTGAGGGACCGGTTCTCCATTGCCACTGCCGGGCAGTAAATAAGTACCAGCATAACTGTGGATGTTCATGTAAGAATTTATATCTCTGGATAGGATCCAATTCGATATGTCCCTGGTCTCGTACTCCGAGAAGGGGAATTCTCCGCAATAAATATCAGATGAAGGATCAGATGAAGCACCAGTGCCGTTCCAACAGAAATCATAATTCCTATTCAGATCTACACCTACGGAGTCGGTAGGCGTACTATCGTTCCGGTTTTTCCTCCAGTTAGCTTGTGCACTTGAATCCCCGTTCCCGTCGAAGTAGTACCCGTCTGGATTCATCATAGGAGCAACGAAGATCTCCCTGTTGTTGACCAGCCAGTGAATATGATCGCTGGAATTATACTCGTCCAAGATACGCCACATGAAGTAAGAGGCGACTTGATGCGTGGACCACTCACGTGCGTGCATGTTAGCGTCGATGAGCACCTCGGGTTCGTCCTCGTCCACTGTAACGTTATCCGATATTTTCATCATCCATAGGTCTCTCCCTTCCCAAGATGTACCGTATTTTTCCATAGAACATATGTCGGGATAATCGTTGGTCAGGTCTTCCATCCATCCGTAGAGCTCACCGATAGTTAAGTAATGATTCGGAAAGGGATACGTCCCACGGGTTTCATTCAGGACGGTCTGATTTTCCTGTGTCCCGTCTTCGTAGTTCATACTGAATATCGCCGGTAGAGAAGTGAGTAAGATCATAGCGATCAAAATAGACGTTATAACTCCGCTTTTCGATAACATAGCAGATATGGTGATATATAATCTATTTAAAGTAATTTTTGGAAGGATCTGACCAATTCATCAATAATCGATATCCCAAGTTAAACACTCGTTTGTCGGATTGTGTATCCAATATGCGTCCCCCGGTGTGAAAGAGAAGGTCCCTGGATCGTAATCGTAAGCGAGGTCATAGGGTGAGTTAGAATCGAAATATCCGATCTTATCCACTGCAGAGGGTAAATTGTTGTTCCCGGTGATATTGCTGGGATACCCCACCATGTTCCACCCCGGTTTGATGATCAGAGTGCAGTTATCGGATAACTCGTATCCTTCGATGGTGAGTTGGTCGCTGTTGTCCACGTGGATCCAGATACCTACCTTGTAGCCCCAATCGTCCAGTGTGTTGTAGTGGGCATCTCGACCGGGAACATACGTTTTCCACGAGCCCATTTCCCCCGTCGCTTCGTAGGTCTGATAAGTCAATTCGAAGTCGTCTATATTCCACCCACAGTACTGCTGTCCATCTTCGAGCCAACCTCCTGAATTCGTTGGACCCATACCGAACCGTACTTGAAAATTCGAGTTATCATCGGCCCAAGTCGAGACGTCATAAGAAGTATGTTCCCACGAACCACCGTCTAAAGTTGAGGATGGATTCTCCCATATCTGGACCCATGATGAGCCGTCGTAAACTTCTATATATGCGTGGTCGTAACCGTTGCCTTGAACCCCCAGCCATCTTTCAAAATTCATCGATACATCAGAATAACCGCCGAGATCGATGGAAGGTGAAGTCGCCCAATATGTACTGGACATACCCTCTTCATAATCACCGTTGCCTGTCAGATCGTAACCCAACACATTGGTCCCGTTGAAAGCAGCTGATGGATCCGGTTCTCCGTAGGAATCATCCCCAGCCAAACCCTGGGGTGCTCCACGCTCCCATTCTCCACCGCTGAACGTCCAGCCGGTATCCGTTTCAAAACCGTCCCGCCATGCACTTTTGGTCACCAACTCGTAGGGGTTCTGGTAGGACATGACCTTATCATAATTTCCCGGGATACCGTTGGTGCTGTCATCCAGGATAGCCGTTAGAGATGTGTTCTTCGGTAACAATCGGGTGGAGATGAAATGCCATCCCCGGTCCATCTGCATAACCTGTGTTTTCGGCGGTACGTAATCGAGATCTATACGCTGCCCCCACTCTTCACCGATGGTGAAGGTTTCGGACGTTCCTCCAACCAACAATCTAAAGGGATCGCTGTCAGAGTAACCGTTTTCCGTTAACAGACCCAAGTTAAGTTCATAATAACCGTTACCGTCCGTTTCCACCGAGACCGTTTCGCCGGTATTTTTGTTTTCTAAGAGCACATCTTCACCCTCTATCGGTGCTCTAGAGTCGGAGACCGTCCCGTAAACAAGATATGGATTCGGTGGGGTCAATTGGATGATCCCATCACCTAGGTCTAAATCAGCTATTCGGGCTTGGTATATCAGGGCATCGTCTACATCCCTATTTATCGTCATGATGTCTTCCTCGGGTGGATGAAACCCTTCTCCCGCGTTGAATTGACTTCCGCCTGTTTCTATCTCAAAACAGTACCCTTGTGCTCCAAGCTCATCATATACCCAATCTATCGAACCGCCGGAAGCCGAGTACCCTATAGTTTCATCCGGCTGTCCATAAGTGTAATGGGAACTGTTATCACCCAGCATAGACGTCAATGAGGTCATATCTTTGGCGGTCTCCCTATAAAATGAGTCGTGTGGTGATGGATCACCCGTGTAGCACCATGGGATCAGCAGGGTTCCAGCGAAGCTATGTATATCTTGGTACGATTCAATATCTCTAGTTTTCATCCAATCTGAGAAATACTTCGTTTCTGGCTCTGAGAAAGGAGCCTCTCCATGGTAGTCGTCGGCACTTTCGTCGTCGTTACCGTTTTCCCAATCTATATCCCAGTTTCGGTTCAGGTCAACGCCCACGGCATCCGTAGGAGTGGAATCGTTCCTGTTCTTTCGCCACCCAGCCCCTTCATAGGCACTAAGGTCTCCGTTTCCGTCATAGATATAACCGTCCGGATTTACTACTACCGCCACGAATATCTCCCTATTGTTTATAAGCCAATGGATGGTATCATTCGTATCGTATTCATCCAATATACGCCACATAAAATAAGCACTCGTTTGATGGCCAGACCATTCTCTTGCATGCGTCCCTCCGTTTATCAGAACTTCAGGTTCATCTTCGTTGACATCAACATTATCAGATATCTTCATGACGAAAAGATCACGGCCTTCATATGATTGACCGTAGTTTATTTTTTTAACTAGATCTGGATAATTGGTTTCTAACTCATCGTACCAACCGTATATTTCACTGACTGTCGGGTAATGGTCGGAAAAGGGATATGTTCCACGAGAACCACTTTGGGTGAGCCGTTCTTCCTGGCTATCACCGTCATAGTTCATACTGAAGATCGCCGGTAGAGATGTAAGTAAAATCATGGCAATAAAAATGGTCGTTATCACCCTGCTTTTTGATAACATATGGATCATGGATTCAGCAAGAACATATTTTATTTACTTTTCGGGCACATGTAATGAAAAAGTTGGATCTCCGCATCTACATTTGAAAGAGATATATGTGAGCTAAATACACCTTTCAATCGCTTTGATTCAACCACACCGTCCTCTGCGGGAACGGGATCGTGATACCTTCTTTTCTGAATCTCCTGTCGATCTCCCCTCTTATATCGCTCATGACTCTCCACTGATTTTCCACGTTGTCTATCCATATAACAAGGGTGAAATTGAGGCTGGATTCTCCGAACTCTTTGAATCGTACGAGGTTCTCGTGTTTATCGTCATTTAGAACTTTTGGATGGTTCTCTGCGACCTCCATGAGGATTTTCTTGACTTTTTGGACATCCGAACCATAGGCTACTCCCACTTCCACCCGATTTCGGATCTCCGTGTTAGGCTTGACCAGGTTGATGATCTTCTGGTTCGAGATGACGTTGTTCGGTATGATTATCACTTCGTGGTCGAAGATGCTGTACAGCTTTGTGCTCCTCATGCCGATCTCCATCACCCTGCAGTACTCCCCGCTCTCCAGCAGGATCGTTTCTCCGATCTTGAACGGTCTGTCCAGGAGAAGGTGCATACCGCTGAAGAAGTTCGATAAGGTATCCTGAGCGGCGAATGCTATCACCAGACCCAGCACACCGGCACCGGCGAGCAGGGCGGTGACCTCGACTCCGATCACCCTCAGACCGGATATCAACCCACCCAGGATTATGAATATTGCTATTATCTTTTCTAAAACTGGTTTCATAACTTTAGCGAAAGCAGAATTTTCACCGCCTCTCCGAACGGCGACCTCATCCATCACAGCATCGATGATCTTGTATGTCACGACGACACCGATTATGATAATTCCTATGTGATAAAACTTCCATATCGATGCCTGCATACCTATGTTCATGTTTAGTTTTAACACAGAATTGATAATTCCGTAAAGGAAGATGATTACAAGTACTGGTTTTCTTAGCAGTTTTACCAAGGCATCGTCCAATTTGGTTTCTGTTTTTTTAGCGAAACTGTGGATCACCGGGTCGATGATGAAAAAGACGACCAAGGCGATTATCAACCAGCCCAATAGATTAAGTGCGAAAGTGGTCCATGTACTTTGGTATCTGTTTGGAAGGGGATTATCAAACAGATCCAATATCTTCTCGTCTTTTTCACCCAGTCCTGTGCCTTCTATGTTCAACGTTACATTTTTGTCTATGGTGGTTTTTTCAGTTTCATTCAATCTTCTAAAGGTAAAAGAAACCGTTGCTGATCTAGAATCCTTTTTCGGATACTCGGGGACCGTTACCTCGAACGTGACTATCTGATAGGGATTATCATCGTTGAGCACGAAATAGCTCGGCTCGATGCTCTTTTTCCACGGGTCCATACCATCTGTGATGTTGACCTTTACGGCGTAATCCGTGTCGTCGGTTCTGGATACGATCCACTGGAACTCCTCGGTTTCATCCATACCGATGGTTTTCGTGTAAACGTCGTCCTCCCCTACCAGGGGCCGGGCTGTAGAATTCACGGAATGAAAAGGGATGAGGAGCACGGATCCCAGCAAAATCGTCATAACTAACCAAACGGTCATCCTTTTCATTCTATCAACCTAGGATTATTTTTCATTCAATATATATTTTTACCTCTACCGATTCCGAGATAGATGATATCATCATCGAGCGCACCGGGGTCCAGTATTCTCCTGCCGTCCACGACCACCTTTCTTTTCATCCCGGAGAAGGAATCTTTCTTCAATCCTTTGAATTCATCCCAATCGTTCTGTATTATACAAGCGTCCGCCTCTTCGAGTGCCTCTGCGACAGAATCTACATAAGAGATATCGTCGATCAACTCGGAGAAATTCTCTTTACCCTCTGGATCGTAGGCGTGCACTTCCGCCCCCCTTTTCAGCAGCTCCTTTGCGATGGGCAGCGCTCTGGATTCCCTCACATCGTCGGTGTCCCCTTTGAACGTGAGTCCCAGAAGTGCTATCTTCTTACCGTCTATTGTGGACAACTCTTCTTCTAGCATATCGACCACGTGTATAGGCTGTGTCTCGTTCACCTTGAGAACGGCTTCCAACATCTCCGTGCCGACTCCCTCTTTTTTAGCTAGACCCAGGAGGGCTTTCACGTCCTTGGGAAAGCAGCTCCCTCCGAAACCCGCCCCGGCGTTCAGAAATCTCCTTTCGATGCGGTGGTCCATCCCCGCTCCGTCCATTACATCGTAGACGTCCACGCCGATCTTTTCGCACAGCCTGGAGATCTCGTTGGCGAATGAAATCTTCGTTGCCAAGAGTGCATTGGAGGTGTACTTTATCATCTCGGCGGACCTCAAATCAGTCACGAGTTTTGGTGCGTCGAATCCCGAGTATACATCTTCGACCACGGCACCGCTCCTCTCGTCCCACCCACCGATAACTATCCTATCCGGTCCCAGGAAATCGGGCAGTGCTTTACCCTCTCTGAGAAATTCTGGATTCATGGCTAGACCGATATCTTCACCGACTTTCTTACCGCTCTTCTCGAGTATTGGTAAGACTACGGAATCCGTGGTCCCGGGCAGAACGGTGCTCTTGACGCAGACGACGTGGTAATCATCCTTGTCCTTCAAAGCATCACTGATATCTTCAGAAGCACTTTTAACGTAAGATAGATCGAACTCCCCGGTTTCTTTCGACGGAGTACCCACACAGATGAAAGTGACTTCAGTGTTTAAAACCGCTTCATCGGTGTCTTCAGTCGCCCTAAGATTTTCGTTCCCTACGACTTCTTTGAGCATATCTTCCAGCCCATCTTCGTATATAGGCGGTACTCCCTGGTTGATCATGTTGACCTTGGCAGAGTCTATGTCCACGCATACTACTTCGTGTCCTTTGCTGGCGAGGCCGGTTCCCGTGACCAAGCCTACATAGCCCGTGCCGATGATACTGATCTTCATGGTATCTGATTAGGAAAGGGAGTTCATAATACTTTTGCAACCTAACATTTTTATTTAGCTACCCTTTAGAGCTATCAACATGAAAGCAGTCATACCCGCAGCAGGACTAGGGACCAGATTTCTGCCCGCTACTAAAGCACAGCCAAAAGAGATGCTGCCCGTGGTAGATAAACCGACGATACAGTACGTGATAGAGGAGGCGGTAGAATCCGGCATCGACGATATATTGGTGATAACGGGTAGAGGAAAGCGTGCGATAGAGAACCACTTCGACAAAGCCTTCGAGCTCGAGCACATACTAGAGAAGAGGGGAGACAAAGAAAAGTTGGAATCCATACAGTCCATAAACTCCATGG
This sequence comes from uncultured Thermoplasmata archaeon, assembly GCA_964535805.1. Classification (GTDB taxonomy): domain Archaea; phylum Thermoplasmatota; class Thermoplasmata; order Halarchaeoplasmatales; family Halarchaeoplasmataceae; genus CAZHUM01. The sequence continues at coordinate 28,284 of CAZHUM010000008.1, forward strand.
TGGACATACACTACATCAGGCAGGAAGAACCCAAAGGGCTGGGGCACGCGGTCTACTGCGCAAGAAAGTACGTCGGAGATGAGGCTTTCGTCGTTCTTCTGGGCGACGATATCATCGTCAATCAAAAACCATGTGTAGCACAGATGATAGACATATACAAGAAGATGGGGAGGTCGGTGGTCGCCGTGGAGAGCGTGCCGAAAGACGAGGTCAACAAGTACGGGATCGTGGACGGGAACAAGGTAGAAGACAACCTCTACGATATCACGGGTCTCGTAGAGAAACCCAGTCCGGAGGAGGCACCCAGCAACATAGCGATCCTGGGAAGATACCTGTTCACCCCGGAGATATTCAAATGTATCGAGGAAGTGGAACCGGGCAAGGGAGGAGAGATCCAGCTGACAGATGCCATGTCACTATTGCTGAAGAAACAGAAGATCTACGCCTACGAGTTCGTCGGAAAGCGGTACGACATAGGAGATGAATTAGGTTGGTTAAAAGCGAATATAGAGCTGGCTCTGAGAAGGGACGATATGAAAGAAGAGCTGAGGGAGTACCTAGAGGTACTGGAGTATTGGTGAGTTGATGTAGTGACGTAGTACAAGGAAGTCGGGAGTTGCGAGCACACGCCCGACCAAGAATTTCACCGTTCAGTACTTATACGACGGTCAGAACGTTGTTTATGAATTCCGCCATGACCATCCCACCGTGCGGTGTGGGAGGCGGAGTCTATACCGATCATCCCATCTCTGAGTCCAATACTACTAACTTAACCAAGGATAAATTCAACCCCTTCTTCTAGCTCACCTTCTGAAGGAGGTTCTACCTCAATTTTTATATTCCTTGATTTCAAGATAGTTTTCATACCCTCTAATGATACTCCAGCGATCTCAGCAGCTCTGCTTAAGGATACTTTATTAGATTTGTATAGCTCTATCGCTACTTCAGTCCTCAATTCTGGTCTGACCTCTAATAATGTCCTGAAAGCCTCAACCTGGAGGTTATTTTTATCTTTATAATACCCTGCCCTGATCAGACTATCCATCCCCTCTTTGATAACTTCACTTTCAGTCATAATTACCATCTTATTCAATAAAAAGTAAATCTTTCTTAAATACCTTTTGTTTATACTAGCTGTTCATTCCCTTTCTGAAATTATGTAATCAGCATATATCATCGTTAGTATAGTGTGTTTTCTAAAGAGACGAATTCATACGAATAAAAATCAGATACACGTACCCAGCTTCAGCTAGATGCTGCAGACATGATCCCAGCTTGTTCATTTCACATTAAAAAACGTGTTATAATGAACCGCATGATCCTATCCAAACCCACACCCGGCATGGAGATGTATCCGATGATGACCAGTATCAAACCCACAAGTAGTATAACCAGTAGTATGATGAATATCAATCTGATTATATCAAGCGCCAGCTCACCCAGGCTGTCTGCTCCGACTAGATAGGCCACTCCGGCGACTATCAGAAGTATGATGATCACACCACAGATGCAGTTCAATCCGAATATCATCATCACTACAGTGAAAATCCAGACTATAAATCTTTCGTAGAGATGAGCAAAGATAAGGGGGATACGGTCTGTGTAATATATTGCATTGAAATACAATATACCCCGACGGCAACCTGATCACCAAGTATAAATCAGAAGAATGGGAGATATTGAATTATTACTCCTATGACTCTTATCGGAACAGGTATTATTTGTAAAACCACTTTACGTACACAACAATATTATTATATTAGAGTTCTATTTACTGTCCGACGTGGTCAAGATGAAGGGAATTGAATCACTTGTTGAGAAAGCGCTGGAGTACAAAGAGAAGGGGCTGAAGGAGAAGGAGATAGCAACCGAATTGAGCGTTTCCATGGACACGGTCAATTGGCTTTTGACGAGAGATGTTAAGGAAGAGAAACCTCCAGTGGACGTACAGATCGGCTGGAGATCCATAGGGGTCTTCGGAGGCAGGATCGGCCTTTTAGCGACTACAATATCAGATATCATCATCGAAGAGATGCTCAAGATGGAGACCGATTTTGATACCGTCGCGGGGATCGCCATCAACGGGATACCGATGGCGACCTTGATATCCGAAGAACTCGGTAAAGAACTGGCGATCTACAGACCGAGGGAAAGGGATAGGCGCGGAGGCGGTGGAACCCTCAGCTCCAACTACGCCGGGGTCGACGGAAAAAAAGTGGTTATCGTCGATGACGTCATAAGCACTGGGGAGACCATGGAAGGCGCTATAACTGACCTAGAAGAAGATGGGGCCGAAGTAGTTCTCTGCGTGGTGACCGTCAACAAGGACAGCCGCGACGAGGTAGTGGGAGTACCTCTTAGAGGACTCGTAAGAGCCCGTGTAATCGGTTGATAGGGATTCGGATGCATTGGGCAGACGTAGAAGCACAAGAACTCCCGGATGATGCGGTAGTAGCTACAGGTGTTGCACCATCTGGACCGATACATCTAGGGGGATTGAGAGAGGTTTTAACGGGCGACGCTTTAGCTAGAACGTCGGGTGGAAAACTTATACTGATAGTCGATTCCATGGACCCTTTAAGGAAAGTGTATCCATTTTTAGACGACAGCTACGAAGAGCACGTTGGTAAACCGCTGTGCGACGTCCCCTGCCCGTGCGGTGAACACGTAAGCTACTCGGAACACTACATGGAGAATTTTTTAGAGAGCTTGAAAGAACTCGGTGTTGACCTTACAATAAAATATGCCCATGAGATGTATGCAGAGGGGGAATACGAGGAAGCGGCTAGAAAGATCATCGATAACAGGGAAGAGGTAATATCGATAATCAAGGAGCACACGGGGAGAGATCTGGATGATGACTGGTATCCGTACAATCCGATATGCTCGGAGTGCGGCAAGATGGCAGGCATCCAGGTGGATGATTTTCAGGATCCATACGTTCACTATTCTTGCCCTTGTGGGCATGAAGGAAAAGCCGATATCAGAACGGACCAGGGTAAGCTTCCTTGGCGGTGCGACTGGCCCGCTAGATGGTGGATATTAGATGTGGACTGCGAACCCTTCGGCAAGGACCACGCGGCCTCCGGAGGTTCATGGGACACCGGTAAAGACATCATAGAGAAGATCTTGGATGCCGATGCACCAAATCCTGTCGTGTACGAGTGGATCCAGCTCAAAGGGCAGGGTCCGATGTCGTCCTCGACCGGTGTAGCGATAACAGCGGAGGACATGGTGAAAACTGTGGGTCCGGAGATCGTGCGCTTCTTGATGATGAGACCGAAACCGTCCAGCCACATCGATTTCGACCCAGAATTGGGGCTGCTGGATGTAGTAGATGAATACGATTCGTATCAAGAGCAGTACTTCGAGAACGGTGACGAGGATATGAAGAGGATATACGAGTTATCTCAAGTCGAACAAGCCCCGGGCACCAAACCACAGAGCATACCCTTCAGGCACATGGTCAACCTGGTCCAGATCTATGACGACTTCGACAAGATATGGGATATAGCCAAGAGAACGGAACTGATCGAAGAACCAACGGAACAGGACCGAAGACGGATGGAGGACAGGAGCAGACACGTAGAGACTTGGCTGGAAATATTTGCCCCGGAGATGGTCAAATTCTCCATCAAAGAAGAGCTTCCAGATGTAGAACTCACAGAAGATGAGCTCAGATTCCTGTCCGAGTACAGGAAGAGCTTGGACGATGCAGAGTGGACTTCCGAGAAACTTCATCAACTGGTACACGAAAATGCAGAGAAGGTCGATCTGGCAAAGGGCAAAGCTTTCAGGGTTTTTTACAAGATACTATTGGGTAAAAGTAAGGGACCCAGACTCGGGAGATTTCTCATGCAATTGGAAGATGAATTCGTCAAAAGCAGGATAGACGATGCGATGGACCTGCTGTGATAAACTATCAACAACATTTTTGTAATAGAAAAGGGATTAGATTAGAGATGGCAAAATATACTTCTAAACTCCTGCTATTAGGTGACGGAGCAGTGGGAAAGACCTCTCTGGTTAGAAGGTACGTTGACAACATGTTCTCGGACGATTACATAGCTACCATAGGGGTCAACGTGAAGAAGAAAACACTTAAAAAATACGACATGACCCTGCAGATATGGGACATCTACGGACAAAAATCCGTCTTTCCAGGTAAACATTCTTCTAATTACACCGGGGCTGAAGCCGCCTTGGTGGTTTTCGATATCACCAGGTATAAAACATTCAGAAATCTGAATGACTGGATAGGCGATCTCTACAAAGTTACGGGTAAGATACCCGTTGTATTGTTGGGTAACAAGGTGGACATTATCAAAGAATTCGAAAAAGAGAAGGGAATCCCTTTCAAAAAAGCGTCTCGCAGAGATTTTCACGAGTATATGGTGGAAGAACATCATGTCAGCAGTATCTTCAATAAAGAACCTGAATTCAGACCCGTTACTTTATCGAAATATAAAGAGTGGGCTAAAGGTAAAAACCCTTTCAATAAACAATTTACTGCCTATCTGACGAGTGCGAAGACCGGGAAAAACGTCGATAACGCCTTCGATAAGATGGGCGAATTGATAATGAAGAATAAGATAAGATACAGATGAAAAATTTAGGTTAATTACTTATAAACTGTAGATGCTATATTCAATCTGACATGAAAGTTTTACTGATAGATGATGAAGAAGGCATCCGCCATCAAGCTAAGTTGTTTCTCGAAAGGATATACGGTCGTTTAGATGTTTCTACAGTGGCTTCAGCGTCGGAGGCGCTCGACCGTTTATCTGATGAGTACTTCGCGGTGGTCGTATCAGATTACCAGATGCCTCGTATGAACGGTATTGATTTACTCAAAGAATTGAGGGATAGAGGGGACGATATACCTTTCATAATCTTCACGGGAAAGGGAAGGGAGGAAGTAGCCATGGAAGCTTTGAATCTTGGTGCTGACGCTTACATCCAAAAAGGCGGTGATGTCAAGTCGCAATACACACATCTAGCTAGTACCATCGAACAGATCGTGGAGAAGAAGAGAGCCGAATCGGAACTGGTGAAATCCGAAAAGGAGAAGTCCATCATACTTGATTCACTTTCAGAACACGTGATACATTTAAGTCCAGAACTGAGGGTGATATGGAGTAACAAAGAGGCCAACAATTACATAGAAAAGAAAGTTGGGGATGTTGTAGGAGAACAGTGTTACCAGACGTGGTTCGATAGAGAAGAACCATGTGGCGATTGTCCGGTGATCGAAACGATCGGATCAAAAGAAAGGAAAGAACGGATCGTAAGGGCCGGAAAGAAGGCATGGTATATTAGAGGAGAACCTGTTTTAGATAATCAAGAGAATCTAATCGGAGTACTAGAAGTAAGAGAAGATATCACAGAAAGGGATAAGATTAAAAAAAGACTTGAAAAAAGTGAAGCTAAATTCAAGAAACTGGTTGAAACTGCTCCCACCGCTATTTTTATGATCAGGAACGGGACGATAGAATACGTTAACAAAGCGGCTGAGAAGATAACCGGTTACGATAAATTTGAGTTAATAGATAGAAGATTTTCTGACTTCGCGGTATCGGAACAAAAGGACATTATCGATAAAAGGGTCATGGGTTTACAGGAAGGAAAAAAAGTACCTCAGCAGTATGAGATAAATTTCAAACATAAAGATAATAGCAACATATGGCTGCATATCAACTCTGACAGGATATACTTCGAGAATAGAAACTGCACTCTGATCATAGCCATAGATGTCTCCGAAATAAAAACTTTAGAGAAGGCACTGGTAGATGAGAACTCTAAATCGAACCTATAAAAAATTTCACTGTTGAAATATTCACCTAAGTTTTCTTCTTTTCTTTATAGGGTACACGTTGAGACCGAGCCATATCAAAAAGAGTATGAAGATCAAACCCAGGAATGGAAACAAGGTCGATATGTCAACGATAGTCCCTATCTCGATGTCGAGGTCATAGGATTCCGAGGGTTCCAAACGATCTTCTATGTAGTATCTCCCCAGGTCGTCCCTTTTAGGTGTTAAGGTATCGTCACCGGCTTTTGCGCTCATCAGTCGAAGATCCTTGGGTATCTTGATGGTGTAATTCATAGGCCATTTATCGAATCCTCTGATAGAAACCTTCAACCTTTCGGAAAATGTGTACCTCGTCTGGAGAGAGGAGGGTCGGTCATATTCCGATATGGTATACTCGAATGATGAATTGTGATATAAACGGATGGGAACACCTGAGGACATACTACTCACCTTGTACTCCTGGTTCAAACCGACCAGCACTAGTTCTCCATCCACAGGTGTGTCGGAAAAATCCGATATACGATCATTTATCTCACCTTCTAGATCTTTTCTAAAGTCATCGATCAAATGATCCAAACCGTTCTGATAAAGAAGACGGATAAAATCCGAGTTTATGCTTGCTATATCGAATCCGGCTGGAAGGGAGTAATTCAGTGAGTCGGGTAATGGCACGTGATACAGTTCAGACGTGAAGTTTTCATGGATCTTAAGGAATTCCCGGTCCTCCGTTCTATCTAGTTCGTGTATATCAATCAGTACGTTCGCACCCATATCATATCCATGCAGATCGACTGGAGAATCGTGCTTTATGGATAGGCTCCCCTTTTCGTACATAGTTGTCGTACCGTTGGTATTGTTCAGAGTCCAAGATACAGTACTCGGATAATCAGATTCCTGCGGGTGATCCGCTCCCACCGCTTCAAAATATAGATTTTCTTGGACTTGGAATTCATACTCGGCTGTGTGCCCGGCTTCACAGGAAAAACTCAACTCATGTGATAGTTCACCACCGATCTTCAAGAAACCGTATGATACCTCGGTCAGATCCGCAGCATCTGGCAGACCGAAATAAGATGGTTTCAGTTCTATATCAATATCAGCTATGACCACGATAGGTCCCGAACCCATAGAGAAACTCCCGGTTTCCACATGGATATCCCGTTTGACGGCGGCTTTATTTGTATCTGGTAACAGGTCATAGGTATTTTCCAGCACGGCATCTGATTGTGATTCCGCCTCGGAAACCATGAGATCTATCATCATGTCCTCGTCATCCTGTGCCATTATTTTCAGCTCTTCCAGAGATAAAAGCTCGCCATCTATATTGTATGAATACACCCGGTAGATCGAGAAAATCGAAAAGATGGATGTGTTCTCGTATCCGACCGTGTAGTCTTCCTCGATATATTCGAAACCGTTGGCTCTCGTCCCGGAGTTCATGTGTTCCGTTGCATCAGCTATACCAGCTGGAGTAGTAGAAATAACCATAGCGCCAAATAAGATTATAGATAAGAGCGGTATAATCAAACGATAGTAGAAATCCCCCTTTTTGGGTTTCTTCTTTTTTCTCTTGATCTTCCTCTTTATGATCTTCTTTTTCTTCGGTTTTTTCTGGATCTTTTCCTTGGGTTTCACTTTAGTTTTCTTTAGATTTGCCATCGCTTTTATGGTATTGACGATGAGGTCTGGATTTTTTATCCCGTGCAGCATACAGTAGGGCTGGCGTTTCCTTCTTTTCTTATCAGAGAAAAATGCAACCACGTTACCGTACCCGAATTGGTCCGCCAAGAAATCGTGTTCTATGCTGATCTTATCCAGTTTATCGAGCGTATAGAAAGTAGATTTTTCCAGCTTGTTGGTATTCAGCTTGATTATCCTCTCGTTCGTGATTATGTATCTCATACCGGCGTCCTTGTAAAGAAGGGCTGAAGTTGCGATACCATACACTACGAGCGCAATACTGAATGCCCTCGATATAACCACCAGAAGATATCCCCAGTCGAGAAATCCGAACTGTGGTACCATGAAAGCTATTGATGCCAAGATAAAAGTTACTCCAGATGCCTTTAGCGGTGAGGATTCAAACTCAAGGAAATCACCCAGTCGTAGCAGTATCCCCCCAAGTAAAAGTGCGATGACCAGGAACAGGAAAGCCGGTAAAGAGAACGGAAGACCCATGAACCTTTCCCAGAATTCCCGTGGGTATGTAGTTCTAGTGTAATCCCTCAGATAAAGCATAAACGAGATCGAAATCCCGATGACAAGAAGGGCAAGCCAGGAGTGTTCTAAGAACTCTCTCCACCCGTGGGGTTCGAACAGATGCTTGCTGAACAGATGTATGACCGCACTCACTAACACGAGTGGAAGAAGTATAGAAGCCAGGTTTGTAAAGCTCTCCGTCAATATCTCTCCCGAGGATATCAGAAGGATGAAAACACCAGTAGATACGGACAGCATGGCGGCGATGGTGATCTTGATGTAGAAAACAGGATGAGGTGATGTGTCCGCCGTCTTGGTCTCCCACCGCTTGAAATTCACCCTGAGATCTACCTTCTGCCCGATCTCGGTGGGTTTACCGATCATCTTGTCCAGAGTTTTCTTTTCTTCGATAAAGATCTTGTTGACCGTAGCACCGATTATCACCAGCGGCACCATGAAGATACCGATCACCATCAGGTAATTGAGCAGTCCGGGATTGGAAATAACACCATAGACCGTAAAAAGATTGATGATAGCTATGCTAACCGAAACTATCACTATTATCGATACAAGTATTCTAGTTCCTACGGGTACCTCTTTTCTCGCCAATTTCCATCATTCCAATTTTTTTTTAATACCTAAATACCTATGTAGATAGATTGATTATCGCCTCTGCCGGTTCGCCATTGGACTCCTCCAGGGCTTTCTTCGCCTCTTCTTCGGAGACTCCAGTTCTTTCCGCGACCATCTTGATATCTTCATCGGGTATCAGAACCTTCCCCTCTGGAGCTTCCTCCCGGGGATCACCGATTATCTGGTACATGTTCTGACCCTGAACTTTCATATTGATAACTTGAGCATCCTCGAACACCAACTTTTTATCTTCCGTTTCTATGATCACTTTCTTGGCGTCCAATTCTTCGCTTTTCATTCCCATCTTCTTCATCATTCTTTTCATCTGTCTGGGGTTGCCGCCTGGCATCATGTTTTACCACCTTTATACCCTATGGTAAGGAATATTATAAAATGATTACGCAATAGGTCAAAAAAATTAAATGCATTATATCTTTTAGAGTTATCGGTCAAGATGATAATAAAAGGTCCAGCATCGGCGAAGCTATCGGAGAGGGTAGCTAGTAAGATAGATGAGGAGATAATCGACGTGGAATACAAATCGTTCCCTGACAGCGAGATATACACTCGCCTGAAAGGGGACGTAAATGGCGAAGATTGCTGTCTCATCCAAACCACCTATCCCAACGAGAATCTACTTGCCCTTTTCTTTATTCAAGATGCTCTCATCCGAGGGGGCGCAAAATCCATAACCACCGTCGTTCCATATTACTCCTACTCCAGACAGGATCAGATCTTTGAAAAAGGTGAGGTATTGAGCTCTGAAGTTATCGCGAAAATTATCGAGATCAACGCAGATAAATTTTACAGTGTGGACCTTCACTCATCTTTGATACTGGATTACTTCGATATCCCTTCCTACAATCTGAGTGCTATGATGGAGCTCGCAGACCACTCACAGATATACGATCCAGACCTTTTACTTTCTCCGGACGAGGGAGGCATCGAGCGGATCAAATTAGCCGCGGAAGAGGTCGATCTAGGCTGGGACTATCTGGAGAAGCACAGATTGGACGGGGAGACGGTGGAGATAAAGCCCAAGAATATGGATGTGGAGGGCAAAACGGTTGTTATCCTAGATGACATCATCTCTACTGGTGGTACCATGAGGAAAGCTGCCAAACAGCTTTATGCTCAGGGCGCAGACGAAGTCCATGCTGGATGCACCCACGGTCTTTTCATCGACGATTCATTGAAAAGATTGGAAAGCGTGTGTGAATCAGTTTTCTGCACTGACACGATCGAATCACCCAGCAGTGAAGTCACTGTGGCCCCCTTGATAGCCAAAGCTGTTGGAGACCCCTAGTTCTTTGTATGACAACATGTACATAGCATGTACATATATTACACCGAAAAACAATTGTTAATTCGAATATTGTGCGAAATCCCTTTTATAATACCCTATCGCTATTTAATACAGAAAATCACAAATCACGATTACTCCTCCTCGTATTACCCTTTCACGATAACAACCTCCTCAACCCCTTTCCTTTTTTTAAGGGGTCTATTCGCAAGGTGAACAGATGAAACGAAAAACGAAAAGAAGTGCCCGCGTCGGGGCTTTGATATGCCTTTCATTCATTCTCATATCTTTTTCTATACCTATCACCTCCTCCCAAACTTTTTTCGATAAGGATATAAACGGACTCAATGTATCCATCGACACGAGCGAAGGTATCGAACTCGATGTCAATAAAGACGGAGAGCTACTATATAGCATCCGATACAAAACTCTAGAGTTCATGGCCGATGGATACAGCGATGTCTTTTCCCTCGATGAAGGCGAATGGATGATTGATTATAACAAGGTATCTAATAAAAGACTCCCTCACGTAAAGATGAATATGGAAACGCCCATATCTATAGCGGGAACGGAAGGAGATCTTATGATGTCCATAGCTGTCCTTTCACTGGAAGATACCTCGGAAGTGACCTTTTCTTATTCAATAAAAAATATCGATGGGGTACCGGACGGACGTTTCTTCATATTCCAGGAGCTGAGCGTTAACGGACAGATCGTGAGGGCTCCAGACGAGGTTAGACCCGGGAAGATCATAGACTATTATGAGTTTTCACTGATAGACGACCAAACCGGATATTACAGCTGGAGTACCCTTTCACAGATAAACGGTGAAAAATCCGAAGCTATCTATTTCCAGGTTCCCAACAGCAACATGATGGCATTGGGTACCGAGTACAAATCTGAATGGGATGAAGTTTCCGTCTCCAAGATAGATATCGATAACACTAGGATGAGCGCCATGGTGCCGGTCCCCGAGGCCTACGACCACATACCATCATTTGCTATAGGCGTACTTCTGGGTGCAGGATTCGTGATCGGACTTGTAGCAGAAAAAAGAAGGGAATTCTACAAGAACAGAGATTCAAGCCGGATACTCAAACTCGAGGAATCACCTTATTATAAGGGCAAAGAGTAAGGCAAATCCAGCAGTTCAGCCAGTTTTTCTACACCTTTACCTTCTCTAGCATCCATCTTGATCAGCTCTCCGTGTGGATTGATTTTTCTAAAATCGTTATATATGACGTTCAAATCAACTTCCATAACATCCGCTAGGTCTACCTTGTTGATAATTGAGATATCGGATTGAGCGAATATCAGAGGATGTTTACGGATCATGTCATCTCCCTCAGTCACGGAGACCACGACGATGTTAGCTTCTGTACCCAGTGGAAAATCCACGGGGCAGATAAGGTTGCCAACGTTCTCTATAAACAGATAGTCAAGTTCTTCTAAATCAAAATCCTCTAGAGCGTGGCTCACGTAATGAGCATCTAGATGGCAGTCCTTTCCTGTGTTTACGGCGACCGACGGCATATCTTTGCCTATAAAACGCAGATAATCATCCTGACCGCTTACATCACCCGCTACCGCGCCGACATTCTCCTCCTTCATACCTTCGGCTAGTTTTTCGATGATGGTTGTTTTTCCAGAACCGATCGCTCCTAGTACGTTGAAAGCTCTCACCCCGTATTTTTTGAACAATTCAGAATTTTTATCGGCGATCTTCTGGTTCTGTTCCAAAATATTTTTTTCCATGGAAACATCCACTATCTTGTGCATGCTCTATTTTTAGATTTATAGATATATAAGCTTTCGCCCCTCCCCCATCATTTACCTCTTCTCTTTGTGAAAATAGTTGGAACGATACTCGTTGTCTAGGGATTCTTCGACCCCATCTCTCTTTCTCCTGATATGTAGATGAATGATGATGCATGTTGCGGTCAAGATTAAAACGCCCGTCGATAGAAATAGAAGCTGTTTGCCTACAGAGTATTTCTCTTCGCTCGGTAGGTCTTCTTTGTTATCGTCGTACTCTCCGTTCCGATCACCTTGTAGATAATCCGGTATCCCATCACCATCCAGGTCGTCCGTTATGTTTATCGTAAAAGTCAGTTTGTTCCACCCTGTATTTTCCGCCATATCTACACCTCTAACTTCAACGACGTGTTCTCCCTCTGAGAGATTTGAAACGATATGCTCGTTGGCGAGTCCTTTGTGAATCCATTCCCCACCATCCAGCATTATTTGATAGTGATCTATCTCACCGTAGACATCGTGCCCCCTCCAAGATATACGGACTGTATTACTGTTTAAGACACTTCCTTCCGAAGGTTCGATTATCTCTATATGAGGTGCACTAGTATCGATAAATATGTCCACACTTTTCATTCGAATATTGCCCACTCTATCGATGGCTTCCAGTGTTATATTATGTTCGCCGGGGGATAGATCCAGTGTTATAAATTGTTTTGACGGTAGTATAGTTTCCTTCTTCACTCCGTCGATGTAGAGCCGGTAGCTATCCACACCGCTCACGTCATCCTCGGATTCCCATCTTATCGTGACCTTGTTCGTATTTAGGTATGTCTGGGATGGGGATATAATATCCAGCGTTGGAGGTGTGGTATCCAAGAGGAAGGTGACAGTTGAGTTAGCCTCATTCATGGCGTTATTCACTCCTTTAACCCATACTGTATGTTCTCCCTCCTCGAGGCTTTCGAGGTCGCAGGTATATGATGTATTCAATCCAATCGATATCCACTCACCGTCATCTACTTTGATAGCGTACTCTGATATACCGCTTTCCAAATCGAATCCACTCCATTTGATTAAGAGTGAATCATCATTTAACATGTTGCCTCCAGATGGTGATATTATATAGATGGAAGGGGGGGTTAAGTCCAGGCTAAAATCGACGCTTTCCAAAATCGAGTTCCCCGCCTCATCTACCGCTTTAATCTTTACGGTAAAACGTGAATTTCCGTGATCTGAGAGAGAACGATATGTATAGTTTGTGTAATTGGTTTTGCTCCAGCTTCCGTCGTTCAAATTTATCATATAGTAATCTATACCGCTGGTAGCATCTTCTCCGGTCCAGTTAATCGTCACCTCGTCTTCACTGATGTAACTCCCATCCAGCGGATGATGGATTGACAGATTGGGCGAGGTGGTGTCGACGAGAAATTCAGAAGTATCCATGGCCACATTTCCCGCTCGGTCCAAAGCCATCACTTCTAAGGTGTTATCCCCTTCTTTTAAATCCCACAGCATACTTTTGTTACTAGTGCCCACGTCGTACCAACCACCTTGATTGATCCTGATCTCGAAATGGTTTATACCCGATCCGTTGTCATAGCTCGTCCATTCGGCAACGACGTCCTTGTAGTCGAAGATCTCCATGTCTGTGGGTGTCAAGATATCAAGGCTCGGACGGACCGTATCAACGTAAAAAACCACTCTTTCGGTTTTGTTATTTCCTGTGGTGTCAAATGATGTGATGTAGATGATATAGGTCCCATCTGAAAGATCTTCCAATGCCCAACTGGATGTTGCACCAGGTAGAGAGAAGGTTTGGTCGTCGAACTCGATCTTGATATGCGATACCTCTGTTATATTGTCGTAGGTTATCCATTCGACGGTAACGGCATTTTCTGCTATGTATGCATTGTTCAACGGAGAGGTGATGTTGAGGTACGGAGGTGTCCTATCAAGGTAAAAAACGTATTCTTCTATGGTTTTCTCCCCTCTCTCATCTTCAGCAAAAACTATCAACGTATAATTGCCCTGGGGCCAGCTAGATATATCGATGGTGAAATTTTCGTCGAAGTTCTTTTCACTGCTGGAGTTTACACGATACCCGGTGATGTCTAGATCGTAGTTACCGTCCCATATATCGAATCCTATCCTGTCGTTGATAGATGATATCGTCCCGTTCATAGGGTTCTTTGGTTCGATACGCGGAGCTACGTCTTTCCACCAGATGTACCTGTGCATCTGCGGGTAGTCGTCTCTAGCTTGAGATGTAATATTATAGCCCCAATCCCCGATGGAATCCATCCCAGGCACATCCTGAGATCTGCCAGAATATCTGTCCTTTCCTTGATATCCGCTCCAATAGTTCCCTCCGGTCCGGTAAGAACCGTTCCATCTATTTTCTACACCTGGTGTATAAATCTCACCTGTTTCGTTGATGAAATTGTTGTTAATGATATCATTATTTGTATTGGTAGAAGGTGACAGCCACAATCCGCCACTGTTAGAA
>CAZHUM010000009.1:0-42034 GCA_964535805.1 uncultured Thermoplasmata archaeon
GAAATAGATGTTGTCGTTCGGACCGACGATGGGCGAGGATACGTTCTCACCGGCATCATAGATCCATTTGAGCTGACCCTCTACGTGTGACGTGTCTTTCGGACTTCTGTTGGTGTTCTTGTTATCGTGGCAGTAACTGCCCCACGGAAGCGCAGCTATCGTTGAGCTGGTCAGTAATATCATTGCGATACAAAATAGAATGATTAGACTGAGCATAGTTGTCAATCTTCTTCTCATTTTTATTCTCCTTTTTATTCTACTTGGATTAGGAGTTCAATGTAGGGTGGGTGTATTTTTATTTTGTGCAGTGTTCAGTCCAACTCGTATAAACTTACGATCCTGGAGTTTTCTTTTATGTTGACTCCGTGTTGGTTCACGTGGATTAGACATAGAATGTTGTTGTTTTCTCTTCCATCTACTACCTTTGTAGGCGTGAAACATCCGGTTTTTAACAACCTATCCATGGGCTGGAGCAGGGCTCTCCCACCGCTTATCTTCTCGTTGAGTTCCATGAGATAAGTCCCTTTTTCAAGCTCCCACCATCCGTAGTCGTCGTCCTCGTGCTTCTTTATTGTCTCGAGTTTCTTCAGTTCTGAGGGAACGTATTCACTGCCGCCGAAATCAAGCTCGCCGCCGCCTTCGATAGAAAATATCTCCGAAACGGTTAGGTCGATCCTGTCTTCGTGAACCTGTACGTCGTCGTATATCCTTTCTCCGACCATCTCTTCTAAGTTTTTATTCGCCATCATATCTCCGTAAAAATCATCTTCATTAGGTTTTATGTATTTTTTTGTTTCAGGATCCGAAAACAGTTCGAAAATTGTACCAAAGTATATATATCCCAAATATGTGGTAATAATAACATGTCTTCTATACCATTATTAATCCTTTGAGGTTTGTTATATGGAAGGTAACATTATCGAACGAGACGAAGATGGGATCAAAGAACTTATGTCGGTGCCCTCTGTAGGTTACTTGACTGCATGTTCTCTTTACGATAACGGATATGAAGACCTTTCTCAGCTAGAAGGGGTATCGACTGAAGAACTTGAATCTATAGAATCTATAGGAAACGCCTTGGCACAAAGGATCCTCCAGGACATCGAGGACGGAAACTTGGGTTCGGGAGAATTCATCGAAGAGATAAAGTGCCCGGAGTGTAAGAACATAATAGACTCGTCCCGGGAGGCATGTTACGAGTGTGGGAAGGCATTCACATTCGACGACACAGGCATAATACTGCCCGAGGGAGAGATAGTAAAAAAACCCATGGAAAAATTGAATGAACTGGAAAAAAAGATCATCGATGGCAGGGATGATGAAAAAGTATGGTACGCAAAGGCCGCGATCTACGAGAGTATGGACTCTTTAAGGGCGGCTTACGATGCATATGACAAAGTCATAGAATTCAATCCTCTTTACGACCAGATATGGAACGCAAAGGCGAGGTTGGCGACCAAACTTGGCTTGTTCGATGAGGCCGCAAGGGCGTATAAGATTGCAGTCGATTTTCGCTCCGAGGGACTAGCCCATCAAACCGTAGAGGCAGGTCTTGATACCAAAGCAGTAGAACAAGATGAAGAAGAGTCAAAGCCCATAAAAGAGCAGGACATCGATGTTAAAGAGGTCGAAGATGAGATAAGCAAGGCAAGGAAAATTGTTACGGAGTTCGATAAGGATACTATTGGCATCGAGTCCTTGCAAAACGAGATGGATATAGCCGTGAAGGCCAGGAACAAAGACGATAGAGAGGAAGCAATAGACAATGCACGTTCCGTGGTTAAAAAAGGGATAATCTTGGGGCAGCTGAACGAGATATTGGACGATATCAACACAAAATTGTCGGTCATAAGTGAGGATCAGGACTCCGAGATGTACAAAGGCCAGTACCAAAAGATACGTTCTTTCGCGGAGGACGGGAAGCTCAAGAAATCTTTGAGCTATGCTGAGATACTTATAGAAAAACTGGAGAAGGTACCAACGGATAAATCACTGGAGATGAAGCAGAGATTCGAAAAGAAATTTGAGAGTGCGAAGAACAAGCTCGGTGAAGCAAGAGAGACCAAGATAGATATCGATAACATAAAAGGATTGATAAAAGATGCTAGTGATTTCGCCAAGGAGGGAGAGTATGAAAAAGGTATCGCAATTGCGGAAAGAGCGAAGGAAAAATCCTCCATCGTGATAAGCGTAGGTAATAAACTGTTGGATATCAAAGAACTTTTCGTCGAGATGAAGGACAAAGGGCTGGACTATTCCGAGTACAAGGAAGATATCCTGTCTGTGAGGGACAAGGCCAAAGAGGGCGACTATGAAGAAGCTGAAGATATGATGGACCACTCCCTGGAAAAGATAAAGGGGGAACTCGAAGGGGGAGCTGAATTAAAAGGAGAGGTGGAAGAAGGGGCTGTAGTAGAAGAGAGGATGGTCGAAGAGGAGGTAGAGAAAGAGGAAGGGATCGAAGAAGGCGTTGGAGAGACTGTTGAAGAAGAGGAAATAGAAGCAGAATTAGAGGGCGGAGTGGAAGTAGAGAAAGAGGTAGGGATCGAAGAAGGCGTTGGAGAGACTGTTGAAGAAGAGGAAATAGAAGCAGAATTAGAGGGCGGAGTGGAAGTAGAGAAAGAGGTAGGGATCGAAGAAGGCGTTGGAGAGACTGTTGAAGAAGAGGAAACAGAAGCAGAATTAGAGGGCGGAGTGGAAGTAGAGAAAGAGGTGCGGGGCGAAGTGGAAGAAAAAGATAAGATAGAGTTAGAAAATACATTTTTATCTAGATATCAAGAGATGAAAGAGTCCTACAACGATATCAAGAGCTCTAAGATCAAGATAACTCCCTTGAAGAAGGACATAAAAGAGGTCATACAGGATAAAAAAGAAGGAAACTACGAGGTTGGCCTGGAAAAGATCGATTATATCCAAGGCAAGATAGAAACCGTCAAGGACGTTAATTTCCTCTTAAAAACATGTGCAGAAAAGGTCAATTCTATAAAGAAAGAAGGAGGAGATTACAAGGGATACATTGATCAGATTAGAGACCTGATGAGAAAGGGTGCAGAGGGAGATTATGAAGCGATAAAAGAGGGACTTCAGACACTGGAAAAAGAGATAGATCAAGAGCGAGAGAGGGTGGGGGGAGAGAGAGAAGTGGAGGATGATTTAGAGGTCGAAGAAGAGGGGAAGGTTGACGAGATAGATATAGAAGGAGGGGTATCGCCCGAGGAAGTAGAGGGTTTGGAGGAAGCTGGATCAGAAGAGACAGAGGTAGATGGAGAAGAAAGGGAAGAACCGGAGTCTGAAACTACGGAAGAAGAGTACTCCATGAAAGATTTGACCAATAGGATCAAAAAGATCAAGAACCTGATCGTCACCGCCAGGAATCACGGCATAGAGGTGGAGAAGGGGGGAAGCATGATAAACCAAGCCATGTTGAAGGCGAAGAATGAAGAATTCTCTCAGGCCATCGATATCCTGGATGATGCCAGGGAATGGATCACGGGTGAGATGGAGAAGAATATAGGAGAAAAGATCCAAGCTGTCAGAGAAAAGATCGAGCGAGGTGAGGAGGGGGAAAGCAGGTCCATGGCGGAATCATTTCTGGAAGACGCCTTAAAGGCCGAAGGTGAAGGGGATTTGATCAAGGTGTTCAATCTCCTGGCTAAGGCGGATGTAAAAGCGGAAGAGGCGAAGGGCGAGGAAGAAAAGCTGATGGACGACATCGAAAAGATGCAGGATATGGTTGAACAAACAAGAAAGCTCGGTATAGAACTGGAGGACAGTGAAAATATGATCCATAAAGCTTTGAACAAAGTCCAAGAGGGGGACGTAGAGATCGGCAGGGAGTATCTTAAAGAGGCAAAAACCTTGACAGAAGAGTTGATCTCCGAAGACCTGGATTCAATATTCAGGGAAGCTCAAAATGAAATCAAGAACGCCAAGATCAGCGGAAAAAATGTTTCTAAACCGGTCTACCTGATAAAAAAGGCAAAGGAAGCTAGAAAAGAGGGAGATATGGATGATTGTGTTATCTATCTTAACGATTATAAAGAAGAGATGAAGGGATTAGAATAGGTGTGAGTTTTGGAGATATCAGAGGATATAATCATAAGGGAGAGAGGGGGTGTTTATTCACCCGATGACGATACTTACATGCTTCTTGACCTGGTTCAGGTAGAAGCTGACGAGGACGTGCTGGAGATCGGCTGTGGAAGCGGTATCATATCGCTGCACTGTGCTCTAAGAGGTACCTCGGTAACCGCATCCGACATCGACCACTCGGCTCTAGAACTGACCGGGGAAAACGCTGAGCTCAACGGGATGGAACTGAAAGACATTATTTTGAGCGATCTTTTCGAGAATATATCCGGGATATGGGAAGTGATAATCTTCAACCCTCCGTACCTTCCTATGGATGAAAGGATGGAGATGGACAAGAGATGGGATGGAGGGGAAAGGGGTGACGAGATCATACTGAGGTTCCTTGACGATGCTGCGGATCACATACACCCCGAGGGAAGGATATACTTCTGCTGTTCAGATATGAGCCCCTTGACCGAGATATACAAGATAATCGACGATATCTACGAGATAATCGAGCAGAGGGAGAAGGATTATCGATTCGAAACCCTGTATTGCTTTTCTTTGGCACCCGCTTTCGAGTACGTTGATATGTATTGATTTGAAAAGAGAAAGAGGAGAGTTTGAATCACAGGGAAAATAAATATATATTCGTCCAAAATGATTAGACAAAGGAAGTGTAAACATGACCGACTCAGGAATCAAGACCATAAAAGAATTCGATTATGAAAGGAAGAAGGTAGAAAAGGGGTATTCGGGTGAAAGATTGTACGTTGATCTTACTAACAAGGAGATCGAAAAGAGAGAAGTGGACGAAAAGATGAAGGACCTCTTCACCGGTGGGAAGGGATTCGACCTTTGGATGCTTTGGAATGCGGTGAATGATGATACCAAGTGGAACGATCCTGAGAACGAATTATGTATATCATGCGGTCCGCTCGGTGGTTCGATGGTATATCCAGGCAGTGGTAACAGCATAGTTACAAGTATATCACCGGCTACCAACTCGATAATAGATTCAAACGTGGGCGGTTATTTCGGTCCACACCTCCTTTTTGCGGGTTTCGACGCCATAGAGATGCAGGGTAAATCGGATGAAGAGATCATAGTTTTCATAGACGGTATCGAAGGAAAGATCAGATTCGACGAAGTTCCTGAAGGGCTGCCGGATGATTCCTACGGTATCTCTCATCAGTTGACTGAACTCTACGGTCAGGGTGATCCTAGAGAGATATCTGTGGTTTCCTCGGGGCCCGGGGGGAAGAACACCTACTTCGGCTGTTTGAACTTCAGCTGGTACGACATCGGCAGGGGAGAAGTGAGATACAAACAGGCTGGAAGAGGTGGTACGGGTACGGTGCTGAGAGACAAGAAAGTGACGGCACTGGTCGTCCGCTCGGAAGGTGAGAAGAAGGGTATCAACCCTGCAGATCCCGAAAAGCTCAAAGAAGTGGAGAGAAAACATGCAAGCGAGATCGCAACTTTGGATAAAACCCAGCACAACATGGCCAAGGTGGGCACGGCACATCTTGTACCTATAATGGATGATTTCGATCTGCTTCCCACTAAGAATTTTCAGTACGGCAGTCACGTGGAAGCCGATAAGATCGGTGAAGAAGTGTACGGTAGGAAATTCGACCAAGGATACGATGGTTGTGTACGTGGATGCACCGTACAGTGTGCACACTGCGTGACCAATTTCGAGTTAAAAAGCGGACCATACAAAGGTGAAAAAGTTCTTGTGGATGGACCCGAATACGAGACCATAGCCGGATGCGGCAGCAACTGCGGGATCTTCGACCCAGACCACATAATCGAGATGAATTTTTACTGTGATGCCTACGGATTGGATACCATCAGCGTTGGAACGACTACAGCTTTTGTCATGGAGTGTGCCGAGAAAGGGCTGATACCGAAGGATATTATGGATGATGTTACTCTTGAATTCGGCAGCAAGGAAGCAGCACTCAAGATAGTCCATCAGATGGCTGAAGGGAAGGGATTCGGTGCCCATGTAGGGAAGGGGATCAAAAGACTGAAGGATTTCTTTGAAAAGGAATACGGTGCTGACAGAGACCTCATGGACGATATAGGGATGGAGTGTAAAGGACTTGAGTACTCGGAGTACGTCACCAAGGAATCTCTGGCACAGCAGGGTGGATACGGTTTGGCTCTCAAGGGACCGCAGCACGACGAAGCGTGGCTCATATTCCTGGATATGGTCGAGAACTTCATGCCGACCTTCGAGCAGAAGGCGGAGGCACTGCACTGGTTCCCCATGTGGAGAACGTGGTTCGGTCTGAACGGACTGTGTAAGCTGCCGTGGAACGATATCCAGCCGGAAGATAATAAAGAAACGGAAGAACCCGCCAAGGTGATGAAGCACGTCAGGTGGTACGCGGATTTCTTCTCGTCAGTGACCGGTAAAGAAGTCGGACCGGAAGATCTTATCATCATGTCGGAAAGAGTCTACAACTTCCAAAGGATCTTCGCTAAAAGATTGGGGTACGGCACCAGAGAGTACGACCAGATACCGTACAGATCTGTGGGGCCTGTGACCCTCGAGGAGTACGAGTCTAGAGAGGGCAGATACGATAAACAGTTGAAGGAAGATGCCGACATCGACCCGACGGGATTAACGAGTAGAGAGAAACTCATCAAGCTCAGGGAATACCGGGAGAACCAGTACGAGAAATTGATAGACAATGTCTATAAAAGAAGGGGATGGAGCGATAGAGGCGTGCCTACGAAAGAAAAGATGAAGGAACTGGGCTTCGGAGAGATGGAAGACGTTATGAGCTTTGCTCATCGATAACACTACTGATCAAGCTTCGATGAAGTGGAGCCACTTCCTGTATCTTTCTACTCTGCCTTCAACGGCGTCTAGATAGATCGACTGTATCTTCTTTGTTACAGGTCCGATACCGTCTGAGATCTTTCTTCCGTCTATCTTTCTTATCGGCGTTACCTCTGCCGCCGTGCCTGTAAAGAAGGCTTCGTCTGCGATGTATATCTGATCTCTGGTTATGTTCTCTATGTTGATCTCTAGGTCCAGGTCAGCGGCGATTTCCATTACAGAAAAGCACGTGATACCCTCTAAAACGTCGGCGGTCTGAGGGGTGTAGAGCTCTCCTCGCCTTACAAGGAACAGATTCTCACCTGTCCCTTCAGCAACATACCCGTTGGGATTCAACATGATGGATTCCACGCATCCGTTCTCGATAGCTTCGATCTTCGCAAGGGATGAGTTCAGGTAATTACCAGTGGCTTTTGACTTGGTGGGAGATATGTTCGGGTGGTGCCTGGCCCAGGATGATGTCTGAACTTCTACACCGTTCTTCAGTGCACCCTCGCCGAGATACTCGCCCCACGGCCATACTGCTATGGCGATCTTTACGGGGCAGTCTAATGGATTGACACCCAGCTGTCCGTAACCTCGGAATGCGATAGGTCTGATATAGCAAGAGTCCAGCTCGTTTTTGAGGATCAACTTTTCTACGGCTTCCATCAGTTCATCTTTTGTGTATTCGATGGGTAGATGGATTATCTTGCACGAGTTCAAAAAACGTTCCATGTGTTCTTCCAATCTGAAAACAGCGGGCCCTTTGTCAGTGTCGTACGCCCTTATGCCCTCGAATACACCCGTCCCGTAGTGCAGGGCGTGGGTCAGGACGTGAACTTTGGCTTCTTTCCAAGGAATGATATCTCCATCCATCCAAATATACTCTACTTCTTCCATGTGAATCGATTATTTTTGATGGTTAAAAAAGTTTGGATAAATTTATTATGTTCGATTAGATGGTAAGAGTGGATGAGCGCAGATGAGATCGACATCGGATGAGAAAAGCATTAGGATGGCGTCACATATTTCCACATTCATGCTGGTTTTCTATTACTGGCTCCCCGAAGAGTTGTTGGGTTTTCACAACCTTTATGCACTGCTGTCTTTGACCATATTGGTAGTGGCAGCCGATCTTATCCGGATAGTCTTCAACATCGATGTGCCAGGGCAGAGGTGGTACGAAAAGAAGAGGATCTCCGCCTTGGCATGGGTTTTCATCGGCGCATCTATGATAATCGCTCTTTTTCCCGCCTATTTGGTGATACCCTCCATCCTATCTATGGCCTTTGTAGATCCGATGTTGTCTCTACGGTGGAAGGAAGGGAGAGCGCTGAGCTTGATGTCTATTTCTTTTTTGATGGCTTTCTTTATATTCTTTGTTTCCCTGTTCCAGTTCAGTTCCTGGGGCATCCATCTTGCCTTCTTTTTCTCATTGATAGCAGGGTTCACGGTCCTAGTGTCTGAAAAGCCGAGGGCCTACCATATCGACGACGATTTTCTGCTGTTGGTCGTACCTCCATCCGTGGTTTATCTGGTGATATTATCCCTCGTGTTGATGCCGGCATGAATATATGATCGAATCAATATATAAACCCATAATTAATAAATACGTGGTAGTAAATATCATCCCATGGATAGGAGGATACTGTCCGTTGGTGTGGTCATTCTAGTGATCGGTCTATTTCTGGTAGTAATATTCTGGCCGTTGACTGGTGTGACCGGCGATGAACTGGTAGAGGATAAAAACGACGGTGACTATCAGTCCTACACCGAGGGGGATAAGGTGAAGATTTACGGCACCATCACCGATGTAAGAGAGACGAATATAATCATAGAAAACTGGGTGACCGTAGAGATCGACGGTGATTTTACTTTCGTGATCCCTGGAGAGGACAGTATCGATTTCGAAGAGGGGGACACCGTTTACGGTGAACTGACGCTGGAGGCCCTTAGAATCGGGGAGAACGTATTGGAATACTGGGAGCTCAAGGGCGAACTAAAATCCAAGCAGATGATGGATCTCGTCTTCTACGGTGTCACAGGATTGGGGGTCGCGGTGACCGCCACGGGCATAGTCAAGTTTTAATCAAGGATTAACTTAAAATATCACTCATGGGGATGGGATATAACACATTATGGAACCTCAAGATGAAACTATGGAAGATCGACCTCACGATGACTGGACCGAGAGGTACAGACCTAGCTCTTTGGAAGATGTCGTAGGTAATGCAAATGCAAAGAAAGCGCTCAGGGAATGGGCTTTCAAATGGGTAAAGGGTAAACCGAAGAAGAAGGCCGTGATACTCGCCGGCAAGCCCGGTGTTGGAAAGACTTCTGCAGCCCTTGCACTGGCAAACGACATGGGATGGGAAGTACTGGAGATGAACGCATCAGATGACAGGAACCGAGATGCTATAAGAGATATAGTAGGGAGGAGTGCGGTCGACGATACTTTTTCAGAGTCTGGAGAATTCATATCTTACAAAGAAGGAAAGAGGACTTTGTTGATACTGGATGAAGCCGACAACGTTTTCGGGAAAGAAGATAGAGGCGGGATCAACGAGATAAAAAAAACCATAGAGAAAACGGAGCAGCCGATCATACTGATTGCCAACGACTACTACAATCTCAGGAGACGCTCGCACGACTTGAGCAAGTTGATCAAGAAGATAGAGTTCAAACCCCTCACTCGAAAGGACATATTGATCTCCCTGAGAAGGATATGCCATACTGAAGATATAAAGTACGAATCCCAAGTTCTTGGGGATCTGGCAAAGAGATCTGACGGGGATTTGAGGTCAGCGATTAAAGACCTGCAGAGTATAGCCGCGGGTAGAAAGAACCTGAAGGTTTCTCATCTCGATGTTTTAGGGTACCGGAACAGAGAAGCGGACATATTCCCGACTCTGAGAACTATTCTGCAGGGCAGAGATGTACTAGATGCCAGGTCCAGCATCAGGAATCTAAATGAAGACCCACGCAACTTGATCTCTTGGATAGACGAGAACGTCCCAAGGGAGTACAAGGATCCAGAATCCTTGGCGAACGCATACGATTATCTCTCGAAAGCCGACATATATCTCAGAAGAGTGGTCCGCAGCCAGTACTACGGCTTTTGGTCTTACGCCAACGATCTGATGACCGCCGGTGTATGTGTATCGAAACCTAAGTCTAAGCGTGGATTTACCAAGTACGATTTTCCATCTTGGATAAGGAAGATGATGGCTTCAAAAGGCAGTAGATCTATCAGGAAGCGTGTGTGTATGAAGCTTGCGGAGGAGTTACACACCACGACCGACAGAGTCAAATCCGATATACTTCCTTGCTTCGTCAAGCTCTTCAAGGATGACGAAGAATTCAGAATTAAGATGGTAAAAGATCTGGAACTGCGTGAAGAAGAAACCGCTTTTCTTCTCGATGAAGAAGTTTACTCCCCAAGGGTAAAAGAACTTTACAAACATGAAGGGAAAGATGAGACCATAAGACGAAAGAAAGCTCGAGTAAAGAAAAAGAAAAAAGAGAAAAAGAGAGAAACAAGAGCAAAGAAAAAAGAAGAGTCGAAGGGAGAGGAGGAAAAAGAAGAGAAGGATGAAGACAGTGGACAGAAGGCACTCTTTGATTTCTGAGATGAAAAGATGAACGAGGATAAGAAAAAGATCTTGAAAAAACACGGTTACATCCTCACCGGTGAAGAATCCGGTGTCAAGTTATGTCATTGGGTTGGGGAGAAATTGATCAGGGGACGTCCGTGCTACAAGGAGAAATTCTACGGTATACAGTCCCACAGATGTCTCCAGATGTCTCCCTCCGTAGACGTGTGTAATCAAAGCTGTCTTTTCTGCTGGAGATATCAGGACTACGAGAACAGGAAGGATGTAGAGTTCGATGATCCCGAGATGATAGTAGAAAAAAGTATCCAGGCTCAGAAGAAACTCGTCAGCGGTTTCAAGGGTGACGACAGGTGCGATAAAGACATGTGGGAGGAAGCGAGAGAACCGAACCAGGTAGCTATCAGTTTGGCTGGAGAGCCGACCATGTATCCCGATCTAGGTGGGTTGATAGACGGATACACGAAAAGGGGGATGACAACGTTCTTGGTTACCAACGGGACGAGACCGGATATATTAGAGAACCTGGACCCGCTGCCTACTCAACTCTATATCACCCTGGCTGCGCCCAATGAGAAGGTCTACAAAAGATTGTGTATACCGAATTCTAAAGAATTATGGGAAAATATCAAGAGGTCCTTGGAGATACTCTCAACCTTGGACACTAGAACGGTGGTTCGGCACACGCTTGTCAAGGATTGGAATATAGGATGGGAGAAGGAGTATACGGAGTTGATAAAAACGGCTGACCCGGACTTCGTCGAGGCGAAGGGATACGTTTTCGTCGGCGATTCCAGGAGGAGGATGAACTTAAGCAATATGCCGTCCAATGAAACAGTAAAGGGATTCGCTAAAAAGGAAGCTGATCTCTTGGGTCTAAACATAGTAGCGGAGAAGACAGACAGCCGAGTAGTTCTGATTGGGGAAGAAGGCGTGGATACCAAGATAAAAAAATTATAGTCACCACACGTAAGTGGTCATGATAGTTAGGTCTAGATCAACTGCGATGGTTCCATCTGGATCTGCGTCATCCGGTGTGATCGAAGTGCGTTTATTATCTATGATAATGTAGTATTCCCGATAGGTTTCCCCGAGATCAAGGGTATCTTCTACATGATTTACATTTTCACTCGAGTAATATGATGAAAATGACCGGGTTGTTTGGCTCATATTTCCGTAAGAATTGTAATATTGATCGAAGTCCATCACGTAGACGTCGAAATAATTGCCGTTGGACGAAGTAATCTCGAATTCAATCTCGATTTCATCGTACCATCCTTCGCTGATCATATATCTAAAGTGGCCGCCCTCTTCAATAAACACTCGAGATGAATAAGTTTCAATATCATCTTCAGGTTCCATCCCGAAATCCATGAAAAAAAGGAAAAATAAGGGTACTATGCTGGAGCCGATAACCAGTATCAATATTATTACTATGATCCATCCCCATACTGGAATACCTAGAAATTTCTTTTCACCAGTGGAATATGGTCTTTTACAGGAGGGGCAAATACTGTTATCTTGAGGAAAATTTTGACTCATGTTATTCCTGGGGAAATTTTCAATCCCTGGGGGAGGTGGGGGATTATCAACCATCGATTATGTATAGATAGTAGAGAATATATCATTTTTGGTAAACATTGAATATCGTTAAAACTGAAACATCGATTCAAAATGTAGTTTCGACGAAGTGCGAAGATTTGGTGTTTGTTTACCTGCCAAATCAGGTTAATTTGCGTAGGAGGTGATCCATCTGCAGGTTCCCCTACAGATACCTTGTTACGACTTAACCCTCCTTGCCGAACCTAAATTCGAACATACCAGATGGCATGTCCTCATCCAAACTCAACTCGGATGGTTTGACGGGCGGTGTGTGCAAAGAGCAGGGGCATATTCACCGCGGGATGTTGACCCGCGATTACTACCGAATCCAGCGTTCATGAGGGCGAATTACAGCCCTCAATCCGAACTATGATCGGGTTTCGGGATTGCCTCCCTCTCTCGAGGTCGAAGACCCATTGTCCCGACCTTTGTAGCGCGCGTGTAGCCCGGGGGATTCGGGGCATACTGACCTACCGTAGACCTCACCTTCCTCTGACTTAGCGCCAGCGGTCCCCCTAGTGTGCTCCGCCCCTGGCGGGACGGGTGGCAACTAGGAGCGAGGGTCTCGTTCGTTATCTGACTTAACAGAACGCCTTACGGTACGAACTGATGACGGCCATGCACCACCTCTCGGACATTTAGGCAAAGTCGTCAGCTTGGCCCACATGTGTCCGTCGCCCCCGGTGAGTTTTCCGGCGTTGAATCCAATTGAACCGCACGCTCCTCCGGTTGCGGTGCTCTCCCGCCAATTCCTTTAAGTTTCAGCCTTGCGGCCGTACTCCCCAAGCGGCAGGCTTAACAATTTCTCTACGGCACCGGATGCCCGCGTAAGACTTCCGACACCAAGCCTGCATCGTTTACACCCTGGACTACCCGGGTATCTAATCCGGTTCGCGACCCAGGGCTTCGTCCCTCACCGTCGAGTCCGTTCTAGCTAGACGCCTTCGCCACTGGTGGTCCTTTTAGGATTACAGAATTTTACTTCTACCCCAAAAGTACCTCTAGCCTTTCCCGGCTCCAAGTCTGGCAGTCTCTCTGGAATTCGAACGGTTAAGCCGTTCAATTTACCCAGAGATTTACCAGACCGGCTACGGACGCTTTAAGCTCAATAATAATGGCCACCACTCGAGCCGCTGGTGTTACCGCGGCGGCTGGCACCAGTCTTACCCGGCCCTTATTCCGCCTGCGTTTTAGACAGATGAAAAGCCAACACTGGGTGTTGGCACTTGGAATCCCCTCGTCGTGGTTTCCCACAGTGTGAAGGTTTCGCAACTGCTGCACCCCGTAGGGTCTGGGTTCGTGTCTCAGAACCCATCTCCGGGCGCCCTCTCCCAAGGCCCGTACCCGTCATCGGCTAGTGGGTCCGTTACACCCACTACTACCTGATAGGCCGCAGACTCATCCTTAGTCGCTAACGCTTTCAGTCTCGGGGCATTCCAGCATCCGAGACCTATAAGGTATTGTCCTCAGTTTCCCGAGATTATCCCTTAACCAAGGGTAGATTGTCCACGTGTTACTGAGCAGTTTGCCGAGATCCTAAATCTCTCGACTCGCATGTCTTAATCGGATTCCAATAGCAGTGACCGCCGGCAGGATCAACCGGAATTCGGGAGTTATTTCAAACTCATTTTTGGCGGATCAAGAATCACCTTTTGTTCTTGAATCCTTACAAATATAGTCTAAGACACGGATATGTTGAATCCATCCGCGCCTCAACTTATAGTCAAAGACATGAGTATTAGTACTAATTCATGGTCTTTGACTAGTTATGGAGCTCGTAACTTAGTTCAAAAGGTTACGAGTTCCATTATAATCCTGGAATCGGCAGGTAAACAAATTACACCTCTTCGCTACTTCGTCTGTCGGACCAAAGAGGTCACGGACTAATCCGGGTATCTTTGATCCCCACATTGTATTCTCCCCACACAAAGGCTCCCCTATTTAACTATTTGGGGAACCTGAATATATCATGGATGTCGATAGATTATCGTATCCTATGGGGACATATTTGGTTCGGATACATAACATGATACGACCATCTATTTAAGGCTTACTGATTTGATGTATTTTGACATTTTTACAGGACGTCATACCGCTCTCCGAAGAGATAATAAGAGATGAGAACAAAGGCGCCGAGCAAGAAGCCTCCGATGATGTCGGTGGGGTAGTGTAGAGCCAAAAACAGTCGGGAGAGCCCTATTATCAAAGGGATCACAAAAAGGGGCAGCAGATATGTTAATCCGATACCTTTTTTAGCCTTATGGATCAAGAATAAATACAGCCCGACGTAGAAAACAAAAGAAGCTGTAGCGTGCCCGCTCGGGTAACTGTAATCTAGAGGGTGGAGCAGTCCAAAATCGGGTCGTGGTCTGCTGACCACTATCTTTAATGCCATGAAAAGAGCTACCGAGCCGAGCATCATCGCGGTGAAAAGGATCCCCTTACGTGGAAGGCGTTTGTAAAAAAGATAACCGATTACAAGCAGCGAACCCGGTATCAAGCCGTAATAACCACCGAAGTGAGAGAACACGAGCATGATATCATGGTTGTTTTTTCCAAAGTCCTCGTACAAAGTCCTGGTTACACTTGCATCCAAATCATCCGATACTCCAGATGATACTATGACTGTGATGATGACGAACGATATAAGTAGAATAATCAAGATGATCTTGATCGAGAGAAAGGGGGGTTTTTCAAAACTAGTAGACCTCAATCTTTTTTCTTCCATGATATCAAGCAAGCAAGCGAGATTAATTAAATTTATTATATGTTATCCGAGTAAACGTCACCATCAAAAAGAATTAATTAGGCACTAGTTTATAGAACATCAACGAGAGATGTTATCAGGTGTAAGAATGAAGAAACTCATATGTAAAAAGTGTATGGAGGTCCACAAAGTGGATGATGATGGTGACTGCCCCTCGTGCGGTAAAGGAGAGCATAGTACCTACGATTTCTCTAACAGTGAGGATAGACTCGAA
The DNA here is from genome assembly GCA_964535805.1 of uncultured Thermoplasmata archaeon. GTDB lineage: Archaea > Thermoplasmatota > Thermoplasmata > Halarchaeoplasmatales > Halarchaeoplasmataceae > CAZHUM01. The sequence goes on from CAZHUM010000009.1 coordinate 15,105, forward strand.
AAAGAAACTGAAAGGGTTAAGGAAGAGAGAAAAGAACTCGGACTAGATGGGCTAGTCAGGGGGTTGGAAGCGGTGATAATAAACACGGAAAATCCGAGACATGTTCCGGCTGTGGAAGAACTTTTGAACTTTACCGGTCTAAGACTTCATAGTTTTTTCAGAAACCCTAGATTAGATACCGCGGTACTGAAAAGAGAAGGTTCCGCCGACTTTTTGGTGAGAACTAGAAGGAAAGTGGGTAACCCGTTCAAGGCTTACAACAAAGGACCTAAATCGGATCATCTACCCAACACGAGGTTGGAAGCCTTCGTCTTCGAAACGGAGGACCTCAAAGAGTACTATGATATACAGATCGAGAGGGGAGTGAATTTCATGACAGATAACATAGTCGAAACCGATAACTATAGATTCATCCAGACTATACCTTCTACATTCACCGGGAACTCCATGGGTTTCATCGAATGGAAGGGAGAAAAGGGTAGTTATATGGACTCCAAGGATGAGAGAGTAGATGTAGGATTGAACAAGCCGGATAAGGATCATCTGCACAACGTTGGATACCTCGATCACGTAGCAACGAGGGTGAGTGCGAAGGACCGGGATTCCGCAATCATAGAGTACATGGAACTAACGAACTACGATTTCGATTTTGCCATATACGTCAAGGTTTTCAACTCCATAACGAACGTAGCGAGATTGACCGATGAAAAATTCGCCATGGTTTTCACTTCGGGCATATCACCGTACGTTGACGACGGATCATCAGGACCGACGGAGAGGTACATTCATAATTACAACACCAGAGTCCATCATATGGCTTTCAAGACTGATGATATCGACGATACATTCGCTGGGATAAAGGAAGACGGGATGGAATTTCTCATCGAACTGGTGGGTTCCCCAGACGAAGGTCTCAAGCAAACCTTTACCACACAATCTCCTAATACGTTGTTAGTCAACGAGTACATCCATCGATACGGTGATTTCGATGGGTTCTTCACGAGAAGCAACGTTACCAAACTGACCGAGGCTACAAAAAAGCAATGAAAAGGTGTTTAAGATGACAGATAAGAAAAAAGGAATATCGAAATTGATTGAGAATCATCAAGAGAAAAGAGACGGGGGTATAAACCTGATCGCTTCAGAGAATTATCTATCTGAACGGGTTAGGGAAGCACTCGCTAGTGATCTAGCCGGAAGGTACGAGTCCGATTACTACGGCGGTTCTGAATATGCAGAGAAGATATTGGTGAGGACTAAGGAGTTGGCACGTGAGTTGTTCGGTGTAAAACACGCTCTGGTTAAACCGCTCTCTGGAAATGTGTGCGATCTCAACGTTATGTTCTCTTTCACGGAACCATGTGAAAAAGTCGCCATGCTGCCCTTCTCCGGCGGAGGTTACCCCCTCGGATTGGATAAATTCAACAGAGTAAAAGTACCCCTGCCTTACGATGAAAATACGTACCAGATCAACGTGGAAAGATCGGAGGATATCTACAAGGAAAATGATATCCCACTGACCATACTCGGGTCGTCTTACATCCCGTTTCCGCATCCGGTAGAAGAGATCAGGAGTTATATCGACAGACATCAGGAAGAAAGCAAGCTGGTCTTCGACGGTTCACACGTTCTAGGTCTGATAGCAACTGGTGTTTTTCAGAACCCTCTTGAAGAGGGGGCGGACGTTATCATCGGAAGCACGCACAAGACATTCTACGGACCTCAGGGCGGCGTTATTCTCACCGACTCGGATGAACTCGCCGAGATGATGAGTCAATATCTGGATATCGATCTGGAAACGGGGATCGGACTCGTCGATAATCCACACGTCAACAGGATAGCCGCGTTGGGCCTTGCTTTGGAGGAGATGATGGAAGAGGAGGAGTACGGCACGAGAGTGGTGAAGAATTCAAAAGCCCTAGCTGGGGCACTCGACGACCTCGATGTTCCCATGAAATTCGCGGACAGGGGATACAGCGAATCACACCAGATATTCATCGACGATGGATGGGATTTCACTGGCAAATTATGCATCGCACTTGACAAAGAAGGGATCTTCATCGACAGTACCGGTAGGATCGGGACCGCGGAAGTGACCCACCGGGGGATGGATGAAAACGATATGCGGGATATTGCTGGGAAAATATCCGAGGTATATCACAAAATAAAATGATCTCAAAGATTAAAAACGATTTTATATACGTAGTCACTCACAGAGATAGGTGCAGTTCATGACGAAAAAGATAGAGATACCGGAAGATATCGACTCCGTAGCGCTCAAGTTCTTGGATCTGAAGGGGAAAGCCAGAGAGATACGTATACCACCGGATATGGTGGACGTTGCTCTAACGGACGGTATCAGTTACGATTCATCTAACGTGGGGTTCACTAGTGTTTCTCAAAGTGATATGGTAGCTATACCCGATCCAGATACCTTAAAATTCATGAATTACGAGAACGAAAAGCTGGCGATCTTTTTATGCAAGATGTACTGGCCCGACGGTTCCGATTTCGAAGGCGACCCTAGGTATCTATTGGATAAGACCGTCAAGGAACTCGGGGATGAGGGGATCTCCGTGCGTGTCAAGCCGGAGTACGAGTTCCATCTACTCAAAGAGGACTCTTACGAACCCATCGACGCGGGTCGGTACATAGACGGCAGAACCGGTTATACGGGTATCATCGGAAAGCTGGCTAAGGTCATGAAGGAGTACGGGATAAAGGTGGAGAAGATACACCACGAAGTCGGCAAGGGTCAGTACGAGATCGAACCGCTTCCATACGATGATCCAGTTAAAGCCGCTGACGAGTTCGTATTCATCAAGGAGATAGTAAAGAAGGAGGCACGTGAGAACGGTGCTCATGCTACTTTCATGCCTAAACCGGTGGTGGGGGATGCCGGTAACGGACTGCACATACATATATCCCTCCTGAAGGACGGTGAGTACATGTTCTCCCCTGGGGAACTTAATGAAAAAGCGAAGGGGTTCGTAGGAGGGCTGCTGCATCACGCCAAAGCTCTATCCGGCGTAGTATGCCCGACTATCAACTCGTACAAAAGGCTGGTCCCGGGATACGAAGCACCGGTCTATATCTCATGGGGCGGTGAGAACAGGAGCGTTCTGGTCAGGATCCCTGCCTACGGAAACGAAGAAGAGAAAAAGGGACGGGTCGAGTTCAGAGCCAGCGACGCCTCTGCCAACATATATCTGCTGTTGAACTCCCTCATAACAGCAGGTATAGACGGCATGAAAAGAGGGCTCGACCCAGGTAAAGAGGTGAGGATCAATCTCTATGATCTTAAGGAAAGAGAGATACAAAACATGGGTATCGACGTTCTTCCCAACAATCTAAACGAAGCACTCAATCATCTAGAGAGCGATGAAGTTATAGCTAGATCACTCGGGGAATCACTGCCGTTCTATCTGAATCTAAAGCGGGAGGAGATATTGGAGTTCTCCAGGGATGTGACGGATTGGGAGATGGAAAAGTATATAGATTATTGATATTATAATATGATGGAGATAGTAACATGGAAGACGCCCTTACAGAAGTAGAAGGAGATAATGACAAGCACGAAGTCGTGGCATACACACTGAGCACTTGTGGATGGTGTAAGAAAACCAAGAGATTGCTCAAAGAACTTGATGTAAAACACAAGTGTATAGATATAGACCTGTTGTGGGGAAACGAGGGGAAGAAGATCAGAGAAGAATTCGAAAAACACAACCCTAAGATGTCCGCGCCCACTATAGTTATAGATGACGGAGAAGAAGTGATCATAGGGTTCGACGAAGAGAAGATCAGGGAGGCTTTAGAGGATGACGAGGAGTAAAGAAGAGATGTTAGAGTACGTGAAAAAGGACGCCGAAGAGAACGGTTATTATGTATGTCCAGACGATGAGCTTCTAGAAGACCTTATCGAAGGGCTCGTAGAGAACGAGGAGAGGTACGGTTATGCCTCCTGTCCGTGCAGACCTGGGAGCGGCGTGAAGGTCTACGACAGCGATATAGTGTGCCCGTGTGAATACCGGGATGCCGATGTAGAAGAGTACGGTATGTGCTACTGCGGTTTGTTCGTCTCCGAGGAAGTCGATGAGGACCCGTCAAAGATGGGGTCCATACCCGAGAGAAGACCGGACGAGGTAATAGATGCTGCCATGGAAGCTAGGGAGAAGAAGAGAGAGGGAAAATTGGATGAAGCGGATTTGAAGGGAAAAACAGCTAAAAAAGATGATGATATCAAGGTCTGGAGATGCAACGTATGCGGTTACCTCGCTGCGAGGGAAGGGCCTCCGCCGATATGTCCCATATGCAAAGCCAAAGCTGAAAGATTTGAAGAGTTCGAAATCGGTTAGTTGAAAAGTTAAAAAATTGGTAAAGGGGGAAAAGGGTTTTCAGAATTTTAACCGGTTCAACGAGTTTATATCAGATCAAGCTCTTTACCGAGTTTCTCGTAGATTCTCAGGATCGTGTTCAGGTCGTCCTTTGTCATACCCGCGTTGATCTGGTTCCTGATCCTGGCTTTGCCTTTTGCGACCATTGGGAAAACGATCGCTAGACCGAATATGCCTTCTTCGTAGAGTCTGTCGGCTAGTTTCTGAGCCTTTTTGCTGTCCCCGACCATTGCCGGCACAATAGGTGTCTCGCTGTAGCCAGTGTCGAATCCCATGCTCTCCATCTCCTTCTTGAAGTAGTTGGTCAGATCCCAAAGTTTCTGGACCCTCTCAGGCTCGTTTTCCACTATCTCCAGAGCTGCGATGTCTGCTGCTGCAACGTGTGGTGGGAACGCAGCGCTCAATAGCCAACTTCGTGACGTATTGTAAGCATACTTTACGAGGTATTCAGTACCTGCCAGCATGCCGCCGAAGCCGCCGAACGCTTTAGAGAACGTACCCATCTGGAAGTCGATCTTGTCCTCGATATCGAATTCTTTAGCGATCCCGTGACCTCCTCCAAGAACTCCTTCGCCGTGGGCATCGTCAACGTAGGTCATGGCGTCGTACTCGTCTGCTAACTTCTGTATCTCTCCCATCTTGGCAACGTCGCCGTCCATACTGAAAACACCGTCGGTGATGACTATCCCTCTTCGGTAGCCTTTATCTTCTGTTTCTTTGAGGCACTTCTCAAGTTCACCCATATCCGAATGAGAGTAGATCATCTTGTCCGCCTTCGACAGCCGTACACCGTCTATTATGCTGCCGTGATTGAGCTCGTCGGAGATCAGTACGTCCTCTTTACCGACTAGCTGTGGTATGAGGCCTGCATTCACCGCGAATCCTGTTTGGTAGGTCATCCCGGCTTCGGTGTTCTTGAAATCAGCGATCTTGTCCCACAGTTCTTCGTGGATGTCCATGGTCCCTGCGATGGACCAGTCTGATCCCGCACCGGCTCCGTACTTTTTAACCGCCTCAATCGCGGCTTCTCTCAGCTTGGGATGGTTGGCAAGGTCCAGGTAGTTGTTGGACGCCAGCATTATACATTCTTTACCGTCAACAGTTACATGAGGTTTGGACGGACCGTATAAGTCCCTGATCTTCCATGTCAGTCCTTCCTCTTTCATCCTGTGGTATTCCCTTTCTAGAAATTCTGTTTTCTCTTTCATCTTATCTTCTCCGTGAGTTGTATTATACATATTATTATACGTATTATTTATCTCCCCTTGTAGGGATTTGTAAACCTACTAGAAAAATACTTCGTACTTAATTCTTTCTCACCGATCGCTTATCGCTTTTTTCTCCCCACCCACCTCCACCAGGTGTTTTTATGATGAGAGATTCTCCAGCTTTTACATCCATGCTCACTCTGCTCTCTAATATGATCTTTTCTCCGTTTGAAAGCAAAAGGTTCCGTCCACATTTACCGTTCTTACCCCCGTTCATCCCCTTGGGCTCGTGGTCCCTCCTCTCAGATTGTATGGATAGATGACAGTCTTCTAGGAACTCTATCTCCTTGACTATGCCCTCTCCACCCTTGTACATTCCTGAGCCTCCTGAACCCTTCCTGAGCCTGTACTGATTCACCCTGAGTGGGTACTCGTGTTCGATGGACTCGATAGGAGTGTTCTGGGTGTTTGTCATGTGCACATGAACACCGTCCTCACCATCTCCACCTCGATACGCTCCAGCTCCACCACCGATTGTTTCATAGAAAGTAAAATTATCGTTTCCGACTGTGATGTTGTTCATGGTGCCTTGGGATTCAGCCGGCATCAGATCTGGAAGTACCTGACGGAGGCATTTTAGTATGAGTTCGACCACTCTCTGGGACGTCTCAACGTTTCCAGATGAAACTGCTGCAGGGGATTTGGGATTGAGTACCGTACCCTTGGGTATATCGATGGCTACGGGTTCGTAACATCCGGCTGTGATCGGGATGTCGTCGGGTATCAAGCATCTCAATACATAGTACACTGCAGAGTAGGTTACAGGAGCGGGGGCGTTGATGTTGCCTTCCACCTGTTGTTGTGTCCCTTGAAAATCGAATTTCATCTCGTCTTCCTCTTTTTTCATCCGCAAGTGGAGTTCAACCGGTTCCTTCCATTCCATGACGTCCTTTTCTTTTATGTCGAATTCGGGCAGACCTATTATGGCTTCCCTTGTCCTCTTCTCGGAATAGCGTACTACGTCATCTACGAAATCTTGATATTGATCCAGACCGAAACGCTGTACCGCCTGGGTGAACTCTCGAGCTCCCAGCTCGTTGGCACCCATCTGGGCTCTCAGGTCACCCATCCTTTCACTGCTGCACCTGAGGTCGCTGAACATGTCCATAACATCTTCGACGATTATTCCTTTGTGGACTATGTGCATGGGTTGTATCACTATACCTTCGTCCTGGAGGGTTTTGCTGTCTCCCGGCATCGACCCAGGTGTTTTTCCCCCTATATCAGAGTGATGGGCCCTGTTCACAACGTACCCTAGAGAATGTTCATCCGACCAGACCGGTTTGATGATGGTTATATCTGGAAGGTGGGTACCGCCCATATATGGATCGTTGAGTATGATCTGATCACCCCTGGAAAGGTCACAACTTTTTATAGCGGCATCTAGAGCGTTGGGCATGGCGCCTAGGTGTACGGGGATGTGCTCCGCTTGGGCTAACAGTTTCGCATCTGCAGAGAACAGAGCGCAGGATTCGTCCTTCCTTTCCTTTATATTCGGGGAGTAAGAACTCCTCTGTAGAGAGGCACCCATCTGCTCTGGAATCGAGATGAAGGCATGCTTCATAATCTCTATCTCGATGGGTGTTAAAGTGCTCATTTCTTTACCTCCTTTTCGATGTATAAAAGACCATCCTCATCAACTCGCCATCTCCAGTTCGGGGGTACTAAGATAGTAGAATTAGTATCTTCTATGACCGCCGGTCCATCGCCTTTCTCGTTACCCCTGAGACCTTTTCTGTAGTAGACGCTTGTAGGTAGCAGCCCTTCTTTGAATAGGCATCTCCTGTCTTCGGGGTGTTCCACATCTTCGTATTCACGCGGTAAAATTTCTACACCCGCCGACTTTTTAGATTTAACATGAACCTTGACGACCTCTATTATCTCTCCGTCCCGGGAAAAACCGTACATGTCCATGTGCTTCTTATGGAATCTAGATCGGATGTCCGAGATTTTTCCAGTATATGTGAGATTCAGATGGTAACTCTGGCCCTTGTACCTGAGTCCCAGGATCACCTCTTCTTCCCAGCCTTCGTGATGCGGGGCGATCTCTTGTATTACTTCTTCTAACTCTTTCTTGTTCGTCAACTCAGTAAAGTACGTTCTAGAATCATCTCTGATCAGGTCTCCGGTCATCATCCCGAAAGCTGAGAATACGCCGGGCATAGGTGGAATTATTACCTGTGTGATGCCTAATTCGTCAGCTAAACTTGCTGCGTGCAGCGGCCCCGCTCCTCCGAAGGCTAGTATACTGAAATCGTCTGGATCTAGACCTTTTTCGACGGTTATCTTCTTCATGCTCCTACTCATGGTGGAATTCGCTATACGGTATATTCCATTGATGGTTTCATCCAGAGCCATACCGAGGGCGTCTGCAAGTTCCTCCAATTTTCCCTGCGCTTTTTCCGTGTCTAGATCGAATTTGCCTCCCAAAAAGTAATCTGGATCTATATAGCCCGCACACAGCAGGGCGTCCGTGATCGTTGGCTGCTGCCCTCCCTTCCCGTAGCAAACCGGTCCAGGGTCCGCACCGGCACTCTGTGGACCGACCCTGAGAACACCTCCAGAGTCTTTCATAGCGATGCTCCCCCCTCCAGCTCCGACGGTTACTATGTCCACCATCTCGGATTGAACTGGAAAGTCTTGTGACTCTCCAGATTCCTCTCGAGCAGAGCTCTGCTGGAAAAGTCTAGCTTTTCCATCGATATTTGGAATTTTTCCAAAATTCCGAAACATCTCAAGGTTTACAGGAAAGTCTAGCGCCTTTCCAGATACCTTTCGAGCAGAGCTTTCAAGGTCTACTTGGAAAGATCCGATCCTACCCTCGTCTTTCCATGTTATCTCACCGTCCACGATCGAACACATATCAGCGCTGGTCCCTCCCATATCGAATGTAACCAGATTTTTTATCCCGGTGTGTTTCGCGATGAAACGACCTCCTGCCGCACCACCGGCGGGTCCGGAGAGGAAGGTGTCTACAGGCTCGACTCTACCCGCCTCGTCTAAACCTCCGTTGGACTTCATTATCAGAGGTGTTTTGGGTAGTGAACTACTCAGTTCATCGAAGTAGTCCTTTACCGTGGGTTTTAGGTAGGCATCTATAAGAGTAGTCATCCCTCTTTCGTACTCCCTGTATTCACCGGTCACGTCACAGGAGAGCGAATGTGGGATATCGTTCTGTTTTAAAATATCTCCTACCCTCTTTTCGTGCAGTGGATTTTTGTAAGAGTGAAAAAGGCATACTGCTGCGCAAAGATCCTTCTTTTTCAACTCGTCGGCCAATACATTGAGCTCCTTTTGATTCAACTCCTGGATTATATCACCATTCGATCCTATCCTTCCCGAGATACCGTAGCAGTGGCCCGAGCTTACAGGCGGCTTATCTTTTTTTACAAATAGGTCGTAGAGCTTAGGTCTTGTCTGTCGACCTATGAAAAGGATGTCTTCGAATCCCCTGTTCGTGATGAATGCAGTATCTGCACCTTCGCCCTCTAGAAACGCGTTGGTGGCTATGGTGGTACCGTGGAATATATCGCCGGTGATATCCTTCCCTTCTATCCCTTCGATAACAGATCTCGATGGATCATCGGGTGTCGAAGGCAGTTTGTAGCAAGTGATGCCGTCCTCTATGAGGATGAAATCCGTGAAAGTTCCACCCACGTCTACTGCCAAGACCATGATTTTGTATCTTACGAGAGTATAAAACAATTGTTGAACGAGTTTAGTGATGTTTATATCATAATAGTAAAAAACCATTAAACCTAAATAAAAAGGTTACTTAGAAAAGAGCGATGGTGAAAGGTCATGACTCATATTAAAGATATCAAAGCTAAAGATGTGATGAGCGGAAAGTTAGTGTATACAACACCTGATGAGACGATCTCAGACGTTATAGGCATGATGAGAGAATACGGTTTGGAAGAGTTGCCGGTGGTAGAGGATGATGAAGTGGTAGGATTCGTTAGCGATAACACGTTCATAGATAGAAGGAACCTTTCCTTTTCCACTAAAATAAGACACGTGATGAACCCACCACCAGAGGTGAAGATGGAAGATTCACTGGTGAGGGTGTGTGAGATGCTCCTTTCGTCGGGCTACCGAGGAGTACCAGTAACCTCAGAAAGCGGAGGATACAAGGGATTCATAAGTAGAAAGGATATAAGCAGGATCATCCCATCCATAGATGAACTGAAAAAGACCATGGTGAAGGACCATATGACACCAGATCCGGAGACCATAAGGGGTGACGAGCACGTCGGTAAGGCCAAAGCGATGATGGAGAGATACCATGTCAGAGTGCTTCCGGTCGTGGATACTCATGGTAAACTTATCGGCATGGTGGGCATACAGGATATCTTAGATAAGGTGACAAGACCTATAGCTAGAGAAGAGAAAGGGAACATGTCTGGAGAGATAGATTCCCCTCAAAGAGATGTAGATGTGGACAGTGTGATGGCTGAGCCGGCGATCACTACAACACCGAACTCGATGATCTACGACGCGGCTGAAAAGATGAACGAAGGGGATATATCCACACTCGTGGCCATCGAGGGTGAGGATATAAAGGGCGTGTTAACTCAATTCGACTTGATAGAGATGATCACTAGTTTTCGTGAAGCCGATCAGGTCTTTGTACAGATATCCGGTCTTAAGGGCCATCATGGAGTTTACGATCAGATGTATGAAGTTATCCAGAGAACCTTGAGCAAGGTTAACAGGGTCCTCGATCCCCTGGTTTTAAATATTCACGTCGTCTCTCATCAGGAAGAGGGAACTCAGTCCAAGTACAGCATGAGACTGCGTCTGTCAACCGACTACGGGATGTACTACGCCAAAGAAGTAGATTGGAACATGATGAATGCCCTGGACAAGGCTCTCGATAGTCTGGAGAGGAGGATCTTTGAGGATAAAGAGAAGAAGCTGCAGAGGGACAGGGATCCAAAATATCAGGCTTTCATGGCCAGGCAGAAAGGATCCTAGGATCCTAAAAGGATTAATAAGATAAAACCTCTCTATGACTTAAGAGTGATAAGATGGAAGAAAAAACGATATGTTCCGTTGAGATAAATGATAATGGGGAGATCTACACCGCCAAACTTCAAGCCTCCACCAGTGGGGTATACAAAGAGTATGAGAACGATAACCTCGAGGAACTGTTGGAAGAACTATTACATGATATCCCTGGAGAATTATTGGAACGTGAACGCTGAACGGATTAGTTATTCGTTTTCCCCGTACTTGCTCAACTCTTTCTGTGTCTGGAAGGCATGAATGAGGTCTGATCTCGGCACGATACCGACCGATCCTTTTTGGGCTATGGTTCTCCATGCCTCGCTGGCATCGTCATATCTTCAGGAATTTCTTTTGCGTCGTTCAGGGTTATTATACCGACTATCCTACCACCGCTCACCACCGGGAACCCGGTGTGCTGATGGGTCGTGATCATCTTCAGGAATTCGTTTATGCTGGTCTCCGGGTCTATCGTTTTCACTTCTCGACTCATGATAGTGCTTATAGACACCTTACTGAGCATGTAATCGAATAGGGATCGATGGATTTCTCCAAAATTTCAGTAAAGCCGAAGGGCTGAAGAGTTAGGCGTAGACTTGTAGATAAAGGTTGAATAGCCCACAAGTCCACCCTATTGCGAAATTAAACAGAATTTTCTACAAAAATTCTAATGATAGAGGAATAGATATTCCTCTAATCGATGCAAATCTCGCAGATTTCCAGTAGATGCTTTAGGAATGGATTCCTAACATCGAATGAAAGCCAAGGGGTTTCATGTAGAAAACGCAATACATTAGTTGAGTTTAAACTATATCAAACTAACTCTTTTTTGAATTGTATTTCCTACCGGAAAAACAATTCGCTAGACTTTCGGGATGAAGCAAAACCATTAAACTTAAATAAAAAGTCAACTTATGCATATATGCGCATACAAAAGAATGTTGCTATCACGATAATCACCCTCCCTCCCTTTTTGAGGTGAGCGGAGGATTCACCAATTCATTATAACCTCCCCCCTTCCCTTTAATCCTTGTTTATAGGCAAATTATAAATAACATCTCGATAGGATAAGGTTTATAACTGAAAATATAATTATACGAGACGGTGAAAGAGAATGCAGCCAGGACAGATGGGATACGATAGGGGAATAACGGTCTTCTCTCCCGACGGACGGCTTTTCCAGGTGGAATATGCCCGGGAAGCTGTTAAGAGAGGTACGACAACCGTAGGGATCAAAACAAAAGAGGGCGTAGCCCTTATCGTTGACAAAAGAGTTTCAAGTAAATTAGTTGAATCAAGTTCGATTGAAAAGATATTCAAGATCGATAAGAAGATAGGATTGGCAACCTCAGGACTCGTTGCAGATGCTAGAGTCCTTGTGGACCATGCTAGAGTGATGGCTCAGATCAATCGTGTTTCTTACAACGAGAGAATAGATATTTCCACTCTCGTTAAGAAGATTTGTGATTACAAGCAGACTTACACCCAGTACGGTGGTGTGAGACCCTTCGGAACTGCTCTGCTTGTTGCAGGTATGGACGAAAGGGGCGCACATCTGTATGAAACCGATCCCAGCGGTGCCTTCCAGGCGCTCAAAGCCAACAGCATCGGCATGGACAGAGAGGAAGTCCAGGAAGTCTTCGAAGAAGAGTACGAAGAGGGCATGAGCCTCGATGATGGCATCGAATTGGCGATCAAGGGGTTGGACAGAGCCGCAGAAGGAAATCTGAACCCTGAATCCCTCGAGATCGCGATCATAAGCGAAGATGCTGATTTTCATAAACTTGATGACGAAAAGATAAAAGAATATACGGAATCGCTGAAATAAAGGAGGATTCACTTGGGTAAAAAAGATTTTCAAAAGGAACATACCGATACACTGCTCGATGAGCATGTTATTGCCAGGTATAAGTCACACGGAAAGACTTTTGAGATCTTGATCAAGCCCGATGCGGTAGAGAAATTTCGAGGAGAAAAAGAGATTTCCATACTGGAAAACATGCCGGTGGACAAGATCTTTACCGACGCTAAAAGGGGTGAAGAGGCGTCCAACGACGATCTCCAGGAAGTATTCGAAACCAATAACGTCGAGGAGATAGCAGACTATATACTGGAACACGGTGATGTACAGCTAACCACGGAACAGAGAAGGCAGAGACAAGAACAGAAGAGAAAGGAGATAATCAACAGGATAGTACGCAATTCCATGAACCCACAGACGGGGACACCACACCCACCGAATAGGATAGAGAATGCACTTAAAGAAGCGGATTTTCATATAGACCCATTCAAACCAGTGAGCCTACAGATAGAGGAAGTGGTAGATGAGATAAAATCACTTATCCCACTCAGCTTCAAGAAGCTTTCCGTTTCCGTAATCTTAAGAGGAGATTACTACGGAAAGTTGTACAGTGACATGAAGAAGATGGGCGCGATCATAAAAGAAGATTGGCTGGACGACGGCAGGTGGAACGGTATAGTCAAGATACCCGCGGGCGTGAAGGATGAATTCTTCGGGATGTTGAATAATAAAACGAAAGGCACAGCAGAGTTAGAGGTATTAGAAGATTGAATTGAATAAAATTGAATAAAGGAATAATATGAATAATTTTATGAGGTATTGTTATGAGTGAAAATAAAAGAGAAGTTAAGAGAGAATTGCTCCTGCCCGGAGATACTATCGAGGAAAAAGATGTTAAACCCGGTAGGGGGACTTTCAAAGATGGTAACGAAATCCACGCGACGAAGTTAGGCGTTAAAACGTTTCGTTCAGGTTACGTGAACGTCGCCGCCCAGAGCGGCAGATACGACGCCAAGAGAGGCGACAAGGTCATCGGAACGGTAACTGATGTAAACTCGTCCATATGGATGGTCGATTTAAATGCACCGTTCCCGGCAGTTCTACACGTTAACGACGTTCCGTGGAGAGTAGAATTCGGAGACACTAAGAGCTACATCGACGTTGGAGACGCGATCTTGGTCAAGATAGCCAACGTTGACGAACTGAAAAAGATCCAGATACGGATGGACGAAGAAGGTCTCAGGAAGCTCAACAGTGGACAGATAATCGAGATAGCTCCTTCCCAAGTCCCCAGAGTCATCGGTAGAAAAGGCTCCATGATATCCATGTTGAAGAAGTACACCAACTGCAGGATATTCGTGGGACAGAACGGCAGGATCTGGATAGACGGTGACCTAGAAGGACAGTATTTGGCTGTTCGTGCAATAAAGATTATAGAAGAAAAGGCACAGGTCGTCGGATTAACAGAGATAGTGAAAGAATTTTTGAAGGATGAAACAGGTAAGGATTTAGACGAAGAGGAATAAATACTCAGGAGGAATTATTATGGGTAGTAATGAAGATATTGAATTGATTGACGAAGAAGGTAATAGAGTAGATGGTAGAAGATTTGATGAATTGAGAGAGATAACGATAGAAGCAGGAGTGCTCAAAAGGGCCGACGGCTCGGCGTACCTCGAATGGGGTAAAAACAAAGTTATAGTAGCTGTTTACGGACCAAGGGAGATGCATCCTAGGCACGCTCAGGACGCGTCCAAGGCTGTTGTCCAGGCAAGGTACAACATGGCTTCTTTTTCTGTCCCTGACAGGAAGAGACCGGGGCCGGACAGACGTTCTATGGAGATAAGTAAACTCTTATCGGAGGCGCTGTCAGAGATAATATTCGTGGAACAGTTCCCGCGCTCTTCCATCGATGTGTTCATCGAGATATTACAGGCAAGTGCAGGAACGAGATGTGCGGCACTGACCGCTGCTTCCGTCGCGTTAGCCGACGCGGGTATTCCAATGTCAGATATGATCGCATCCTGCGCAGCCGGAAAGATCGGAGGGCAAGTTGTGCTCGACCTCGGTAAAAATGAGGATAATTTTGGACAAGCCGACGTTCCGGTAGGAGTCGTGCCCAGGACGGGCAAGATAACACTCCTGCAGATGGATGGACATCTGACTGTCGAGGAGTACGAACAGGCCGTGAAATTAGCTATCAACGCCTGCAGCGAGATATACGAGATACAAAGAGAAGCGCTGAAAAGTAAGTACTCTACGAACCTAGAGGACTTCGATGAAATTGATGATGTCCAAGAGGAGGACTGATAACTATGAAAGAGATAATATCCAAGATCACTAAAGATTATTTATACAGATTGATGATGGACGGCAAGAGGATCGACGGTAGGGACATGCTGGAGCACCGTGAGATCAACGTTGAACCGGGCATAATTGGTACCGCCGAGGGCTCTGCAAGAGTCAAGTTGGGCGATACCGATGTCATCGTAGGCATAAAGATGGATGTCGGCGACCCGTTCCCGGATACGCCGGATAAAGGCGTCGTGATAACATCCGCTGAGCTGATACCGTTGGCTTCACCCAAATTCGAATCGGGGCCGCCGAGAGAAGATGCAACTGAACTCGCTAGAGTAGTAGATCGAGGCATCAGAGAAGGCGGGGTTGTAGACGTTACAAAGCTGTGCATCGAAGAAGGAGAAAAGGTATGGCTTATCTTTATAGACATGCACATACTCGACTTCGACGGCAATCTGTTCGATGCATGCGGTATCGGCGCTATGGCGGCACTGATGAACACCATAGTCCCAGCTGAGAAACATGAGTTGGGTGATGATCATCCACTTCCTATAGAACACACCGTTGTACCTACGACTTTCACCAAGATCAAAAAGCAGATCATCTTGGACTCGAGATTAGAAGAAGAACAGATCGCTGAAGCTAGATTGACGGTCGGTACCAACGAGGACGGAGACATAGTCGCCATGCAGAAAGGTTTAGCCGGTGTGTTCGACTACGAAGATACAGTCGAGTGCATCAACAATTCAAGGAAGATCGGTGGAAAAATCAGGAAGATGTTAATAGATCTCGCCAATGAGGATAAAGTATAAATATATTCATTGTAAAACAAAGTAGACAAGGGGCGTCATCAAGATGGCTAAGAAGAAAAAAGTAGGAAGCACCGGTAGATTCGGAGCCAGATACGGTGTAAAGATAAGAAGATCCATCAAGGAAGTAGAGGACTCGGTGAGACAACAGTACGAATGCCCTCGATGCCATCACGAAAAGGTCAAAAGGTTGAGCTCTGGGATATGGAACTGCGATAAATGCGGTTTGAAATTCGCCGGAGGAGCTTATCGACCCAACCTTGGCAGGGAGATTAGTATGGAGGAGGAAGAGTAGACATGTTCCGATGCGCTATCTGTAAAGAAAGGATCAAAGGAGACATCAGCACCGTGGGCATACAGTGCGAGAACTGCGGTGCAAGGGTGTTCTACAAAGACAGACCCAATGTCAAAAAGGATCTGAAGGCACGGTAGGATGATAAGTGCTACCTTGACACTCGATAAGAAGCACTTGGATGATAGGATACTGAGTGCTTTGGAGCCCGAGATAGAAGAGGGCATGAACCGGGTGAAGGTCAGCATCGAACAAGAACCGCCGATGATCTTGATAGAGGCCGAGGACAGCAGAGCTCTAAGAGCTGCTCTGAACTCGTACCTCAGATGGCTCGAAATAACTGACGAAATATCAGATAAATACGCTAAATAAGGAGGAAATATTATGGTAGCATCACAGGAAGAATTGCAAAATGAAATCGCCAAAGCACAACAGCTCCAACAGCAGCTGCAGAACGTTCTTTCACAGAAGCAGCAGATGGAGATCAAGAAGAACGACCTGGAAAGGGCTCTCGAAGAGATAAAAGACCTTGAAGAGGACACTCCGATGTACAGGAATGTTGGTGAAAATATACTCATCAAGGTAGAAGATAGGGGAAAATTGATCTCTGATCTCGAAGAACAGGTCGAATCGACTGAAGTGAGATTGAAGTCTTTTTCAAGGCAGGAAGAAAAACTACGAAAGAACTTCCAAGAGCTTCAAAAAGAATTGAGTGCCAAGCTCAGTGGAGCTCAACCTGGTCCACAGACCGGGGGATAGATGGACTTCGTCGAAGGGAAAAAAACACTCTTCTTGAGTCATCAAAATGCGGACCCAGATGCAGTCGGGTGTCTGTATTTTCTTCGGAATCGATATGGAGGAACCATAGGTCTGCCCGACGAGCCGGATAAAAGGGGAAAGAGGTTAGCGAACTTTTTAGAGATGGATTATTCCATTTGCCCTTCTCCAGCGGAGTATGAACAGGTCGTGGTTGTTGATACTCCAGATCCCAAACAGCTTGAGCCGATACCGGTTATCGAGGAAAAAACTATAGTAATAGACCACCATAAATCAAATCGCTGGGACGAGTGGGATGTCCAATTGATTTACAAGGACAGAGGGTCCTGCGCCGAGATAATCTACGAGATGGTGGAGCCGGAGGATATGACTGAGAAGGAGGTCTTTGCGCTCACCGCGGGCATACTGACGGATACATCTTATCTAAATCGCGCCGATGAGAGAACCTTCCGTATCCTAGCTGAGCTGTTTTCACACTCCGAGATAACCATATCCCAAGTCAAAAAAGAACTGTTTAAAAGAAGGACATATTCCGAAAAGATCTGCAGGTTGAAGGGAGCGAAAAGGAGCTCTTTCGAGAAGGTCAACGGTTATCTCATCGCATACACCAAGGTAAATTCGTTCGAATCCTCAGCATGCGATATACTGCTAAAAGCGGGCGCGGATGTGGCCTTCAGCGTATCGGAAAGAGATGAGGGGATAATAATATCGGGGAGAACTCGAGATTCTATGCTTAAATTAGGAATGGACCTGGGAGCGATGATGAAAGTGATCTCTTCTACAAAAGAAAATACTTCTGGTGGAGGACATCCAGGTGCGGCGGTCTTCAAAGGCAACTGCGATTCTGATAAAGTATTGAGAGAATTGATAGCCAAGGTCACTGAGGAGATCAAGGTAAAGGGATGGTACCGGCGTAAGGATTGATATTACTTTTCCAGTTTTTTCTCCAGCTCTATTAAATTATCTGGATTCGCTTCGAAGTATTTTCTTACCGGTTCTAGTAAATCCGATAAAACTTTTGCGACCCCTTGTTTCAGATCTGCGGGGTGCAGCTCTTCGTTGAGGTATGCATTCTCCAGTTCTTCATAAGAGTCGAAATGCATGTCACCGCCCCACTTTTCCAGTCTATCGATATGTAGTTCTCCATTTTCAGGGAACACTATGAATCTACACATCTCCAAGATCGGGTTTCCTTCTACTTCTGGAGGGCAGTATGCCCCGTTGATCTTTTTCTCGATATCCTTTGGGTCGTCGTGGATGAATATACACGATTCTGGATCGCTCTTGCTCATCTTGCCTTCGGTCACAGAATCCATCCTGCCTCCGCCCTTTAGACCGGATAATATCGGTGTGTGCAGAGCTATGGGCTTCTTCCATCCGAGTTTGTCCGCAGTATCTCGAGCCAGCATGTGCGCCCTTCTTTGGTCGATACCTGCATAGGCAACATCGACATCCAATACGAATATGTCTGTTGCCTGGAGTGAAGGATATATCAGCATGGAGCTGTCGGCCTCGGCTTCGTCGGATTCCCTCCCCATGATATCGACTGCTCTTCTTATCCTGGCCACCGAGTTGGCTTTTGCCACCCTGAGCACCCTCTCCCAGTACTCCATGTTATCCATGATCTCACTGGCGAATATGAACTCGGTCTTTTTCGGGTCTGCTCCTAGAGCAACAAAAGAATCGATCAGGTATTTACCGCAGGTTTTGATGGTGTCTATGTCACCGCCCAGCTTGTCGTTTATGTAGGCGTGCCAATCCGCCAGGAATATCTTGACGTCGAACCCGGCTTCCTGCATCTCTTTGACCTTACTGGCACAGACCATGCCCTGCCCTACGTGCATGAGGCCCGACGGCTCGAAACCGATGTAGACCGATGGATTCTCCTTTTCATCCAGTAATTCTTCCAGCTCTTCTTCCGTTACCACTTCTTCGACGTTGTGCATTACCAGCTCTAGCCTTTCTTCTCTATCCATCAGCACGGGATACGGTATATACAATATGAAAATTTTGGTTTCTTTTTACCTGATGATATCTATAAACTATATAGAAATAAGTAAAGCTTATATGAGGAAGCAGTAATCCTCAATCGATAATATGTCCGATAAATGGGATCTCTTCACTATGGACGATTTCGACCTGAGGGGAAGAACGGTCTTGTTGAGGGTAGATATAAACTCACCTATCGATCCAAAATCCGGTAGGATACTGGATGACCACCGTATACGCAGGCATCTGGAAACCATAAAGGACCTCGATAGATCCAAACTGATAATCATCGCTCACCAGAGCAGACCCGGGAAAGACGATTACACTACATTGGATGCCCATGCCATCAGGATAAGTCAATTGTTGGGGAAAAGGGTGGAATACGTGGACGGGCTTTTCGACAGCCATGTTAGGACCAAGATCAGAAACATGAAAAATGGAGATAAGTTACTCCTAGAAAACGCACGATTCTATTCAGAGGAAACCTACCTGAAAGGGAACAAGGACTGGAGTAAGCATCAGAACACACACATAGTTCAAAGATTAGCACCCATGATAGATTTCTTCGTTCACGACGCCTTTGCAGCCGCTCACCGTGCACAACCTACGCTCATCGGCTTCTCCGAAGTGGTCCCGAGTTTAGCCGGAAGGGTCATGCAGAAGGAGATAGAGGACATGGGCAAGGCATTTGAGGACGGTATGAACCCGAAGATAGCCATACTTGGAGGCATGAAAGTCGATGATTCCATAGAAGTCGCGGATCATATGTTAGAATCTGGTACTATCGATAAGATATTGACAACGGGAGTGGTAGCTCAGTTCTTCTTGCTGGCACAGGGTATAGATCTCGGTAAAGGTAGTATGGACTTCATCGAGAAGGAGATCTCTAACTACGAAGAATTGGTGGAAAAGGCAAAGAATATGCTGGAAAGATGGGACGGGAAGATCGAGGTCCCAAAGGCCGTAGCGGTAAACGATAACGGTACAAGGAGTGACCTCAGCGTAGATAAACTGCCCTCGGAACACCCCATATTCGATATCGGACTGGATACGGTCATCGATTACGCGGACGATATCAGGGATTCCAAGCTCGTAGTGGTCAACGGTCCCGCGGGTGCATTCGAGTACGACGCCTTCTCGATCGGCACTACAGAACTGTTCAGAACGGTCGCTCACTCGGACGCGTTCAGCATCATCGGTGGGGGTCACTCGGTAGCGGTGGTGGAGAAGCTCGACGTCGAAGGGGAGATCGACCACATCTCGACAGGTGGAGGTTCGTGCATCAACTTCTTGGCTGGGAAGGATCTCCCAGGCATCGAAGCACTGAAAAAGAGCAAAAGAATCTTCCGACAGGGACCCTTTCAGAAAAAATGATATACGGGTATCTTTTGAATGATTCTAACATCTATCACACTACATAATTTGCGAAGCAAATTTCACAGGAATTAAAAATTCCTGTTCTCACGAGAAGCAAGTTCTCGTGATCCACTGTACGAGGCAAATCGTGCAACGATTCCACTATAGGAGCAAAGCAATGCTTGGCGACTAAGTGGGATTTTCGCAGAAAATGCCACTATAGCTTAGCTCGGCTAAAGCGATGGTTTCGTAAACCATAGACCGTGGGTTCAAATCCCACTAGTGGCTCATTATTTTCTTTATATGACGTGGGTTCACGAGCAAGGATACTTCCTTGCGAGCGTTTGGAATAACGACGATAGGAGTTATTCCGAACTGAATCCCACTAGTGGCTCATTATTTTCTTTATATGACGTGGGTTCACGAGCAAGGATACTTCCTTGCGAGCGTTTGGAATAACGACGATAGGAGTTATTCCGAACTGAATCCCACTAGTGGCTTCCTATTCTCTTTATATACTAGGTGCAAATCCACAACGTTATATTAGAGGGGGAAAATAATTAATTTTCATTCCCTAGGGACCTTTGTTTTATATGTACTTAAATTAATGTATAATTATAGACTTGATGTTAAAGAGATTGGCACCTTTTTACGCCAACCTCATTTAATTAATTGGAATTATTATGTCACAGGACCACTGATATCTTTGTCCTGGCAATATCCACATATTACTGCAAAACATTATATATAGGTCAAAATCTATATTACATTACAGGTGTAGGTATATATGCCCGCAAAAACAGACGTAAAGAAAGGAGACTGGGTTCTCTTACGTAATGAAGAACCAATAGCCTCAGATTCAGACCTATCCACAATTATCAAGGAATCTGAAAAGTATGGTGAAGATGAAGTCGTAATTACCAAAGAAGCTTCAACTGAACATTGTTTTTATTGATTAAATATGTCTACTACTCGTACATGTGTTTACAAACCATCACCAGCAAATAGAAAAAAAGAAGATCTAACTGGTGTACAATTATACCCCCTTATCAATATACAGTTATATAATCCTAAAGGAGGTAAACCCTACTCTTGTGAAGGATTATTAGACTCTGGTGCTGATGGTTTATTTATCCCAAAACAATTAGCTGAGGCGTTAGAACTACCAAACCTAGAAGAGATACAAACTTCGGGTGTTTTAAAAACTAGTGAATGTATTAAAACTAAAATAGGTTTTAAGATCGGTAGAACTAGAGCTAGAAGAATTGATTTCGGTATTATAACAGCTACATACCCCAAAGAACATTCAGACATCCCAATCCTTATCGGTAGAGATCCCCTTTTTAAATACTTTGAAGTTAAATTTATGGAATATGATAACAAACCTAAAGTTAAACTAACACAAAAAAAGGATTTTGACTGATATCTGATATCTACTAGCATCCAGGAAAAATTAATGGTATAGGTTTAAGCATATATCAATCGTGCAATCTGTATAGTAATATATACCTCGTCGGTGGCTCTCTCCACTACCCATTAAAAATTATCCCCTCTCAAGCTTCAAGGCGAAGTAGAAAAAGTTCTCTAACCTGCTCGCACCTGTCCTAGCAACCATCTTCATCGTAGGTGTAGCAACGAGGGTAAGGTTGAGGAAAGCCTGAGCAATATTTAATATATCGTATTCGATGAAGTTAATCATGGGACGGAATCGGTCGTCTGGTTCGTAATAAATACAATTAGAATAGTTTCAATATCCGTATTTTTTATGTGCTTTATCAATAGGAAGGATCTCAGATACACGAACCTCTTTTTCCTTTTCTAGAACAGAATAAAAAACCGTCCATGTTCTTCCGATATGCATTCGATAACGCATTTCCCCCGCTATCGGTAATTTCTCTTTATCTCCCGGACCCCTTCCAGGATAAGGTGTTTCTTCTAAAGTTTGTAGGTTTTCTTTGATTATTCTTTGTGTCTTTTCACCATGAACCTTTAGAAATCCACTCACTTCTCGTGTGATAAAAACTTCATAACTCATCGAGTGACACGAGCTCCTCTTTATCCGCTTCCTCGACCTTTTTCATCTTTTTCTGAAGTTCTAGTCTGTTGTGTTCCCTGATCATCTCCTCTAAAAGTTCATCATAACTTTCATCAGGGCTCTTTATTTTGGTTAGTTCATCCCAAATACTTTTAGATATGGAGACTTTCTTCGTTTGACCAGTCATATAAGATAACATCGTATCCGATGTATTTTAAATTTTCCCGTAAGCTCATCACCCAATCAATTTTTATACTAATTTCATACTGTAGCAAGAGGTAAGACGGATGCGCAGATACATATCTCTCTCTGGAAGTTACTGGAAGACGCTCAATGGTCTTTGGGCAGTTCTCAAAGAGAGCGATTTCCGCCCGGAAGAGGTCGTACTGATAGCGGAGAAAAAATCGATGAAGAAAGCAGAGAAGATCCAGAGAGATATGAAGATACTGATGGGCAGCTACGATCTGCCTGAAGATGTGCGTATCGAGAAGGTGAAAAACTCTGACTACAACGGAACCTCCGAGACGGTGGCGAAACTGATCAACGGCGGGACTGGTCGTGATGGCGAGACCGCACTAGACCTTTCCGGAGGCAGTAAATTGATGGTCGCCGCTGCACTTTTCACCCCCGATACCGGTAAATTGGACCACATATTTTTCCTGGATTTCAATGAAGATGATGACATAGATCTTCCTTACCCGGATATCCCCCACGGATCAGTGCAACTCATGGATTTGGTAGAAGAAAGGAGGCGTGCCTAGATGGAGGAGGTCTTCACCAAAAGGGACCTGATGATGTTCCTGAACGAAGTCAAAAGGCAGGGTATCGACCATTTCACCGTCGTAGAACCTTACTTCAAAACCAAGATGCTGGAGGTCGAAATGAAGGGAGGAAAATACGAGGTGACGCTCAACGGTAAGAACGATTTCGGTCCCTATCCGTCAAAGGACAAGTACTGGGGCATCAGCGACATACCGGATTTCTACAGCTACAAGGACTGCCTGATCTCATCCGGCTTGGTCAAATTCGATAACTGGCCAAAGTTCGAAGATTGGATAGGTTACTTCTACAAGAGCGAGATCGACCCGAGCTTCGCCAGCAAATCCATATTCCTGTCCATCGATACGAACATGGCCTACTATAGGCTTATTTCTAGGAGGTTTCCCATCGAGAACAACGGTTATACGATAACGGCTGACGATTTCGATTACCTCCTGAGCTCTATAGTCGAAGGCGAGGTGGACCACCACATAAAGGACAAGTACAGCAACATGGACCTCAAGATGATGGGGATGTACACCAAAATCGGAGATATAAGGTACAACTTCAACAACCGAGGGAAGCTGATGACCAGGAAGGCGAAATTCGCCACCCAGGAGCTGAATTATCTCAGGGGTAAACTGAACGCGGCTAGGATCAAAGGGAACGTATCCAAGACGGACTCCGAGATGAACGACATCTGGATCATCGAATCCCTGGAGCAGTTCGGATGGACGAAGAACATCAACGTAGGCCTGATCTCTTCCGATAGGAACATGGGCAACCACGCCGAGAACGCCGAGATACCCTACTTCATACTAGAGATACCTCACAATATACCCAGGACGAACGTGGTGAACGAATCTGTAATCAAGAATCTGCTGCACGACCTGGCACTTATCTTCGGTGCGGTCAAACTTCCCGAACTCGAGACAACGATCTTCGGTATATGGGGCGGGAAAACGGATCTGGACTATCGCAACGAGAGCGTCAACCTATGGGTCAACCCGAACTCACCGCTGGAAAAAGGTCTCAAAAAGGACGTTAAGATCCTAAAATCTTTGAAAGGACCCTGAATACGGTCTATAAATTTTTTACCACGTATCTCAACTTCTCTTCTGGAAACCCGAATGGTGCCAGTATCTCCCCTCCGATCCGATAAAGATACTTTTCGTAGTAACCGGTATCGTAATACTCTCCGCGATAGCCTTCTATAGACACCTTATTTTTGTAGTCCCTACTTTTGGCATCCGTTACCACGTAACGTATCACCTGTCCTGGATGCACTCGGATACCCTGCTCTTTGTACTGAAGGAGTGCCGCTTTCGTTTCGGTTATGTGCTCGTACTCCTCCGCACTTTTGGACGTTATCTTGGTGAAATGCAGTTCTTCCATGTCGACTACCCTAGAGCGTATCTCTCTGGCGTATCTTCTTACTACATCCAGATAACCGTCTATTCCATCGAAGAGCTCTTCTCTACTTCTGCGGTCAGACATCGATCGTAATACCTCTTTCTGGCAGTCCTTGAACAGCGGCGGCGTATCCCTTCTCCTTGCGTGGATGCCTTTGAATTCAAGTTTGTCGTCAAGCAGCCCGAAGTATCTATTCGGCACCCCTATCTTCGGATCACCTTTACTTGCCAGGAATATCACCCATGAGTACTTGCCCTCCCTCTCCAGTAAGACCTTGGTCTTTTCTTCCACTCTGGATAACAACTCATCGACTCGGTCCTCGTCGCCCTTCAACCAAAGAGAATCTACGATGCCGTGAACAACTTCGTAGCCCATCTCCTGGGCTGTATCGGCGGCGTCCAGCAGTATATCCCTGCCGTAGGCGGTTATACTCTCGTGGACCTCGATATTGCTGAACCGGGCTTTCTTGTAGCCCGTGTACCCAAAACAGGTAACTAGCAGCCATTTGAGCACCCTAGCCCTGTCTTTGAAGATTTGGTCGTCCGGCGTGGACTTGTACATCTGCCTCCTTTTCACCACGGGACCAACCACCTTAGGTATCAGTCCTCTCTTCCTGCTGCAGACCTTGTAGCCCAACTCGGGAACGACATGATGATCTCCGCTGGTACAACCCAGTGTCTCCGGCGAGAGGTTGTATTTGTCGATGATGGTTGGGTACATGCTGGCGAAGTCCAACTTGATCAGGTCTTCGTGCACGCCGATCACCGGTGTGTAGATGTGCCCTCCTCTGTCCGAGAGTATCAACTGGCGCATGGTCTTGAACCGCTCTGTGATGTTCTTCTTCCAAGGTATCAGGTAGCCGTCCTTCACGGCCTGGGCGATCTCCATGGCATCGATAGCACTCCCCGGGCTGCGGCGCGAAAGTCTTTGAAGAGGGATCTTGGATAACCTGGCGATCTCAATGAGTCCGTCGATACCTCCCTCGCGGTACATGAAGGAGCTCCGTTCGTCTATGTGTACGCGCCCTTTGAGGGTGTACGTAGGCGGCTTGTAGAGCACCCTGCCGTATGAAACGTATGACGAACCCTGTCTTGGTGAGTGCAGTGAACGTTCACGCCCCAGGCATAGGGGTACTCCGTGGAGTTCACTTCGATATGCAAGGTAGGGTATCAAAAACGTGTCTCCGCCGGAGGTGATCACTATGTCTGGATCGATCTTCTTGATCATCTTATTCAACCCGTTCAAGATCTCCTCTTCATCACCGCTTATCTCTGCACCATCTAGTGATACACATAGGAGTCCATCATCCATCTTCGGTAATCCATCAGAATGGGTCTTAACGTCCAATTCAACCGTTCTGAGAGGCGGCTTGGAGTACCGGATGCTGTCGTGCTCCTCCAGCTCCCGCCATCCGTCGTTCTTTTCGACCAGTAAAAAGGTGCTTATGTCGTTCTCTATGAGATATCTCTGGCCCAGCGGGATATCGACGTTGTAGAAAAGGTACTTCTGGTATCCGTTGAAGAAATCCAAGGCATCTGCATTTTTTCTAGGGTCGAAGACTTTACCGGGTGAAACGCGCAGAACTTCCCTTTCCTCTCTATCGTGGATGTCCGTTCTCCTCTTCTCCAAGCGGGTCTCGAAACCCATGTTCTCGTAGTGCGTTTCAGCTTCACGGTGATCTCCGTCCTTGGCTCTCAAGAAAAAGATCGGATCGTAATCTATCAAGACCTTGTGGCAGTCCTTCTTAGTCCTGATCCACAGGGCCATCTTTCCCCTTTTCAAGTCGGGGTAGATGTCCAATATCCATCCCTTCATCTTTAAGCCTCCTTTCCAACCTGTCCAGGACGAGTTCATGCTCCAAGAGTATGGATATGAAAACGGACTCCATGGGGTCGCTGTTGGCCTGGTACTGGGCGGCGGAAGCGTGCCTTTTCGCTTTTGTCATGAGCTCGTCGAACTTATCGCGCTCTTCCTTCCTGAGTGCCCTTCTGAACTTGCTCCATTCCGCTATTATGCTGTCCAGCTCCTGGCGGAAGGTGGGAACGCTCTTACCCACCGCTTTCACCCCGATGATCGGAGAACAGTTCCGGCTTTCTATCCGCGACCACGCAGTAGAGCGAGAATTCATCAACAGTACGCTTCAGTTCTTTGATCCCCGCAGAGCACAGCCAGACACCCTCGTCATCGTTCATGTCGTCGTCTTGAAAGCGAGATGAGAAATCTATCAGACCCAGGAACGATATATCGCCGCCGGTTTCCACTATGTCTCTCACGTCCTTCACCATGTTCTCCAGCTGATAGGCGGTGAAGCCCCTGCCTACTATCGTCCTTTTCAGTATCTCCTCTTCGTCGTAACCGTACTTCTTGCAGATCCTGACCATCCAGTACGGATCTATCCTGGCGCTGCCGTCGATGACCAGGGCTCTGCCTCCGTTCTCCCCTATGCACCTTACCGCCAGAGCGGTGACTATCTGGTGCTTCGTGGTCCGGAAGGCACGTATCTCCCCTCTGTGCAAAGGATACTCCGCACTCATGTAATATCATACTTTAGCATCCAAGTATAAGAAAAGTCTAGGAGGGGGGTGGAGTGAAAGTGCTCACCGTTTCAAGGGTGTTATAACCGTTCCGTTTACGCCGTTCAAGGTTTCACTAGAAATCGATGTTTTGGAGGGTAAAAAGAATGTTTTATCCCGGCTTTTTCCCTCGGAAAAATCTTTTTTTAATTCGAT
>CAZHUM010000010.1:0-41599 GCA_964535805.1 uncultured Thermoplasmata archaeon
TAAATCTTTAAAACCATCTGTTGATGTAAACGAGTCTATAGCACATGTAGTATGGATGGACAACCGTACTGGGGAACATTACCACGATTACGAGATCTATTACAAGCGTAATCCAGATTTCAGCGTCCCGATACCAGAATTTAGACATCTGATAGTACCAGTAATAGCCGTTCCCGCCATAATTATTTTGATTACAAAATACAAAGAAAAACAATAGAAAATTTTATAGTACCCCCCCCCCCTTACCGGTCAAGGAGGATACTATGCTTAAACCGAAGAAAAACTCGGGGAGAATAATATGTGCTAGCTTAGTCCTGCTTCTCGTGATTGCATCGCTGTCGATCGCAAGTGCAAGCGAAAATGAAATAATAACAATTTCTGGAAAAGTGTATCTACCGGATGGTACTACACCTGCGAATGCTACAGAGGTCGCGGTGATGAACATCCGGACGGAGGATTTGGACACTACTTATACTGATGAAGATGGATATTACTCATTGTCAATTCCAGCTTTACAGGACGACATGCTGAAGTTCGCTGCGACTAGAGGCTTCGAGTACGATAAACATACTATCGAAGCATCCGAAGTGACATCACCTTATGACATCACTTTAGATATCCAAAAACCTGGAACAAGTCCCACGCCTGTTGAACCGCTCGATATTCCTGAAGATGATCCATTTATGATAGATATTCCTACGGTAAAAGAGGTTCAAGAAGCTACGAAAAATGGGACAGATGTTATCGAAGTACCACATTATAATGTGACGGTATCGAATTTACTGATCAAAGATGGTGTTGCAGTATATAATCAGAGAGAATGGGTACAGATATATCTGAAGAATATTGGTGATATCAAAGCGTTCAAGGTAACGGTCGATGTAAGTGTTATAGAAGAGGGACAGGAGAGACCTTTGAAGTATTTGCATTACGGTGCACTGCAGCCGGGGATGGAAAAGGAGAGAAAAGTAAGGTGGACACCGCAGGTGAAAGAAGATTGTACGATCGTGCTGGACATCGAGTACATGGAGAACCATCCTGTTAAAGGTGATAAGGTT
Source organism: uncultured Thermoplasmata archaeon (assembly GCA_964535805.1). Classification (GTDB taxonomy): domain Archaea; phylum Thermoplasmatota; class Thermoplasmata; order Halarchaeoplasmatales; family Halarchaeoplasmataceae; genus CAZHUM01. Next base: position 1,059 of record CAZHUM010000010.1, read on the forward strand.
AATTATACCGAAGATATCGGTGTAGCTGTTGCTGATGAAGAACCTGTACAACCACCACATAATTCTCCATGGGAAATTAATGGGCACGTAGTAATGAAGGATTGGTATCTAGAACTAGGTGAAGATATTATTATTACTTCAACTGGTTGGCTGCAATTGATGGGGGGTACTGAACTTATAATGAAATGTCAGGATAATGGTGAATTCTCTATCACGGTCGAGGACGGCGGTAGGTTCGATATCTGGGGCGACTCGGAATTGAAGAGTTCAACCTCATGGAACAATTTCAGATTCCACAACTACGGCAGACTCGATGTCAATCGTTCAACCGTCAAGTGGACCTATGGGAACAATAAAACTTTGTCTGACCCAGGCGGAATACAGTGTTTCTCGACCAGCACAACCACCATCCGAAACAGCACAATCAAAGAAGGATACACACATAACATCTATGCAAAGGACTGCTCACCATTGATAACCAACAGCAATGTCACTTTCGCTGGAACCGCACCCGAGGGCGGTTACGGAATCTACGCAACTGGCAACTCACAGCCAGAAATCATGCACAGTAATATATCAGACAACAAGGTACACGGAGTTCACTTCGAGAACATACAAAATCCAGTTTCTCCACCGTGGCCGCCTGAAATGATACAAGCCTCCTCATACAACTTCCCTGTGATAGGCTATACTAACATAACAGACACACCAGTAGGGATCTATGTAAAAGATTCAGATCTTGTTGGGATCGGTTACGGTAACATTACTTTAGGCCGATTCGGAGTTTATGTCGAGAACTCCGATGTATATTTCTTAGATGCGAATGTCACCAAGATGAGGGGTGAACAATTAGAGGGCTTCGGATGCATAGCTTCCGACAGCAGTATTTTCTTGAACAGTACAGAGATGTCGTACAATAACTGGGGAGTCGCTGTGGATAACTCTGAAGTAACCATAGAAAACAATTCACGGATTCTATATAATAAGATATTCATCGGGCACGGTGATGGGATCTCCGGTGGCACCAAAGGATTGGGTGTATCTGTGGATCAATTCTCAAACCTAGGGGTCAAAGATTCACTGCTCGCAGGAAGTCTAAATAATCTCGTTGTCAGAGGTGGTTCGACCGCATCCATACATGATAACATGATAGGCGATGTGACGATAACAGCAGAAGGGATGCAGCCGTATAATACACGTTGTATAGTAGCAACTGACGCAGAAATCGAAGTAAAAGATAATGAATTCTACGGTTCACACAGGCAGTTACTTTTGAACGGCATAACAAGTTCTTCAGTTATAGAAAGTAATTACTTTGACGAATTAAGATTCCAGACCGGAGAACCGCACAGGTCTTTTTATGGAATCGAGCTGATCGATTCGTATCCACGAATAATTTGGAACGAGATTTCAAATTATAGCACAGCTGGAGTTTATTGCCGCGATAATTCAAATCCTGAGATATCGAATAATACTATCTACAGTTATGGAGGGTCTAATTCGGGGATATACGTCGATCAATCATCGCCTTCTGTTAAATACAATGATATAACCGAGAATGATCTAGGCATTTGGACAGAAAATTCGCAATTGGATATAAAGAAGAACAACGTATCTTATTGTGAAATTGCCGGTATATACACACTCGATTCTACAACAATTATAGAAGAAAACAATATATTCAACAATACACAGCATGGAATTTATCTCGATCAATCAGAAAATGAGATATTGTTGAACGATCTTTACAACAACAGTGAGTGGAGTCTAGCATCCTTAACATCGGAAATCGATGTACACCATAATTTCATACATAATAACACACACGGTATCTACTGTGAGGACAGCCCGGGAACTGCTGATGAACAGATAGCTGACAATACGATCAGTGGTCAGATCGATGTTAAGGCTGGATTCATCTGGTTGAACGGTTACGGATTACCGTATATAGAAGCTAAGGGATACGGTGTATACCTCAAGAACAGTCCCTTGAGTGTAACTGGTAATCACATACTATACAACGCATACGGAGTGGTCTCTAACAATTCGGATGCCAGTGTTGACGACAACTTGATAGAAAAGCATCTCTATGGAACCGTCGTTTATGATCCAAGTTCAGGTAGCTTCGTCACAGTTGCGACCGGGTTCGGTGTCTATGTTTTCGAAGAATCGAATCCAACTATCACTAACAACCAAATTGACACTAACCATCGAGCGATAATATTCGATTCGATAACAGGAAGTGGCAGTGTAAACGAGATTGTAGGCAATTCGTTCACAAGCGGAGAGACCCTGGGAACAACAATACCGGTCGATCCACACATCGGCATTCACATCATTTCATCCTCGGATGTAAATATAGTTGACAATGAAATCGACAACCATTCTACCGCTATAACCATTGAAGACAGTTCACACGTGACCGTTGAATTGAATGATATAGACAACGGTAGAACGGGATTGAGTGTCAGAGATTCCGATTTTGTTACTGTCAGGTACAACAACATCGATAGATTCGGAAGATACGGAATATATCTGTCTAGAAGTACACCGTCTATCACATGGAACAACGTGACGAACAACGGTGTAGGCATCTTCTGCTACGATATACCATCGACACCTAACGTTTTCGAAAACAATATCTTCGGTAATACACAATATGGTATTGAAAATCAAGCGTCCAATCCGGAAGTGGATGCTCAGTATAACTGGTGGGGACATTCTAGGGGCTCATATCACCCGACCAATTATCCGGGTGGGCAAGGAGACGAGGTCAGCGATAATGTGAACGCCGACAACTGGAAGACCAACATAGTTGTGTGGTGGTAAATCACGAGAACTTGTTTCGAGTGATTTATGGAATTGTAAATAATTCCATAGATTGTTGGAACGAGTTCCAACTAAAGCTCTGGAGAACCGCTAGGGTTTCCAGTAAACCAAAAACCTTTTCTTTTTATTTTTTATTTATTAGTTTTTACAGTATCAATTTAACGTTTTGAGATTTTCGAGATAAAATTTACCGAATCAAAACCTTTTTTTGTGACCTGTTCAATCCTTCAGCATGATAAGATTAGGACCGGGGGGCACACCTCACGGAGTGAAGGGTACGAAAGACAGCATGAGTTATCTGAGAGACGGAGGATTGAATGCCATGGAAGTCCAGTTCGTCAGAGGGGCTAGGATGAAAGATGAGACTGCTGAAGGTATCGGTGAGGAAGCCAAAGAAAATGACATCAAACTGAGCATCCACGGACCTTATTATATCAATCTCAATTCAGACGATAAAGACACTATAGAGAAGAGCAAGGGAAGGATTATGAAGAGTGCCCGTCTAGCCCATATAATGGGTGCCTGGGTAGTCACCATCCATGCGGGTTACTACAGTGATAGAACCAGCGAAGAAGCCACCGAGATAATAGGCGACGGAGTCGTCGAATGTGCTGATATGATCCAGGACGAAGGATTGGACGTTAAGATCGGTCTGGAACAGATGGGCAGAAAGAAAAGCTGGGGCACGCTGGATGAGATCGAGAAGGTACTAAAACGGACTGATGTTGCCATCCCCGTTCTCGACTTTGCTCACTACCACGCCAGGTATGATGGAATACTACAGGGTGAAGAAGATTTCAGAGAACTTTTAGAGAAGTACGAGAGCATACATACCGGAACTCTTCACTCACATTTTTCGTCCATCAAATACAACGAGACAGGGGAGAAATCACATCTTAACTTGGAAGAATACCAGCCGGATTTCAGGCAGCTGGCACCCGTACTCAAGGAGAAAGATTACGATATAACTATCATCTGTGAAACCCCCGAACTTGACAGAGACAGTTTGAGGATGAAAGAAATCCTCGGTCTGGATTAAACCTAGGAGGACTTTATTTGAAAGCCGATGTCACCTATATCCATCACAGTTGTTTCCTACTTGAATTAGATGGTAAGATCATCCTTTTCGATTACCCTTCTGAAAATTATCTGCCACAGGGGAGCAAGGGCATAATCCAAAAATCTGTTGAAGATAACGAATTGTATGTATTCATATCTCACGGACATCCAGATCATTTTTCATCAACCGTTCAAGAATTTGAAAAAGATGCCCGAGATATTCATTACGTAATCTCTAACGATGTCTATAGAGATATAGGTACCGTTGATAAAACGATCAAAGTATCACCAGAGTCAGATTACAGAGTAGGAGATCTCGATGTTCACACATATCAAAGTAATGACGAAGGAGTCGCCTTTCTGATCCAAATAGATGGGAAAACGATCTACTACGGTGGAGACCTGGCAAAATGGGACTGGCCCGAATGGAACGAGAGCAAAAGGAAGGAGCACGTAGAAGTTTTCGAAAGAGTGCTAGAAAAACTGAAGGAAATGAAGCTGGACATCGCCTTCTCGAATATGGACGAAAGGCTTCCAAGCTGGGCTGGACCGATAGATTTTATCGAACAAGTAGAACCCAGATATTTCGTTCCCATACACACCTTCGGTCACACGGGCTGGATCGATGATCTGCTGGATAAGCTGGGTCCAACAAAAACTGAAGTTCTCACTTACAAAGAAACGGGAGATAAGATTACTGTTGAGATATGACTTTATGTCACCCTCCGGACTGAAGAAATGCCTTCCACCTTCGTAACCAAGTACTCGTAATCCGCTAGATTGGCGATCTCGTTCTCGTGGGATACGATGATTACCTGGTCAGCGGTGATCTTCTCCATGACATCCTTCAGTCTGGTCAACTGCTCACGGCTGAAACCCGTTGTGGGTTCGTCCAGTACAAGCAGGTTGCTCTTCAATCCCAATTCTTTCTTGATTATGGTGTTGAAAGCCAGCCTATAAGCTAATGCGACAGAAGTCCTCTCGCCGCCGCTCAAGTCATCTACTGCGGTCTCATCACCCCTGACCGACACTATAGGAGAAAAATTCTCGTTCAGTCTGGCGTTTATGTCCGGGTCGTCCAATATCTCGTTGAACCATTCCTTGAAGTAAACTTCTAGGTCCCTGTTGATCTGCATCATACGATGCTCCTCCATGGACCTTATAGCTTCCTTGAAATCTCCGCTGATCCAGTTGTTCAGTCTTTCCAGTTTCTTCCCTTTCTTTTTGCTCTCCTGCATCGACTTTATCTTTTCTTTTTTATCCACTATGTCACTTTCGATCCTCGATATATACTCGGTTAGGTTTTTTTTCCTCTCCTCCAGTTTGTTTATCTCTCCGATCAACGCTTCATAATCAGATTTAACCTTTTCAAAACGTTCAGATGAAAAATCTTCTTCGAGCTTTGATATTTCAGATCGGACCGATTCCAGTTTCTCTTTTTTCTCGTCGAGAGTTTTCTTTATTTCATCTCTCTTTTTTTCTAAATCGCCCTTATTGCTGAGTTTTTCTTTAAGTTTGATGTATTCATCACGTGACTCTTCCAGTTCCTCGATTTCTTCCTCCAACTCCCTAACGTCCTCCTTGGTATGTTCATAGGCGTTTATCTCTTTCTGCAAAGAATCCAATTCCTCACGGTGTTTCTCGACCCTATCCTCGAATTCATCCTTCACTTCCATCTCTTTGGATATACGTTTGACTTCGTTATTTTTATATTCTAATTCCCTCTCTTTTTTCTCCAGGTCTTTTATCTTTTCCTTCAACTCGTCAAACTCTTTACTAAGATCATTTTTCTTCTCTTCTAACTTATCCAGTTCTTTCTTCAATCCTTCCTTCTCTTCTTTCAACTCGGCTACTATGTTGTCGATATGCTCTTCTGTTATCTCCTGCTTGCATTTGGGACAAGCCCCCTCTCCTTCTAACTCCTGCATCTCTTGGAGCTCTTCGTCTATCTGTTCATTTTCTCTTTTTATCGATATGATCTCACCATCCAACTCAGAGATATCTTTTCTCAGTTTCTTTCTCCCCTCTCTTTTATCGTCCAGCCCTTCTACTTTTTCTTTTAGATCTTCTATCTCATCCTTGATCTCATCAAGATGATCCCCTTTCTCTTTGAGTTCTTCCAATTTTTCCTTTTCAAACTTCAATCTAGATTTTAATCCATCCATCTTCCTCTCTTTAGATTCCCTCTCATCCACTTCCTTCTTGACATGCTCCAGCTTCTTTTTTAGATCTTGATACTCGTCTTTCTTTTTCTCCAACTCATCTATCTGTTTTTCTCCCTCTTTTATCTCATCCAACCTTTCCTCTAGATCTTCAAGATCTTTTTCAAGCTGTTCTATCTTGTCCTTCAATCTAGACCCTTCGACCTTTTTACCTTTGATCTCATCATCAAGTTCTTCCAGTTTTTCCTTCTCCTCCTTTTTCTTTTCCATCTCCTTTGTATTACCCTTCAAGTTTTCCTTTACCTTCACTTTCTCATCTTTTTTCTCATCCAGTTCATCCTTTAATCCTTCTAAATGTTCTTTTTCGGTATCTATATCTTCCCCTCTAGTTTTCAATCTGGTGACTTCGTTGGACAGTTCCTTTCTAACGATCGAAATGTTATCCACGGCTCTCTTGTAGTCCTCCAGATTGAATACTTTTCTTATGGATTCCAACCTTGTATCGTCGGACATGGACAGTATAGCCTTCATCTCTTCCTGGGGTGTGTATATCGACATGTGGAACGTTTCCACCTTTCCTCTCTTACTCTCGTGAAGCGAGAGAAGGTCGACTATCTCAGCTCTCATCTCCTGCCATGAAAGCTCCATCTTGGTATCACCCCTCTCCAAGTAACTCTTGCCTCCTTCGATGGTATCCTTCTTCCTAACGATCTCACGGTAAGCGGTGTAATCTACTCCGTTGACTTCGAAGTACAATTTTACACTGGCTGTGTTAGCTCCGTGCCGCATCAGTTTATCGTAGAAACCACGTTCGGTCCCTCCGAAGAGCACGAACTCTAGAGAATACAGTATCGACGATTTACCCGAGCCGATATCTCCCTGGAAAAGGAGGATACCGCCGCTGAAATCGATGGTTTCCTCTTCATAGCTGCGGATGTTCTTTATCTCCATCTTCTGCAGCTTCATTTCTCATCACCACCGAAGTCGGAGAGAGAGAATTGCCCCTCTCTTTCTTCACTAGAGACTTCTTCTTTCTCTGTTTTCTCCAACCGGATCCCACTTTTTCTGCCATCCTTATCATCAAATTCTTCCATGTTACGGATCAAATCCCAAACCCCCTTCCAGATCCGGTCGTTGTAATCCGTGTTCGTTTCACCTTCTTTCTGTTCCTCTTTTAGACGAGTTAAAAGTTTTCCTGCGAACAAGTCGGAAACCCCCTCCGGCGTGCCGTACTCTTCGATCAACTTTTTCTCGATTTCATGTTCCTCTTCCACTTTGATACTAATCCTTTCGAGATCCTTTCCCTCCAAATTTCTTCTGTTAAGGTAGACGGTCTCGGCACCGTTCTCCTCGAACCGCCTGCGGATCTCACTGAAATCTATGTCCTCTGGAACACCATCGGATAACGTTCCATCCACCTTTAGTAGAACCACGTCTCCGTTTACATTCTTACCACTCTTTTCGAGAAGGTCCTCCTCCACTTCCACCGAGGTTCTAGCTTCGCCATCTACAGAGATACGAAGGAATTTACACACGTCTATAGTAACATACTCGTACTCCCAATCATCCACTAAATAGAATCCCCTGGCTATATCCTTTTCCAGGTCGGTGTATGAAGATCCGAAAGTAGCACTGGGATATAGAAGGGGTTTACCGTCTTTTTCACCTTCGATTTTTCTGTGGATGTGCCCACCGGCGTAGTAATTATATCCGGAAGGTAGTGAAGAAAGCGGTACCGTCTTTTCCTCGTGGATATCCACCGGTTTGAGCTCGGCTATCGGCGTATGAAAAACGAAGATGCTGTCACCTTCTGGCTCTTTGAAGTCCAACTCCTCGTAGTAGCTGGCATCCATCCTGTTCTTTCTACCGCTGAGCCCCGCGATGGACACACCGCTGGGATCGTCCACATGCTCTAGACTACCTTCATCCTCCAGGTAATGAACGACCTTTCGGAAGACTTCGGCACTTTCTAGGACATCGATGAGCGATGCCTTGGAGATGTTGAAATCGTGGGAACCGTAGACCGAGTAGATTCTTATGCCTTTCTTCCTGGCTTCCATGAGAGCACGGACTGCCCTGTTAACGATATCCATATCCGGATGTGGGTTGTGGAACAGGTCACCTGCGATGATGATAAAATCCACTTTCCTCTCGATGCTCTCTTTCACGGCTTTCTCGAATGCTTTCAGATTGTACTCTCTCAAAGTTGGATTTCTACCGAATGCACCGAGATGACAGTCCGCCATGTGAGAGAATCTAACCATCGTAGGGGCATGGGAAAATAGGGTTTAAAAGTTTACTAAGGGGGGTGAGTGAAAATGGAGATATTTTCTATATGGTAATAATCGATCACCCGTAGAACTCCAGCTTCTTCTCTTCTCCTTTCTCTGCATCCACGACATCATCGAACAGGTCTATCTTTATGGGAACTGCAAATTTCGTAAAGATACTACTAACTATAGCTTCACCTTTATCCAAACTCGCGATATTCTTGCTGTCTTTAGACAGGTCCTGTGCTGCGCTCCCTATGATCGCTTCCCTCTCACTCTTCATCTCGTTGCCCAAGATGATCTTTGTATTCATGTTGGCCAATATCTCACGAGGTATCATGCTGGACAGCTGCGTGATCGCGATCAACCCAACCCTGAACTTCCTGCCCTCTCTTGCGATCTTGTGGAAAACGTTTCTACCCGCTCTATCACCCAGCACCCTGGGTGCCTCTTCGATCACGACTCCCACCGTGGGTTTACTTTCCAGTTCTCCCCTCTCTTTGTACTGTTTGTAGCGCTGGAAGACCTTGCTTGTAATTATCCCGGCGATCAACAGCTCTTTGTCCTGGGGTATAGAACTCGTGTCCAGAATAACCTTGCAGCCGTTCTCGATGGAGTTTGCGATATCCTCTATCATGCTCTCCCCACCGTTGGTTACGAAGATATTTCCCATGGTCCTAATACCGCCGTCCACGGCTCTCAGGTCGAATGTCAAACCCAACTTTCTCTTCAACGCGTCCAGTGTTGATTCGTGAATCCCGTGTGAAGAAGCTTCATCCGACGTAGATATCAACAGGTTCTCAAGCCAATCCCCCCTGTAGATCGTGTAATAAACGTACATGGCCTGGGTCTGTGCATCGGTAAGCTCCACGATACCGTTCAGATGCCAGGGTCTCAAAACAGAGAGATTGATCCTGAGTGAATAACCTCCAGCCGGAGGATTAGGCGAGTAATAAAGTACCTTGTCCTTAGCCGACGGATGGTCTTTTGCTCCTTTCTCGTTCCTGCCGTAGTACTCGTCGTGTGGATCGATCACAAGTATACCGCAGTAATCCTTATCGATAAGATTCCACAGCATCACCTTCACAAGATTGCTCTTGCCCCGGCCCGTCGTAGCGGGTATGAGGATGTGGTGAGACAGTGCCTCTTTTCCATTGATATAAACCGGTACATCCAGTGTATGGCTGCCGCTTCTGATCTTACCCAGGTACAAGCTGTTATCGGGTTTCTCCATGAACTCGAAATCTTTCTTCACGACTCGATCCACGGTTCCAAAAAACATAGGTAATGTTTTCGGTATCTTCGGCTGACCGTTCTTCACATGGACTAAAGGCTTCGCACTGGCATGGATGTAGTTCCTCACTTCCTCCTCCATCAAGCTGACTTCTTCGTAACCCTCGAGCTCCATACCGCTTATCCTGGCTAGGTCGTTGTCTTCGATCAGTGAACCATACCTCAAGTCGTTGACCTGGAGGATGATATCTCCTATTGAAAGTAGGTCGCCTATCTCGATTACCTTTCCACTCTTCTGTCTGATGCACAGTTCTCCGTACTCTCCACCTATTATCTGGCCTATCGGCATTTTTCATCACCTATAATTTACTCAATCTATCGTGGGCATCTGTACTCCTAACACCGTATTTCGTCAAAACGCCCATCTTGCTCAAACTCAATCCTTTAAGATAATCCACTTCTTCATCTGTAACCCTGGCTCTCTGATCCGCTTCCACGAGACCGTATGGATACCCCAAAAAGATCGGATCCCGTGCTTGAAAAGAGAGATGACCCAGTATATCTTCTACGGGGCAGTCCTGTTCTCGGTAAAACTCCGTCCTGAAAGCATACTCTGAATCGGGATGATATTTTACTACGTACATATCTCCCTTGTGATCCGGATGTTCGTTATCTGCTATTGGATTGTAGTACCATCGTTCGTGACCCGTATCCCTGGAGAGGTACTGGATCGCAGCCAAAAGCGGATAACCACGCGTTGTTCGTAGAGATGATGTTTTCGCTAATCCCACTAGATATACCCCCGATCCTTTCACACTCTGATAAAGCCTATCCGCGTAATCTTTCTCTTCTTCGACACCCGTCTGTAAGACACCGTCCCTGACCAGGATATCGCCCTCGTCCAGATATTCTTCGACTGCATATCTTGCTGCATCCCATTCCAAATATTTTCTGACGGTGTGACCGACGTTCGTCAGCTTGTTGTCATCCAAGTCTTTTCTACTGGTCGTGTAACTCTTTTTTTCTATCGGTATATCGCCTTCCACCAGCTTTATCTCACTATGGATCTCATCCCCTTTCAGTTCAGAAGTCAAGAAACAGCTCAATGGATTGACATGTTCGACACGTTTTTTTCCCTTGAACACGTTGAAGTAAACTCTGAGAAGGTGGACGGTTCTGTTGGGCGATTCGTACACTTTGTTATTTCCACCGTCAACACAGCAGATGCTCCTCTCATCTAAAGCCCCATCATAGGTATGAAAATTGCCTTTATCGAGCGGGTGTGGATCATAGTAATTAGCCTGACTGAAATACGGTTCGCCCCAGTCGTCAGGTATAGATTCCATCCCTGAAAGAATATTCCACAGTTCTCTTATCATCCGGAAGGAACATCTTTGACTATATACTTATATTTTAAGAAGGGGGGAGTGTGAAAGTGATATAGATATCATCTCTAAAAAAGATATTGAAGCGCATTTCCTAATAGATAGGTGAGTCCGACAGCAAGAAAGAAGGCACCAATCCAGGCAGCGGTAGTGAAAGCTATCTTCTTTTTGCCGATGTTGGATTTTCCAACGACCAAGCCACTACCTATTATAGACGCGATTATAGCTTCATTGAAAGATATAGGGATACCTAAGATCACACCGATCTGAGCTAAAATAGCCGCGGTACTAAGCGCTGCCACGGACCTTCGAGGACCTATGTTTGAATATTCGAACGAGACTGCGTCTATTATTTTTGGTGAAAATACCCATGCACCAATAAGTATGGAAAATCCTCCCAACAGTAACAAAAATAACATGGAGTAATTTAACGATTTAAGTGGACCTACAGCAAGACCTACCGAGTTAGCTCCCGCATTGTATGCAACGAAGAGACCCATGATCAATGTAAGGTGTCTTATCGGTTTTTTAGAACTTTCTTTAGGTAAAAAATATCTTAAAGTTTTGGAGATTATGTATCCTATCGCTATTGCCAGGAACGGAATCAATATCCAGTATCCCACCACCTTTTGAATCGATGATAATCGAAGCCCGTTTCCAAAGCTTAACGCACTGCCTATAACTGCACCAACAACAGTAAATGCCGTAGGCATGGGATATTTGGTTATAACACTTGCAATGACCAGTATAGATGCTATCAACAATATGGTGAATGCCTGTAAGGTTTCTATATTACCTGTAATGATACCAGAACCTATGGTATTAGTCACACCTCCACCCTGTAGGATGGCTCCCACAGCAGCGGCTATCCCTGCCAATAGGGCGGATTTTAACACACCGGATGAACCAGAAGATGTGACCGGACCGAAAGCCGGTGGTACTGAAGAAGCCCCTATTGAAATGCCTGTAAATATAGAGGCACACAATACAAAAAAAATCAGAATTTGGATCATTAATTTTCTTCTTCCTTTAAGATGGATTTGATCTCATCACGCTTTTTTTCATCAGATATGTTGAAAGTGATAGAGTAATCGTCATCTTTGCCTTCTACATTTACAGAAAAATCCTCCGTGTCAAAGTAGCAGGGATTAAATCTCAGCATAATCCACTTATATATGGTATCTTCCATATTTCTTATCGATTGGATGGACTTAACTTCTAAAATCCTCTCAAGGTGCTTTGTTGCGTCTTTAATATCTTCACCGGGATTTCGACCGTTCTCGACATCGTAAACAGATTTTTTTAAGTCCAATTCCGCATCCCTTATTTCTTCTTTTGTTCCGTTGAATTCTCTTTCACAAGTTTTCGTTCTAACTACCGCCTCTTTAGCGGTTTTCACCTTCAGGTCTTTATCGTCCTCTTCCTCTCTTGGCCTCCACTCATGATATCTCTCTATGGAATCTTCAGCAGTTACACACTTTTTGATAACATTTTCCAGATTTCTAGCAAAATTACAGATGTTCTCCCATGATCCGTGATATTTAAAACCCGCGTTGGTCATCTCAATTTCAGAAACCATACAATGGCGAAAAATATCGTCATATATATATCTTACTATATTATAATAGCCCTAAACACCATATTATCCAAACATACTTATATATACCAGTAGGTTTTTTTACGTATGACACCTTTAAATACTTCTGTCAGACAAACCACTGTATTTTTACGATAATTCTAGTGTGCAGCTATTAGAATTTTAAAGTTTTATAAATATTTAACCTTAATAAAAGGACAATATTTTAATATTATTAAACCTTTATTATGAGCGTTAACATGGAACTAGACGAATTCAACAGAAGCGCGAAGATACTGGGCAGAAAACACGTCCCATCCCTTCTGAGGGAACTGAAGAAAAAAGGATGGTCCAAAGCCAGTGATCTAGCTTCCTACGTGGGAGTCACAGTGGCAACAACGGTGTCGTACCTCGAAGATCTAGAAGACATCGGTGTCTTAGAGAGAAGAAAAGCAAAAGGTCTCACCGGTGAAATATGGCAGTACAGACTGAGTTCCCAGCACATCGAGCTGGAAACGGATATAAACTGACCTACATCCCCGGGCACTGGACTACAACATCTTCGTCGATGCCCTTGTCGCTGTATGCCTTTTCGAAGTGTTCCTTGAAATCTTTCGCCAGACTATCCGCTCTTTCATCGTAGGCTTTCTTATCCTTCCAAGCATTCTTGGGCCAGAGCACGTCATCGGGGACATCCGGGCATTTCGTTGGGACCATCACCTTGAATGTTTCGTGTTTCTTGAACTCCGCATCCTCCAATTTGCCTTCTAGAGCCGCTCTCACCATGGCTCTGGTATAGTCGATATCGATCCTTTCTCCCTCTCCGTATGGTCCGCCGGTCCAACCCGTGTTGACCAGATAGACATTGGTGCCGTGCTTCTCCATCCGCTCGCCGAGCATCTGGGCGTACACGTCGGGATTCCTGGGCATGAACGGCTCTCCGAAGAACCTTGAAAACACCGACACTGGCTCGTTTATCCCGGTCTCAGTCCCAGCCAATTTGGAAGTGTATCCCATCAAGAACCACAGCATAGCCTGCTCCTGGGTCAGCTTGGAAATCGGTGGTATCACACCGTTGGCATCCGCGGTCAAGAACAAGATAGTCTTGGGATGACCGGTTTTTGATGATTCCTTTATGTTGGTCAAATATACGAGTGGATAAGACGCCCTGGAATTCTTCGTAAGACGGTCATCGTAGAAATCGAATTCTCCATCGGGATACATCATCGCGTTCTCGACTATGGCGCCGTGCACTTTCCAGTAGTCTTCGTGCATGACCGCATTGTATATCTCGGGCTCCTTCTCTTTATCGATGTCGATCATCTTGGCGTAGCATCCGTTCTCGAAGTTCGCCACACCGTCATCCCCCCATCCGTGTTCGTCATCACCCAAAAGTGCCCTTGTCGGGTCTGCGGAGAGCGTCGTCTTACCCGTTCCAGAGAGACCTAAAAGCAGTGCACAGTCGCCCTTTTCACCTTGATTGGCAGAGCAGTGCAGAGGTAAGATATCTTCCTCTGGAAGCAAATAATTCATAACGGTGAACATCAACTTCTTCACTGAACCTCCGTAGGCGGAACCATAAACAAGACCGATCTTGTTATCGAAATCCATGGCGACCAGCATGTCGGATGTTGTTCCGTCTTCCAGTTTCCTGAGCCTCCCCTCATACTTCTCTTTATCGAGTTTATCATACGGGAGTGCTATCAGAACAAACTCTTCATCGGCAAAGATGCTTCTATCGATATCGTCGGTAACCGGTCTGAACATGTTGTCAGTAAATAGAGCGGTCAAAGCAAAGTCAGTAACAGTTCTAGTAGGTAATGCCCAGTCAGGATCCGCACCTATCATCCTGTCCGTCAAATAGATTTCATCTTTTTCTTTCAACGTATCCAACGCATCATTCAGCACCATCTCGAAGGTTTCAGGATCTAGGGGGATGTTGTTCGGAGAATCCCAATCGATATTATCCTCGCTCTCTGGTCTTCTAACGATCATGGTGTCTTTTGGGCTTCTACCGGTAGATTCTACTGGCGTCCATGTTGCTAAGGCACCATTTTTACTTATAAAAGCTTCATCGTTTTCAACACTTCCTTCTATCATCCGTGTTCTTTCAACATCATCTACTACTCTCTCATAACCTTCTAGAAATTTATCAAGCGAACTCCTGAATTTTTCTACGGCAAATTTTTTACCCTCTGCCATCTGCACCACAAAAATCCCATCTTCAAATTGTATTTAAATCATGTGGGGATTTTTGGTAAAAATCAGAATTTTTAAAGAATTCCCATATAAAACATTTTATAATATAACATATTTTAACCAAATGAAGTGAAGTCATAAGTTAAGTTATATTGAATAAAACATCTTAAATTATTAGGAGAAAAAAAATGGTTCAATTACATGACCAGACACTGAGAGATGCGCATCAGTCTGTTTTAGCTACAAGATTAAGAACAGAAGACATGGTTCCGATTTGCGATAAGATGGATAAAGTGGGTTTTTTCTCTTTGGAAGTATGGGGAGGTGCTACATTCGATGCATGTATTAGATATCTAAATGAAGATCCCTGGGAAAGGCTCAACACTTTAAGCGAACACCTTCCCAACACCCCTTTACAGATGCTGGAAAGGGCGATGAATATAGTTGCATACAGGAACTTTCCGGACGACGTTGTCAAGAAGTTTATAGAATTAGCTTACAAGAACGGCTGTGACAACTTCAGGATCTTTGATGCTTTGAACGATCTGCGTAACATGAAGGTTCCTATCGAAACAGCAAAGAAAGTGGGAGGACACGTCCAGGGCTCTTTGTGTTACACCATATCACCTGTTCATACCGTAGAACGTTACGTTGAAGACTTCAAAGAATTAGAAAAGATGGGGTGTGATTCTCTTTGTATAAAAGATATGGCCGGTATGATCTCCCCAACCAGAGCTTACGATATAATCAAAGGATGTAAAGACGCTGGGATAAAGATACCCATCGACTTACACAGCCATAACACGTCTGGTATGACAGGCATGGCTTACATGAAAGCCTGCGAAGCCGGTGTAGATATCTTAGATACTTCGATTTCATCTCTAACCGGTGCTACAGGTCAGCCTCCAACGGAATCGGTAACTGCAGCTCTTAAAGATACAGAATACGATACAGATTATGACATGGAATTATTGATGGAAATCAGAGAATACTTCAATGAGATCTGGGATAAATACAGACACCTTCATCGTAGCCAAGCTTTAAGACTAGATCCTTCTGTAACCATGCATCAGATACCCGGTGGGATGCTTTCGAACTTGGTCAGTCAGCTGGAAAAACAGGGTGCAGCTGATAAGTATGATGACGTTCTAAAAGAAGTTGTAAAAGTTAGGAAGGAATTTGGTTATCCGACTCTAGTAACACCAACGTCACAAGTCGTAGGAACTCAAGCTGTGATGAATGTAAAATTCGGCAGATATGAAAGGATCACTAACCCCACTAAAGAATATTTCAGAGGTATGTACGGTAGACCGCCAGGTGAGATATCTGAAGAGATGTACGAAAAGATCCTCGGTCCTGATTGGGAAGATCAAGTAATCGATGAAAGACCAGCAAGTCTTTTGGAACCAGAATACAAGAAAAAGAAAGATGAACTAGAAGATATGGGACTTTTAAGAAAGCCCGAGGACGTACTTACATACACTATCTACCCAGATATTGGTTTGAAATTCTTAAAAGGTGAAGTTGAAGCTGAATTCACATCTGACCAACTGCCACTTGAAAAACCAGGAGAAGAGAAAGCTGAAGAGAAAGAAGTCGTACCACGTATCGAGTATCCGTATGAAGGAAAAGTCAGAGTCGATGGTAAATATTATAGGGTGAAGATGAGGAATGAAGAAAAAATCATCATCGACGGAAAAGAATACAGCGTTTCAGTACTGTTTCCAGATGGACAAAGTCCTTCGAAATCAAAAGGCAAAAGCAAATCAAAAGAATCTGAACCATCTGGCGAGGAGATACAGATCAACTCACCTATGCTTGGCACTATTATAGACTTAAAAGTAAATACTGGTGACAAAGTCAATGCAGGTGAACCCATAGCTATCTTAGAGGCTATGAAGATGGAGAACGATATCCCTGCTCCCAAGGATGGTACTATAAAAACCCTCCATGTCAAAAAGGGCCAGGATGTTAAAGAGGGCGATCAGATCGCAACGTTGGTAGGATAACATGAACACTCTAGAAGTGATCTTGATAGGTTTAGGCGTCGTTTTCATTACTTTGACTATCCTCACTATGAGCACGTATTTTTTCGGATATATAGTCAACAAATTTTTTGTGAGTAAGGAAGATGACGAGAAAGAAAAAGTGGTGGCTATCGTTGCTGCGATACACTCAAGGGGTGGACGTTAAATGTTCGAGATCGGGTTACTTGCACTGACATGGCAGAGTATTGTTATGATCGGCGTGGGCCTATTATTGATATATTTGGGAATAGCTAAAAAAATGGAACCTCTTTTACTAGGTCCGATCGGGTTCGCTGTTATTATGGCTAATCTTCCATTGACTGGCATAACAGCTGGACCTGGTACTGATATAGGACCCGGTTTGATGTATATCATCTATAACGAACTCATCGCAACCGGAATAATACCTCTAATAATCTTCCTTGGTATCGGTACCATGACAGATTTTTCACCCTTGCTGGCAAACCCAAAAACGTTTCTACTCGGTGCTGCAGCACAGATAGGTATATTTTTGGCTCTTGGTCTTGCAGTAATAATTGGTTTTGACCTAAATGCCGCAGCATCTATCGGTATAATTGGTGGTGCTGACGGTCCAACTGCTATCTACGCAGCCACTAGACTCGTTGGAGATCGTCCCGAGATAATAGCTGCTGTAACTGTTTCTGCATATTCATATATGGCACTAGTTCCTATCATCCAGCCCCCGATAATAAAAGCTCTGACAACCAAAAAGCAGCGTGGAATCAAGATGGGTACGATGAGAGAGGTTAGTCAGTTGGAAAAGATTCTTTTCCCTATCGGTGTCACTATAGTAGTCGGTTTGATAGTTCCCGATGCTTTACCACTAGTCGGGATGCTGATGCTGGGAAATCTATTCCAAGTATCTGGCGTTATGGATAGATTATCCGATACAGGGGGAAGATCACTGATGGACATAGCTACGATCATGTTAGGACTTGGCATTGGATTTCTCATGAGGGGGGATACATTCATCCAACTTGAAACTTTAAAAATTCTTTTATTAGGGGTTTTCGCCTTTGCAACTGCCACTGCTGGCGGAACCTTATTCGGACAGATATATTATAAGCTATCAAAAGGGAGGATCAACCCTATGATCGGAGCCGCAGGAGTCTCAGCTGTACCTATGGCATCTAGGGTGGTGCAAAAAATGGGTCAAAAAGAAAATCCAGGCAGCCATCTGTTGATGCACGCCATGGGTCCAAATGTCGCTGGTGTTATAGGCTCAGCCACCGCAGCCGGTATATTGATAGGTTTGCTTGCGTGATATGATGGTTAACATATTCGTAAAGTACGATCACTACATCCATGTGAGGTGGGTCTAACGAAGATATACAGACTAGAAAAGACCACTTCAACAAATGATGTAGCTAAAAAACTAGCTGAAAATAGAGAGGAAGATTTCGTTGTACATGCTTATGTACAAACATCCGGTAAAGGAAGAAAAGGAAGAGGATGGTTATCTCCGAGAGGAGGGTTGTATTTTACTATCTGTACGCAGTATGATCCCCATCTTTCCATTAGGGCCGGCGTAGCAGTTGCGAGGGCGTTAGATGATGTTGGTATTTCTCCAGCTTTAAAATGGCCTAATGACGTTCTAGTCGAGGATAAGAAGATATGTGGTATACTTATCGAAGTTATGAGGGAAAAGGCTCTAGTTGGAATTGGTATCAATTTGGAATCCAGACCTTTAGAAACTAGTATCTCCTTATCATCAGTGACCGATGAAAATATAAAAAAGATCGATCTGATTAAATCGATATTAAAATATTTTTACGATGATTCAATTGAATCACTAACCATATATAGAAAATACTCATCAACTATTGGGAAAAAGGTGAAAATAGAGACCACATCTGGATTCATCTATGGAACAGTAAAAGATGTAGATGATAAAGGTCGATTAGTATTAGAAAGTGGGAAAAAAGTTATATCTGGAGATGTAATCCATCTTAAACCTAAATAAGATATTTCGAATTCATAAAAGATCAGATCAAAGATTGGTGACAAATATGAGATATGAAACACCCGATATTTCGGAGTATGAAAGAATATTAGAATTATGGAATGAGTGCGGGTTGCCTTACAAACCGGAAGGACGTGACACAAGAGAAAACTTAGCAAAAGAAATCAGAAAACAGCCGGAGTACTGGGTAGGGGCTTATGATGGTGATAAATTAATAGGCATAATAGTGGGTACAGATGACGGGAGGAAGGGATGGATAAACAGACTGGCAGTAGATGAAGAATACAGAGATCAGGGCATCGGCACTGAACTGGTGAACAAGCTAGAGGAGGTATTCGAGGAGAAAGGTTTCAAGATATGGGCGGCTCTCATCGAACCGGACAACCCGGAGTCCATGGAATTCTTCGAAAAACGAGGTTACGAAGACCTGGGTATCAAGTACTACTCTAAAAGGAAGAGTCAGAAGTCATGATATGAAATCTCAGGACATCTAGATATCGTACATATTTAAATTCGATTTCAATTTGCTGAAGTCTTTTTCATCCATGGCCTTTGGGTCGGAGGAAAGTAAAAACACCCCTTTGTTGACCGACGTGGTATCACTCACCTTCTGTAAGAAATTGATCACATCATCAAAATCGTTGTGGGTAAGTAAGAACTCTATGCCGTGAAGCATCACTATCCCGCCTCTAGCTTTAAGGAATGCTTCGATTATCTTGATCATCCTCTCTTGAAAATTGTCCGGTTTAAGTGTGTTAATATTCTCGGCACCATCGATGGTACTCAACCAGAATATCGGGAAATCAGAATCCCTGAACTTCTCCTCTATTTTTGGTGGAAAGACCCTGGTGAAGCAAAGACCTGGTACGCCTTTATCGACGGTATCCAAGAATATATTGAAGGTGATCGGAGACATCTTCGCGTCGTCTATTATCAAATAAGATTCTCCCTCTTCAAGGTTGCCCATGGATATAGCCCTTTTACTTTCTTGATCGATACCCTTGAACAATTCTTCTTCTATCTTGTCGTCGGCCTCTATGAGTAGAAATTCATCTCCATCCATCTTGGGTATATACTGCGTATCTAAGAATTCCGTCACAACACCGGATAGATACCCCGCTATGAAGTAATCATCGTCTACTTTTTTGTTGTATGGTTTAATCCTGATCGTATCTGTAACTTCTATCTCTATATTCGTTATTCCGGAATGTACCGCGGTCAAGATAGTACTTTTAGCCAGGTCATCCAGATCACATTTCTGGCCGGATACCCTTGCGGTATCTTTACCCCACTCTCTACCGAGTTGATATACGGCAAAATCGGCTTCTTTACTCCCGCTGGTCTGCTTGATCGTGTTCCTCAGATAAGGAATGATCTTCGTCGGCATAGAAACAAGTTCGGTCATGTTCATAACTCCTTCATATTGTTTTTAACTTTCTTTCCCAAGGTCAAAAAGTTTTTTTCTACGTTCTCTCCAGTTTTGGCACTGCTTAAGAAATAAGGAATCTTGATATCGTATTTTTCTTTCATTTCCTCTGTCCATCTGAGCAGGTCTTCATCTTTTATGATTGAAAATTCGGGTATCTTTTCGAATACTTGTTCGTAGTAGTTTATGACCTCCGTATGATGCTCCTTCATGTACTCGTGAAACCGTTGTTCACTGCTCTCATCATCACTGAACCAGGCATTGAAATCATTGATCAAGTCCACCTTATTTCCGACAACAACTATCGGGATAGGTCCGGTAATGGAATAAAGGTCATTTATCCAATGATCCATATTTTCCAACGTGCTTCTCCTGGTGAGGTCGCACACGATAATAGCCCCCTCGGAACCCGAATAATTGGACTGATGTAGTTTGGTGTTCAATTTCTGTCCGTAAAGGTCCCATATCATCAAGGTTATATCCAGCTCATCCAGGTTCTTTTTTTTCACGTTTACCCCTATGGATGTGATGTACCTGTCATCGAATTTCTGTTCAACGAACTGTCTCACCAAAGACGTCTTACCGACCGCTCCGTCGCCTAGGAGCACGACCTTAGCTACTTGGTCTCCCATGATATCCTACATCTCTTAATAATATAAAAATGTAATCCGAATCTATTCATTCCTCAAAACCATCTGGTTCCTCCACTGTTAGGATAATGATGACAGCACCTAGAAGTCCGACTACCAGAGCGAAGACGAATGGATCCTGTCGTCCATACAAGTCAGAGATGATCCCACTTACGAAGGAACCTCCCGCCCACGCAAGGTTTTGAAAGAACGTGTAGATACCCATGCCCTTCCCCCTGTTCCGTTTGGGGGTCAATGATGTAACGAGAGCCGGTATAGATGGACGTGCGATAGATCTACCGATCGTGTAGAAGATGATGATGAAAACAAGCGAATAGAACCCCAGAGCCAAAACTATCGCACCGCTGAATATAGCTGAGATGATAGAACCAGCGACTATCATCTTCTTTCTACCGATCCGATCCCCAAGACTTCCAGAGGGGAACATAAATATCATCTGGACGATACCCATCACCGTGAATAAAATCCCTATCTGGAAGTTGCTTATATCCAAAACATTGGTACCGTAAAGAGGCAGCATCGGATATATAACAGCCAATCCAAAGAAAACGGTGAAGGACCCAAGTGAGATACCTAAAAATGTCTTGGAATACGGAGTGATAGTCTTTAGGTACGTATATGGTTTCTTTATAAAGTCTAAAGATATCTTTTTCGCTTTTATAGGTGTTTTTTCTTCCGCCTTGAATGATTCCTTTATTCCGAACAGGATAGTGAACCCGCTGAAAAGGGCTAGGAGAGAGGTGATATAGAACGGCATGGAAAGTCCGTACAAGTTAGAGATGAAACCTCCCATCATGGGACCCACCGCGTTCCCCGTAGCGAACATAAGTGTGTACAAACCCATGGCTTTGCCCCTGTCTTTCTCCTTGACGATATCTCCAATATATGCCATGGCGACCGGCCAGACTAATCCGGAAGCAGCTCCCTGTGCCCCCCTCCAGATGAACAGTTCAGTTAAACTATCAGATGTGCCGAACAAGAACATGACCGCAGTGTAAAGGAACATTCCAAAGACCATCAGTGGTTTTCTACCGATCTTATCAGCGAGCCAACCACCAACGGGAGATGATACCAGTCGTACTATAGCGAAGATGCCCATCATCAGACCCACCTGTGTATCGGTTGCGCCGTACAAAGCTGCGTACACCGGCAGGAACGGCATGATCAGACCGAATCCTATCATGCTCACCAGTATAGCAAAGCTCAAGATCAAGAGCTGGCGGTACTTCATGACTATCTTTAGGTCCTGGAAAATACTCTTCAGTCCGAAAGGTTCTTCCTGTTGGTCTTTATCCATTCGAGGGGATAAATAAAATAAAACTACTTAAACGTTTGCATGTGTGTGCAATCGTATGTTTTTTATATGTAGTGAGGGTTTACTCTTTCACATGGAATACCTGGATGTCGTTAACGAGGAAAACGAAATAATAGAAAAGAAAACAAGAACTGAAGTCCATGAAAAGAGGTTACCGCACAGGACTGTGATGTTCTTCGTTTTTGATACTGAAGGTAATATCTTAGTGACTAAAAGGAGCGACACCAAGGATTTCTTCCCGGGTTACTGGAGTGTGGTGATGGGAGGTCATGTAACTTCGGGAGACGGTTATGACGAAACATTGGAGAAAGAGATGAAAGAAGAGATCGGTACGCTTGGGAAATATACTGAGATAGGTGAATTCATCAAGGACATACCAGAGGAGGTAGAGTATGTTAGATTGTACAAAGTAACGGTATCTCCAGAGGATATAACACTATTAAAGGATGAATTCGAAAAAGGCGAATTTTGGACGAGGGAGAAAATAGAAAAGGAAAGAGAAAAAAGGGAGTTTCTTCCCGAAACGGATGTGGTTCTAGGATTCCTGCCATATTAGGCTGTTTTCACAACCAATCCTTTCTTTTGAAGTAGATGATCATGATCATCGAGATGACCAACATAACGGCTAGTGTGACCGGGTAACCCCAAGTCCAGTATAATTCAGGCATATTGTATTTTGATGAATTACGGCTGAAGTTCATACCGTAGATCCCGGCGATGAAGGTTAGAGGAATGAAAATCGTCGCTATGATGGTCAGAACCTTCATCACCTCGTTCATCTTGTTGCTCAAGCTGGATAGATAAAGGTCCAAAAGGCTGGACAGCATATCTCTGTAGGTCTCGACGGTATCTATGACCTGGATCGTATGGTCATAGATGTCTCGATAGAAAATATTGGTTTCATCGGTGATGAGGTCGCTTTCACCACGAGTGATTGTATTGACTACATCTCTTAGGGGCCATACTGCTCTACGGATGTTGATTACCGAACGCTTCATGCCATGTATTCCGTAAAGTGTATCTTCGTTTGGGTCCTCAAGGAGATCTCCCTCTATATCCTCGACCTTCTCACCTGTTTTCTCAAGGGTCTCAAAATAACCATCGACCACGGAATCCATAAGAACGTATGTCAAGTAATCCGCCCCCATTCTCCTTACTCTTCCCTTTCCAGTTTTTATCCTCTCCTTTACTGAATCGAATAATTCCCCTTCCCTCATCTGGAATGAAATGACGTAGTTTTCTCCCAAGATCAAGCTCACCTGTTCGGATGTGATATCATTAGAACCTTCTTCCCAGTATATCCTCTTGAGAACTATCAGTAGGTAGTCGTCGAACTCTTCGATCTTTGGTCTTTGATTTGTGGTTAAAATATCTTCAACGACCAACGGGTGAAGTCCGAACTCTTCTCCGACCTTTTCGATTTTCTCTTTGTCGTGGATGCCACATATATTCACCCAATAGACCCATTCACCGTCTTCTAGATCAAGCTTAAGTATCTTTTTCGCCTCTTTCTCATATACCTCGCTCTCGTTGTACTTGAAGAGGCAGAAAGTCGTATGTCCACCCTGATTATTTACAGATCGGTCCATTTTTCCAATCCGATATAAGAAAAGAAATATTAAGTTTTATGCTTGTTGAGCGAGATAGGCGGTTGTATCCAACTCTTACACCTTGGACACCGGATCGGTCCCTCCTTATCTTTAGGCACCTTGGAGATATATCCACAGTGTGGACAGGTGAAAATTAGCTGTTTATCGATTTCACTATCGTCCAAAAACCCTTTCATCTGTTCTTTGTAGTGTTTAGACCTCCTGACCGTCAGCACCGTGCTGATCGATATGATGATCAGGATTATCATGAATCCTATCATGAAAAAGTTAAGTTCGATCCCAAAGGGTCCAGGAACATTATCGTTCTGTTTCGTGGTAGTAATTTCTGCGGATTCACTCGGTTCGGATTCTCCAGCACTGTTAACCGCCGTCACCAGGTAGGAATAAGTTGCATCTTCCTTGACCGTTGTATCTCGGAACGAGAGTTCGTCAGCGTTAACGGAGTACTTGTAGGTTTCACTCCCAGTCTTGTTTCCTCTGTAGATATTGTAATGTGTTATTTGTGAAGTACCATTATCCTCCGGGTTTTCCCATGTGATCTCGACGTAATTATCTTTATATTTTATCGCTATATTATTTGGACTGGAAGGCGTCTCCGGAGACACTGTTGGCTTGCCCAAAGCATGCATGGTCCCTACCTTTGTTACGATATATATCGTCCCGTCACTGCCGACGATGGGAGACGAATAAAACGAAGAGCCGGCGTAATACTTATTCCTGGCCACACCGTTCATATTCAAGGAGTAGAATACGTTTTCTACGGTCCCGAAATGGATCCTTCCATCAGAGGTCACGATGCAGGACCCACGAATAAAACTGGGTACTTCGAACCTCCATTTCAAACTTCCAGATTCGTTGAACGAGTATAGATATCCGTCCGTGGAACCGATGAAAATATTTCCATTTAGGTCCACAGCAGCGGAGGCGGCCAACCATCCGCCGGTGGAATAATTCCAGTTCATCTTACCATCTGGTGAGAGTGAATATAATACACCTTCGTTGTTCCCGAAGTAGATATTGCCTTTGATATCAACAGTGGGGGAGGATTGTATCCTTCTTTCCGACGAGAATTTCCATTGGAGTTCACCTGAATCATCTACTGCATAAAGGACTCCATCGTAACATCCTACGTATATCGTACCATCGTCAGCTAAAGCTGGAGATGTGAGAACCTCGCTGTCCGTGTTGAATTTCCATCTAAGGCTTCCACCGCTTCTTAGGGAGTAAACGTAACCGTCGTAAGATCCGAAATAGATATTTCCATCGTCGTCGATAACTGGTGAAGAATCGATATATCCGTCAGTTTTATATTTCCATTTAAGCGAACCCTCCCCGTCCAGTGCATACAAGTAACCATCCCGTGAGCCGAAGTATATGGTCCCGTCCTCAGCTACTGCAGGGCTGGTACGTATCTGATCTTCAGCTTTGAATTTCCATTTGAGCAGACCGCCGTTGGATACAGCAAAAAAATCTCCGTTGAAAGTTCCTACATACAATGTGTCCTCCTCTCCGATGGACGGCGACCCGATCACTACACCTTCCGTATCGAATCTCCATTTCGAATTTCCATCATAACTTTCCGTTGAAATCGGAGTATATCCAGAATTTCGTTCATCGTTTTGAAAACTGGGCCAACATGAATCGTCCAGACCTTGTGCTTCAGCAGAGGGTGTTTGTATTGTTAAGATTGGTACAACGAGAATAAATACAATCGACCAAAGATACATCATTTTGAATTTTCTCCGCATTATTGCCCTCTTTTTTTATTTCGCGGTCAACTTTCAACTTAGTCCATGCTAAACGGTGAGAATTATATATTTTTTTACCAAAAAGAGAGAGCGATAGAAAAAGATATAATAATAGGTATCTTTGTGAGTTAATCGATGGCTGAAAGGCTAGAGGATGTAAAGCCCACCCGCATGGACCTGCTGCGTATCCGTAAAAGGAAGATGCTGGCAGAGAACGGTCACGATCTGTTGAGTGAGAAGAAAGATGCGCTGATCAACGAGTTTTTCCAAGTAGTCGATAGAAGAAAGCATCTAAGAGATGAACTGGAAGATATTTTGGAAGAGAGTTATGGACTCTTGACCGATGCCCAGATGATAATGGGAAAAACTGAGATAGAATCGATCGCTGACGGTGCCGTTGCCATGAATGGAGTGGAAATAGAGTCCGAAAATATCATGGGTGTAAGCGTCCCCTCGTTGAAACCAGAAATTCCAGAAGATAAATTCTACGGCTATGCCCAAACAAGTGTAAAATTGGACGAAGCGGTGGAGAAGTTCAGAGATTCTCTAGAGGTAGCACTTCAACTGGCAGAAGTAGAAGGTAAATTGAACAGGTTAGCGGACGAGATCGAGAAAGCCAAGCGAAGGGTCAATTCACTAGAGTACATCTATATCCCTAAATTGGAAGCTACCATCAAGTACATAGAAAGGCAGATAGAGGAAAGAGAAAGGGAGGACTTCTTCAGAAGGAAGAAGATCAAAGCCATCATGGAAAGAAAGGAAGAGCAGGGCGGTTGATTTGAAAGAATTGATAGAGCGGTACTTCGATACACCGGAAAAGAAGGCTAAACTGTATCTGCTGATGACATTCGCTCAGATCTGGGCTGTCATCGCCATGGTATTAGGCGTGATATTCTTTATCTACTTCTACGTGCTGGATTGATGGGTTAGGATATTCGAATTTCTCTCAGTGAATCATAAATACCCCGACTGAATTTAGAATATAGATATCATGGAGATCGACTTACTCGTCATCAACTGTTCCGAACTGCACACCATGAAGGGTCCAGATAGGCCTAGGGTCAAGGATGAGATGGCGGAAACGGGTTTGATAAAAAAGGGTGCTGTTGCCGTCAATGATGGCATCGTAGCAGAAGTTGGTAAAACAGGAGAATTAAAAGAAAAATACGATGCAGAAAAGATAGTGGATGCATCCGGGAAAACAATCGTACCCGGTTTCATCGACCCACATACCCACCTCGTTTTCGCAGGTTCACGGGAAGACGAGCTTCTCATGAAGATTAAAGGCAAGACATACATGCAAATTCTAGAAGCCGGTGGGGGTATCCTCAGAACGGTAAAAGCCACGAGAGATGCATCCAAGCTGCAGTTGAAGAAAGAGATGAAAAAGCGATTGGACACCATGCTCAAATACGGTACGACCACCGCCGAGGCAAAGAGCGGATACGGTTTGGACTTGGAGAATGAAGTCAAATGCTTGGAAGTAATCAAAGAGATGGACCAAGAGCATGTTATCGATCTTATCCCCACATACATGGGCGCTCACTCACTACCTCCCGAATTCGAGAACACTGCGGATTACATCGATTACTGTATCGAAGAAGTCATTCCCGTGATAACAGAAAAAAATCTAGCGGAGTACTGCGACGTTTTCTGTGAGAAGGGTGTATTCGATGCAAAAGAAAGCCGCAGATTACTCTCTAAAGCCAAAGAATCGGGTCTAGGGCTCAAAGTGCATGCGGACGAGATAGAAAATATAGGCTGTTCCCCCATGGCGGCAGAACTCGATTCCGTGTCCTGTGAGCACGTTGTAAAGACGAATAACAAAGATATCAAAGAGTTGGCCAAGAACGGAACGATAGCCATCTCACTGCCGGGAACACCTTTCATGCTCATGGACGACCAGTACACACCTGTAAAGAAGATGATAGACGCGGGTGTCCCGATAGCTCTAGCTACTGATCTCAATCCGAACTGCTGGACGGAGTCGATGCAGATGATAATAACACTCGCATGCCTGCAGATGAAGATGGCGCCCGGGGAAGCACTGACTGCGGCAACGGTTAACGCCGCTCACGCTGTAGGGAGAACAGACAGAGGTGTATTAGATAAGGGTAAAACAGCTGATTTCCTCATACTGGACATACCAAATCACCTTCATCTAGGATACCATTTCGGCGTAAATCTAGTTGAAAAAGTTTACAAGAACGGTAAACAAGTGATTTAGTAAAATATATCTATAATACCACCCATCATCCTCTATGAAATACAATATATATGGTAACAATCTTCAACTAGCGGCACTGGAGATAGGCGGCGGAGAGATGATCTACGGTGAAGCCGGAGCCATGGTTTACATGACCGGCAATGTCAATATACAAGCGAAAGCACGTGGAGGATTTTTCAAAGGATTAAAACGGAAGATGACCGGTGAGTCGTTCTTTTTGACCGAGTTCACAACTACCGGAGGGACAGGTATAGTCGCATTCGGCGGCAATGCTCCAGGAACAATAAAGGTATTAGAAGTGATACCCGGCAGTAAGGAGTATATGGTCCAGAAAGATGGTTTTCTATGTGCGGAGAACACGGTAGAGATGGACATGGGCTTCCAAAAGAAGTTGGGAAGCGGCTTCTTCGGCGGTGAAGGCTTTATCCTTCAGCATATGCACGGAAACGGAAAGGTATTCATCCACGGCGCCGGAGATTTCATCGAGAAGGACCTTAGACAAGGAGAGGTACTGAAAGTATCCACAGGTCACGCACTGGCATGGGAAAAAACTGTAAATTTCGATATACAGAGGACGGGGAACGTCAAAAGCATGCTGTTCTCTGGAGAAGGCCTCTTTGTGACGACGCTCCGAGGGCCCGGAAAGGTCATACTCCAGAGCATGACATTACCTCAGCTGGCAGCTAGTTTAGTACCGTACTTACCGAGTAACAACACCTCGGGAAGCGGCGGCGGAGTAAACATAAAATTCTAGCCGGATAAAATATGGAGAAAGCACTCTACGTGATCGTAGGCTTGATTTTGGGCGTTCTTGCCCTGATCTTTTTACTGTATATTTTCGAGGTACTCGTATATATCGCGGTCATACTGGGCATATCAGCTTTGATCTTACTGGTCCTGATGGTTGTAACTGTGATTATAATCTCTATCATCGCAGTGCCGTATTATCTACTAACAAAAAAACCGAAGACCCAAGAGTATGAAAGCTACGACCTAGACGAGTTCAAGTGAATTATATATCGGCAAAAAGTTATATCTGACCATTTATTAAGATGTACAAAACGGTAGTATTAACATGGATGACCTGCAGGCTAATCTTAAATTACTAAAAGACAAAGTCGAATCTGTCCCTGAGAGTAAGTATGCTGTACAGATCTACGTAGGGACGATCTTTTTTGTTTTGGTCATCCCGGTTATAGTTTTTTTGAACCTATGCCTATTCAACATCTTGCTGGCTTTGATGACAATCGCTGTACCGTATTTTTTCTATAAAGAGAGGAGCATCAAGAAGATACTGATAGCAGGCCTGATTGCGATACTATTGGTGAACGTAGTGGGTACCGTAAACCACGTAAATATACTGTTTTCAGAAGGACCAAATGTGTTGGAAAGTGATCACCTACAGAACGGTACCGTGGATCAGGTGTACGGCGATAAAAATACGGATTTCAACTTCACCATAGACGTTCATGATATGGAAACAACAAATTATACCGTTTTCTTAAATCTATCTTATCAGTCAGGTGATGTAACTTTAGAAGAAAAAATAGATAGTTACGAGATGGAGGAACTTAACGGCCAGTACTACAAAGTGTTGGATCTTGATGAAAGGCAATATTCTCATAGATTCAGTTTAAGGGTAAACGAATCTAGCAACACGACTTGGTATTCTACAAATGAAACGTTCGGACCTTTCACGATCTCGAAAAGAACATCCTACACCAACATCTTCGTTTTACGTTTAACATCCCCGATTTTGTTGTTCGGATTGTTTGTTTCCCTAATGTGGTGGAGAAGTAAATTAGAAGAGAGTAAACGGGTCAGTACGGAGGGATTGGATGAAAAAGAAGAAGAACTCGACGATTACTGCAAAGAGTGCGGTGCCCTGTTGAAAGGTGCTGACGAGTGTCCTAACTGTGGGGCGGAAGTGAAAAAGAAAGCTAAGATCGACGAAGCTCTCGAAGACATGGAAAAGGCGAAAAGGATAACGTGTCCAAACTGCCGTAAGATGACCTACAGCGATCAGGAGAGCTGTCCTTACTGTGGAGAAGATCTGTGAAATTCCGAGGGAAAATATGGTGGATCATGATGACTACAGGGTTTTTTATCTCTTCTTGCTTTTGACCGTCGTATATGCCGCGCTGATATTTTATCTATCATCACAATCCGAGCCGCCGGGAGCAGCGGAGGCATCCGCCGGAGTACCCTACTTTGAGAAGATTGGACACGCCGGGCTTTACTTCGGACTAACTTTATCTGTTTACATGACCTTGATAAAATATCCTGGTGAACTGAACTTCGATGTTTACTATGTCACATTTTTACTTGTGCTCTTGTACGCTCTGAGCGACGAATTTCATCAATCCTTCGTACCACACAGATTCGCAGCTTTAGATGACGTATTGTTCGATGCACTAGGTTCTGTCATATTTTTACTGTTGGCGAAATCAAAGGAGTACATCACTAGGGTTTGAGCATGGTCTAACAGCAACCTTTTTAATCTGCTTTTCAATCAACAAACGGGATATCATGGAATTGAAAACCGTAGAGATAGAAAAAGAGGAAGAGATGAACGTGATAATCGGTCAGAGTCATTTTATCAAGACGGTAGAGGATGTTTACGAAGCCCTGGTTTCAGCGATCCCCGGGATCAAATTCGGAGTTGCATTCTGTGAGGCATCGATGAACAGGCTCGTCAGATATGACGGGACGGACGATAAACTCATGGACCTAGCGGTGAAGAACGCAAGGAAGATCAACGCCGGACACTGCTTCGTGATCATCTTGGAGGACTGTTATCCGATAAATGTTTTGAACAGGGTGAAGAGTGTCCAGGAAGTCTGTACCGTCTACTGCGCCACGGCTAACCCTTTGAAAGTTATAGTCGCTGAAGAAGACGGTGGAAGGGGTATAGTAGGTGTCATAGACGGCAGCCCAACCGTGGGAGTCGAAAAAGAAGAAGATAAAGAATGGAGAAATGAGTTACTGAGAAATATCGGTTACAAGAAGTAGATTCAGGCACCGAACTTCGTTCCCCTCTTCGCCAGGTCTAAAAGTATATTCAACAAGTCAGTACCTTTGATACGACCCAGGTCTCCCTTTGCGCAGGACCTCTCCCCGTACTCTTCTACGTCGTCGGTTCGGACTTCTCTACCGCATATCGTTATCGGCAGAGGGTCTCCACTGTGGTCTTTCACTGATACCGGAGTGGAATGGTCGCCGGTGAAAACACAGTAGACATCATCTAATTGAATGAGTTCATCGAGTTCTTTATCGATATTTTCCATGAATTCTTTCTTTTCCACCGCTTTACCATCGTGGCCTAGGAGATCTGGACCTTTGATGTTGACAAGAACGAAGTCATGAGATCTCAGTGCTTCTAAGGCGTTGGAGAAGATCGCTCTTATATCGGTATCTAGTCCCCCGGTTGCTCCATCCACATCTATAGGTGTCATCCCCGCCAGCTTGCACACTCCCCTGACTAGGGGGATACCTGCTATCGCAGCTCCGTGGAGGTCGTGCTTTTCTTGGATCGGGGTTATATGTGGTACCGCTCCAGCACCTCTCGGGAGTACTATGTTAGCCGGAGGCAGACCTTCTTCGATCCTTTTTTTATTAACTGGATGGTCTTTTAGGACACGGTATGATCTCTCCGTGAAATCGTTGAGTATCTCGGCTGTTCTTTTGTTTTCCTCAGTTTTCTCTAGTGCTTCTGCTTTGTGAGGCGGTATACCGCATTCGTGGGCATCAACGTCTGATACGGAGGGTCCGAGACCCGGATCTTTCAATACCAGAACTCCTCTGTGCTCCACCGCTTCTTTGAATATGAAATCGACATCTAGATCTATATCATTGATCGTTTCAGCGAGTTCATCCGTACCCTCCTTTATCCTCCCCGCTCTGCGGTCGGTTATCTTTCCGTCCTCCATGGTGGAGAAATTACATCTGAAAGCTACCTCGCCGGGTTTCAAATCGAGGTCGATACCTGCTGCTTCGAAGGGACCTCTACCCGTGTAAACTTCGTAGGGGTCGTAACCCAAGATTGCTAGGTGACCGGTATCGCTTCCGGGTATTATCCCGGGTGCTATGGTGTCCATCAAACCGTTTATGCCTTTCTTTGCCGCCTTATCTAGATTGGGAGTTTTGGCAGCTTCTAGCGGTGTTTTGTCATCTAATTCTTTTACCGGTCGGTCTCCGATGCCGTCGAAGATTATGATCATAAATTTATCAGCCATATTATCAATCCCGTTGTTATCACGGTTGTCATTATCGCAACCATGTTTACAGTGGACTTACCTATAATATTTTTTCTCTCTAAAGTCGCTCCGAGCACGCTGTCTATTTGACAGCTGATGAAAGACATGGTGATCCCGAACATTATCCATCTTGTGCTCATACTGCTGTATTCCAATAACCCGAACAAGGTGTAAGCCACGGCGAAGGTATAAAGCGCTCCGAAAAAGGACCAGAACTGGCCTAGAAGGGAAACCCCTCCGTTGGTCCCTGGTTTGACCTTTTTGAGATCAGTTATAAGATAAACTTTGTCCGATACTATGCCCATCTCGGAAGCCAGGGTGTCTGAAGCAGCACTCGCTACCGATGTGATGAACAAGAAGGTTGCGATATCATGAGGGATGAAACCGATCCCGAGTATGTTATCATAATACATCGGTTGGTGGAATAGAGCTATCGCCAGTGGTATCAACCCATTAGCCAGTACGTTTCGAGCGCCTCTTTCCCCCTTGATACCTTCCTGAAAACCTTTTTCCTCTTTATACGAAAATTTATATCTAGTGGCTAAGAAAGCGCTGAAAAGGAATAAAAGAAGAAGTAATATCCACAATATGCCTCCCTGGATGCCGAGGATAACACCTGTTATGAATGCAGCGGCAGCACCGGACAGGTTCAGCATACCCTTTGCATACGTCAACAAGGCCAATATAAGACATATTGTAAACACTAAACCAATCTCAAGAATATTCATTTCATCCTTGAAAAATAGCAGAGGTTATAAATTTTATCCCGATATATTAGATCCGTATGAAGGACGTAGAAAGGGCGAGCCAGACCTTCGACGAGATCGCAGAACACTTCGATCTTACCAGAAATAGACCTTGGGATGAGGTTGTGGAGTTCTTAGAAGGGTGCACCGGTTCTTTACTGGACATGGGGTGCGGGAACGGGCGGCATACGTCCATTGCCCGTGAGATGGGGTTGGACGCTGTCGGGCTGGATGCCTCTCGTAACCTGTTGAAGATCGCCTCGGAAAAGATGGATTCCGACTTTGTGAGGGGAGATGTGAAAGAACCGCCCTTCCAAGATGGCTCCTTCGACAACGTGATCTACGTGGCGGCTATCCATCACCTGTCCGAGGGCAGTGGAAAAAGTCTGAGAGAGGTGAGAAGAGTGTTGAAAGAGGGTGGTAGAGTGCTGGTTTCTTCTTGGGCTAGGGAATTGGATAGGTGGGATTTAAATGATGATGAGAGGGAAGTCGTTGTTCCCTGGCACAGGGATGATGGTAAAGTTGTCGATCGGTACTATCGTTTGTACACTCTAGATGAATTGAGGGATGAAGTAGAGAAAAGCGGGTTGGAAGTGGTGGATTACTACAGGTCAGGGGGGAACAACTACGTGGAAGGTAGGAAAAATCAATCATAAAAAACTTATATACCACGTGGGGATAGAGTGCTCTGCTAGGTCTAACCGGGGCGGTCGGCGTGCCCTTATACACCGAAAACGTCGATATGCGGGGGTGACCGCCGGGGACGGCGTAATCATCCCGTCGATGAGCCAGGTTTTGACGATGAGACCTCGTCCTTCGGGATCGGAGGTGTCTTGGAGGTCAACCGGAGGGTTGTACTTCCTCGGCTTTAACATGGATAGTGGGCCAGGCCCGGAAGGGAGCAGTCTTACCATGGACTACCGATGCTCGATGGGCAGCGGGGTCGAGAAGGAACCTGGGGTCCTTGTCGACGTGATGAGCGCCCACCTCGGTGACCTGGCACCTAATCATACCTTGTACAGATGTATATTCCTACCAGCGTGATCGCCGCACCGACGATTGTGAGCTGTGGTGGAACTTCTTCCAGGATAAAAAAAGCCAAAAGTGCGGACCCTATCGGTTCTCCGAGGAGGCTGATCGAAACGAATTTTGCTCTAACGAACTTCAAAGCCCAGTTATATAAAGTGTGTCCGAACATCGTCGGGATCAGTGCCAGTGCGATGAAGAGTAAATACTCCCTGGTCGGATATATCTTGAAGGGAGATTCGAAGAAAACGGTAAAAACACCCAAGAACAGGGTGGAAAACAAGTAAACAAGGAATGAATAGGAAAATACGCTCATCCTCTGCCTCATCTCCCTACCTCGGATCAGATAGCCGGCGACAGCCAGCATGCCGATGATCGCCAGAAGATCTCCGAAGAGAGACCATCTCCGGAAAGAATAATCCGAGTAGGTCATTATTATGATACCTACGAAAGCGATCACGATAGCCAGGTATCCTTTTTTACTGGTTTTTTCGTTCAGATGCCAGCCCGCTATCCAAGACACCACAAGTGGATGAGCGGTCACTAGGACAACCGAAGAGGCAACAGAAGTGTAGCTCAGAGAAGATATCCACGATGCGAAGTGAACCGCTAAAAGTAAACCGGTGGTGATCAAGATGAACCACTGCTTCCTATCGAAGTTAGATATCTCCTTACGGTTCTTGATGAAAAAGGGAAACAATAACACCGTTGAGAAAAGCATGCGGTAGAATGCGATGGAAACGGGATGAGAATCGGATAATCTGATGAAGATGGCTGCAAATGAAACCGATACGACGGCGAACGGGATGACCAGGTGTGCCTTTTCCTCGTTTATCAATCTCATCATGTCAGGGGATAGATGATTATGTTTTAACTATTTTCCTAAAATCGCCGATGTCATTCATTCATCCATTTATTACCATAAAATATATATAAAAAAATAATAATTCACTATAAAAGAACCAATCTTTGATATCGATTTTTAGAGGGAATCATATATGGAAAACGAAGGGCATACTGAAAACGAAGAGCATCTAAATGATCCTGGCGTATCCGATGATATATTCAAACGAAGATATGAATCGATCTTAAAGAATGCCGCCGATATCGTGATAACGGTGGACAACGAAGGAAAATTCACAAGCATAAGTGAGTCGGTGAAAGAATTGACCGGGTGGGGAGAGGACGACTTCGTCGGCAGGGATATGAACTATCAATTCGTCCATCCAGACCACAGGCTTGAAGCATCAAAAAAATTTAAGGAAATGCTGCAGACACGCGAACCGTCCTCTATTGAATTCAAATTTAGATGTAAAGACGGAAGCTACAGATGGTTCGAACAGACCCATACGCCTATCTTAGGTCACGATAACGAATTGATAGAAGTTTTGGTGATCGCCAGAGACATACATGAAAGAAAGACCAACAAGCTCAAGTTAGAAGAATATAAAAAACATCTAGAAAAACTGGTTAAAAAGAGAACGGAAAAATTGGAGGTGGCAAACAAAGAAATTGAGATATTTTCCTACTCGTTGGCGCACGACCTTAAAGCACCTCTGAGAGCCATAAAAAGATATTCCGAAGTTATAGAGGATGACCAGGAATGTCTAGATAAAGAATACAGAGAGATGCTTGGAAGGATAGTATCCGCCACGGAAAAGATGGACAAATTGATAGATGATATAATGATTTATTCCAAGGTTGGACGTAAAGACGTGATGATGAATCACATCGATCTGGAAGAAGTGATAGACAGGGCACTTGACAATCTGAAAGGGAACATAGAAGAAAAAGATGCAGATATCGATGTGATCCTTCCATTGGGTAACGTGATGGCAAACGGACCCCTACTTTTACAGAGTGTTACAAACCTGATATCCAACAGTTTGAAGTTCGTAGAGGGTGGAGGAAAACCGAAGATCAAGATTTATTCAGAAGATGTCGGACAGTATATCAAACTGTACATCTCCGACGAGGGCATCGGGATCGACGAAGAAAACAGAGATAAGATATTTCAACTTCTTACAAGACTGCACGGTGAAGAAACATATCCTGGGACTGGCATAGGACTATCCGTTGCCAAAAAAGCTGTAGAGATGATGAACGCGGATATTGGAGTGCGATCGAAAAAAGGTGAAGGGAGCAAGTTTTGGATAAGATTGGACAAGGGGGGACGATGAGTATGGAGATGGATATGAATAAACAAAAACTCGTTTTGTTAGTAGAGGACGATCTTAACGATATCGAACTGATAAAACGTGCTTTCGCTAAAATCAAGATGAATATCAAATTGGATGTAGTGAAAAACGGTGTGGAAGGTGCGGATTATCTTGGTGCTGTTGATTCAAATGACGATAAAAAGGTACCCGACCTCATAATTATGGACCTTAAACTTCCCAAGAAAAATGGCCACGAATTATTAGACTGGATAAAGGATAGAGAAGGTATCAAACATATTCCGGTGGTTGTTTTCACATCCTCTAATGAAAGTAGAGATATAGAAAAAGCATATAAACTAGGGGCGAACTCTTATGTGTTAAAACCGGTTTCCTTCGAAAAACTAACGGAACTAATAAAAACCTTGACTACATATTGGTTATCAATAAATGAAAATATCCCGAACGGATGAACAAATACATTGTGATAATATAGGAGGGTTATAATGGAAAAACCCATCACCATAGTTATAGTAGACGATAACCCTGACGATAGGGCACTAACCATAAGAGAGTTGAAAAGAGATTTTAAAAAGATCGATATAATTGAAGTATTCGAGCCAGAAAAGTTCGAGGAAGTGTTAGAAAGAGGAGGCTTCGATGTAGTTATAACGGATTTTCAGATCCGATGGACAGACGGGTTAAAAGTTTTGAAGAAAGTTAAGGATAGATATCCAGGTATTCCAGTTATAATGTACACGGGCACGGGTAGTGAAGAAGTAGCGGTCCAGGCTATGAAGGGCGGACTTGATGACTACGTATTGAAATCTCCAAAACATTTTGTGAGATTACCCGCATCGGTAAGGACCTCTTTGACCAATATAGAAAATCGGAAGGCCAGGGAGAAAGCTGAAAAACTGTATAAAAGGTTGTTCGAGAATGTCCCGTTGGGCCTATATTCGGTTAAACCCGATGGAGAAATCCAAGCTGTAAATCAAGCCTTGGTGGACCTATTAGAATACCCAGATAAAAAGACACTGTACAGTATGAAATCATCGGAGGTGTATGTTGAATCTGATAAAAGAAGAAAATGGATAAACAAACTCGAAAAGGAAGGTACGATCAAAGACGTCGAATTAAAATTGAAAACTCATAAAAATAATATAATATGGGTCATCGATAAGGCGAGGGGGGTAAGGGACAAAGAAGGCAACATGGTGTTGATCGAAGGCAGTCTGGTAGACATTACAGAGAGGAAAAAAGCCCAAC
This sequence comes from uncultured Thermoplasmata archaeon, assembly GCA_964535805.1. Lineage (GTDB taxonomy): Archaea > Thermoplasmatota > Thermoplasmata > Halarchaeoplasmatales > Halarchaeoplasmataceae > CAZHUM01. The sequence goes on from CAZHUM010000010.1 coordinate 38,212, forward strand.
AAGCACTTAAAAAGAATCAAAAAAAGTTGAAAGGATTACATAAGATAGCAACCAAGATGGAAAACCGCCACACTGAAAGTGAATTATTCGATTACTCTATAGAAGCAGCGAGAGAGATACTGGATTTCAACTACTGTACGTTGATAATAGAAGAAGAAGATAAATTGATAGTAAAAGCGACCACACACGATTTACTACCTAAAGGCAGCATCCTTTCCAAAGACGATGCCATATACGGAAAAACTTTCAGAAATAAAGAATCCTATATCATCGGCGATGTTTACGAGACGGAAGAGGCTAAGCCAACGGGAGCCGATTTTAATTCTGCGATGAGTGTTATGATCGGAGATATCGGTGTTCTTCAAGTAATCTCCCGAGAGAAAAATCATTTCGACAAAAATGATCTGGAATTAGCTGAGATATTGGCTGCACACATAGCCGAATCACTGGATAGAATTAGATACCATGAAAACCTCAAGAGGTCGGAAAAACGGTACGAGAATATTATGGAGAATACACATGAGATTATCGGTTTGATAGACGACGAGGGCAAGGTCAGATTCATCAATGACGCCTTCGAGAGATTAACCGGTTTTAAGAAGCAGGAAATAATCGGTGAACAAGTTTTTGATTATTTCCACCCTGAAGATAAGATGAAAATGGTAAAAACTTGGATGGATGCATTCGAAAGTAAACAGCCATATTTCACGGGAACGAGCAGGGTAAGATGTAAAGATGGTAGTTACAAATGGTTTGAAACGAAAGCAAAAATCTTTAGAGATAATAATGAAGAAGTAGAAAAGATCCTCATGGTTTCGAGAGATGTTACTGAAAAGATGGAAGCTGAAGAGGAGTTGAAGAGAAGCGAAGAGAGATACCGCTCCATTTTCGAGAACACGGGTACAGCGATAGTTGTCATAGAGAAAGATAGAACGATTTCTATGATGAATCGTGAAGCTGAGAGATTAGTGGGATATTCCAAAGAAGAAGTCGAAGGTAAAATGAAGTGGACGGATTTCGTTGTTCCTCATGATAGAGAGATCATGGAGAAGTATCACGATCTGAGGAGAAAGGATCCCGAAGCACCCCCGAGACAATACTTATTTGAGATGGTAAATAGATTCGGCAACATAAGACAAATATATTTAAATATAGATATATTTGAGGGCAAAGAAAAAAGTATAGCGTCTCTTATCGACGTCACTCAGTATCAAAAGAATCTGGAGGCTTTAGAAAAAAGCCAGCAGTTATTCCAAAAATTGTTCGATAACGCACTGATCGGTATAGGTATTATCGACTTTGAAGGCAATATAATGGAGGTGAATGAGAAACTTTGTGATCTCGTTGGTTATCGAGAGGATGAACTAACGAAGAAAAATATCAAAGATGTAATAATAAATGACGATTCAGATGAGATAATGAAACGATTTAACTCCCTTCTTAGTAGAGAGATGGTCGAATTCGAAAACGTAGTTAAGATATTCGATAAGGATAACAATCCTTTGGAATGTGTATTGAAAGGTGTGATCGTATCTGATACGGACGATGAACCGATCAATATATTGATAAATATGAAAAAAATTGAATACGTGCGATAATAGTAAGTAGGATCAGAGGGCTTAGATGAAAAAAGGCGGAGAGAGAAAAAGAATGTTTAAAGAAGTCCTTGTCGATAGAGACGATGAGATAGAAAAACTAGAGTCGTATCTAGATAGGACCATTGAGGGGAACGGCAATGCAGTTATAGTCAAAGGCCGGGTAGGGTTAGGCAAAACCTATCTGATCGAAAAGTTCTTTGATGTCGCTGAAAAGAAGGGGGTAAAAATATTCGAAGGGAACTGCATCACCAGGGAAGGAGCACCTTTTCATCCATTTCTACAGGCCTTGGAAAACTACCTCAGCGAGAGGGATAAAGAAGACCTTAACCTCCCCATGGGCATCGGATTATTGAGCCAAGAAGAGAGCGGGAAGTTCGAAGGATTATTTGATTCTGATGATAGATCCACCTTCAAAAAATCCGAGAAATTCATCAAAAAAATAACAAAGGATACACCGACCATAATCGTGTTGGAAGACCTTCACTGGGCCGATAAAGATTCTTTACTTCTACTGAGATATCTTTCCGACAAGATCAAAAATTCTAAGATCATGATTCTTGGAACATATAGACCTGAGGAAATCGTAGATTATGAAATATTTAAAGAGACTATGAGGTATATGAGTCATAGACGTTTGATACACTATATCGAACTAGATACATTCAACATGGATGAAACGATAGATATGATAAAATCAGTGATCGACAAAGAACCACCCTATAATTTTTCAGACCTCATCTTCAATAAAACCGGTGGGAACCCTTTGTTCGTATCTGAGACAGTCAAGTCGATGGTGAATAAAGGAGTTATAAATCCCGAGGAAGACGTATATCCAGGAAGAAACCATCAAATAGAATGGCCTTTGATAGTTCAGTACGCTATCGAAAGAAGGATCGTAAAATTAGATAAATATGCTCAACATCTACTCCAGTATGCGAGTATACTGGGAAATGAATTTTCTTATCACGTTCTATCATCCTTCGCAGACATGGACGAGATGGATATTCTTGACCATATAGATTCTTTGGTCGATAAAGGCATTATAGTCGAAGGTCCAGGAGAAGAAACTTACGTTTTTGAAAATGAGGTTCTTCACGATACTATATACGAAAATCAATTCAAGGAAAAGCGAAGATTGTTACATAAAAGAGCAGCTGATTCCATAGAGGAAGTTTATGAGGACAACATCGTCAAGTACTACGATAAACTAGCTTATCACTACCAGAGAGCCCAGATGTACGATAAAGCCTACCAATATTATAAAAAATCAATCGATTTTGCCAAGGAGAACGGAGAAATAAACACGCTTATAAACAATTACAGAAATCTTCGTGAATTGACAAAAAACTACAAACCATCAGATTTCGATAAAGCATCATTTTTGAAAGAGAATGGAGAGGTTCTATATGAACATGGTTTATCCTTAAAAGAAAAAGATCAAAGGGCTGCTATTTCCTATCTAAAAGATGCGGAAAAGCTGTTCGATGAGATCTCTCAAGAAGAATGGGCGGAGAAATGCCATCAAGAATTGGATGAGATAGACTGAATACTTCGGTAAAATATTTATAAAACAGTTGGTTCCATAGATTTAATTGGATGTTTGAATAATAGATGTAGTTATCACCAACACTAAATCACTCTCGTTGCACATTCCAAATTGCGGGTGAATATTGGAAGCGATGCTTCCAAATCACCCTCGTTATTCGCATACGCTCATAACTGCGGGTCGACGTGGAAAAAAGGGTTTCCACTAACTCCTCGTTATTCGCATACGCTCATAACTGCGGGTC
>CAZHUM010000011.1:0-41525 GCA_964535805.1 uncultured Thermoplasmata archaeon
GAGTAGTGAGTCAATCTTTGATTGATGAACTCTTGGAATTTATAATTCCGAGTAGCGATGAAATTTGATAAAATTTCACGAGTAAATTGCATACCCAATTTGCGAGCGTTTAGAATGTGAGTGGAAGGAACATTCTGAACTGAAGACCGGTCACGGCCCTTTTTCGCATTTATATATCTGGTTAAGGGCCTACTCATTAATTCATCAATCTGCATCCAATTCGATCAAAAACGTGCTACCCACCCCCGATTCAGATTTCACCCCGACAGAGCCGTTCATCTTTTCGATGCCCTTCTTTACGATACCCAAGCCGATACCAGTTCCGGGATACGTCTCTTCTCCGTGCAACCTTTCAAACACCTCAAATATCCTATCATGATATTCCGGTGAGATGCCGATACCCTCGTCCTTGATCATTACTCTTACTTTCCCGTCTAGCTTCTCTGTCCATATCCTGATCTTAGGCTTTTGACCGTCTTCAACGAACTTGATAGCATTTGATAAGATATTACTAATAACCTGAACGAGTATCGGTTCGTATGCTTTAACCTCTCCAAGGTCTTTGTCTACTTCGATCTCAGCATCTTTCTGATCAATTTTTGTCTTTAGATCTTTAATCGCTTTATCTAATGCAGATCTGATTTTTATCCTTTGTAATTCTATCTCCTCACGAGTAATTCTAGAATATGCTAATAGATCATTGATCAATTTATCCATTTTTTGACTTGAGTTTTTGATCCGTTCTGCATATTCGATCCCTTTTTCATCCAAAACATCCGAATAATCCTCAAGCAAGATATTACTGAACCCTTCCATTGCTCTTAAAGGCGCTTTCAGGTCATGAGAGATTGAATAGGCGAATGATTCTAGTTCCTTGTTGGCAGATTTTAGTTCTTTCGTCCTTTCTTCCACCATCTCTTCCAATCTTTGTTTATGTTCATGAAGTTCCTGCAGTGTCTTCTTTCTATCTGTTATATCTAATGCTGTCCCTAGACCTGCACTCTTGCCATCGAAATGTATCACTCCACCCGTGAACAATATCCACCGCGGTTCACCGCTCTTTCTAACAATCTTGAATTCATAGGTAGGGCGTATCTTTTCTCCCTTCACTCTTTTTTTCCCTCGCTTTTTGACCATATCTCTATGATCTGGATGAACAACTTCCCAAAAATCCATTTCCAGTAATTCATCTGATGAATAACCCGTGAGTTTTTCACTCGCTGGATTGACGTATTTGAATTTCTCTCTGTAAACGAAGATAGAGAACGGGCTTGTTTCTGCCAAAGTCTTGAACTTCTCTTCACTCTCTTTTGTTTTTTTAGACCAGAAATAGATTATGAAGAATATCAATAGCGAAGTGACCAGGATAAAACCCCAACCCTTTATTGTTTGAGCTGTGGTAATATCTGCTGGATCGGAATATAACGTATGGACTAACATATCCGAAAAAACGATATAAAATATACTGACGACAGCGTACAACGTGGCAGCTATAAACGGGACCAACCACTCTTTCTCCCCTTTTTCTTTTACCATCTATTTCACCGAACCGGTTCGACAAGAAGTGTTCTAATAATATGATGGTCAATATATAAGTAGATTGTGTTTTAGAATCTTAAAAGGTACACTATATGTAAAATAATAAAAAAAAGGGGGTTATTTGCGGAATAGTTCGTTCACTCGAATTTTACATCCACGTAGTGTGTCGAACAGGATATGCATGGGTCGTACGCTCTAACCAGCATCTCCAGAGTCAGTTCGATGTCTTTATCCGGCTTGTCCAGTATCGCAGGGACTAATTTCTCCATGTCCTGCTGTATATTTGCGTGGTTCTGGTTGGTCGGGATGATGCAGTTCGCTTTTGTGCATACACCCTTATCGTTGTACGTGTAGTCGTGGAACAATATTCCTCTTGGTACTTCTACAGCACCTATTCCTCGTCCTGCTTTTACATCGATATCAGGTTGATGGTAGGGTTCCTGTTCTTCCAGTCCTCTGTCGAGCAGTTTGTCTATTATACCGATAGAATCTTCAACACTGTGGACCACTTCGACCAACTGAGCTATATTGTTCATGAACGGATTATGGTTCACCGGTTTCAGATCGAACATCTCTGCGACCTGCTTAGCCAATGGTGTCAACTGATCGTAGTTGTTATTCAACCTGGCTAGTGCGCCAACCATGTAAGACTCCCTGTTGTTCTTAGTGTATTTCGCAGTGGATTGAGGTACGCAGTACTCGTTAGTCACGTCTAGGTAATCTTCAACCGGGTAAGTTCCGGTATCCGTGGATGCTATTATACCGTCGTAAAGAGCGTATTCGTCATCGTGTGTGAGTGAGATGAATTCCGTCTCTCTAGTGAAATCAGGTAGTTCGGGTGCCAACTGTTCAACCAATCCTGCAACAGCCTTCAGATCCTCGACTGATGCTTTACATCTCTCTTTCAATGTTGTAAGTTCTTCTCTAGTAGGTAGTTTTGAAAAACCACCGGGAATCAATCTCTGTGGATGGGTAGTTCGACCACATATTAGAGCGGACATATCGTTCGCCAAACGATGTAGTCTGATCACGGTCTTTAGCTCGTCAGGATGTGAAGAAGCCAATGGGATCACGGAACCAACGCCCATGAGATCCGGAAGGGCAAGGTAACCTACGTGAAGAACGTGACTCTGCATGTTCTCTCCGTGGAGTCCCAACCTTCTCAGCATTGCGTCCTGTTCGGATATCTCGATGTCCATGGCATCTTCCGTAGCTTTCAAGGATGCAAGGGTGTGTCCTATTGAACAGATCCCACAGATCCTCGATGTGATATGGTGCAGTTCTTTGTAATTCCTTCCGACCACAAGTGACTCGAAATATCTAGGTGCCTCGACGACCTGCCATTGACACTCCTTGATATCACCGTTCTCTGCGTTCACGACTATGTTGCCGTGTCCTTCGACTCTTGTCAAATATTCAACGTTAACATTAACATCTTTACTCATCTTCTCTTGCCTCCTTTTGCCAGTTAAAATACAATTTAAACTTGTTTACCACTTCTTCTGGTATGAGTCCGTACTCCTCAAGGACTTCCATGTGTGCATCCTCGTTTGGATTGTCTATGAGACCTCTGCATCCCCAGCAGATGGTTCCTTCGTTTACACAGCAGGAATCGCAGCCCGCTCTCGTTACGGGGCCTACACAGAATTCTCCTCTTTCGAAGGCGCAGATGTTCTCGTTGAGTTTGCACTCCACACAAACCGGGTAATCGGGTATCTGTGGATCTCTTCCCAGTGCGAGTGATTCAACAACGTGTAAAAATTCATCTTTATCTATGGGACAGCCGTGGACTTTGTAATCAACGGGTATCACGGCATCGATGGCTTTGGCCTTGGGCCATGATTCATACATATCTCCATCTTCTCCATATACCCGATCCTTGACTTCCTCGTGTTCCTGAGTGTTCCTGATGGAGTTGATCCCACCTATAGTTGCACATGCGCCGATGGCGACTACGATGTCCGCGTTCTTTCTGATCTCTTTTAGTCTTTCTACCGAGTGGGGTGTCGTCGCCGAGCCCTCTATGAAAGCGATGTCGTAATCGTCGCTGTGTTCCTTCATAACTTCTCTGAAGCTGACTACGTCAACCACGTTCAATAGATCCAATATCTTCTCTTCCAGATTTGCTACTTGGAGCTGATCTCCTTCACAACCGGCGAAATCGAAGAATGCTGCTTTTGGTTTGGACATTATAACGCCTCCTCGAATCCTTTGATATCTTTATAATTGAAAACCGGTCCGTCCTGACAGACGTAGTATTCGGCTTCGCTGCCGTTTATCTGACAGTGACCGCACTTCCCTACGCCGCACTTCATGTGCCTTTCAAGCGATAGGAAGACTTTCTCGTCAGGGACCTGTTTCTTCTCCAGTTCCTGTAATACGAATCGATACATGATCGGGGGTCCGCATACCACGGTATTGGTGTTATCTAGATCGATATCCACTCCGGGTATCAGCGTTGTAATAACACCGACGTTGCCTTCCCAACAGACGCCTTCTGGACACCTGTCAACTGTCTCTCTGTAATCTATATCCTCGTTCGCCCTCCACTGCTCGACTTCGCCTTCGTACAGCAGTTCGCAGGGTTCTCTGCATCCGTATAAGATGGTCACGTTTGAAAAATCATCTCTCTCGTCGATAACGTAGTTGATCAATGATCGTAACGGTGCTATACCGAGCCCGCCTGCGATGAAAAGAACGTCTTTGCCTTCCAATGTGTCAACGGGGAATCCGTTGCCGAAAGGACCTCTGATACCGATTTTATCTCCGGCTTTCATTCCGTGGAGCACACCGGTGACATTACCGACCTTTCTCACGCACAACTCGAACGAGTTTTTATCCCTGGTAGGCGAGGATGATATGGAGATCGGTGCTTCACCGACACCTGGGATGCTGAGCTCTACGAACTGTCCTGGTTCATGACCTAATGGTTCTCCGCTCTCGAGTTCTATCTCGAAGAGTCTCTCTCGTTCTGTCATCTCTTTTACGTTCAAAATCTCCGCTTTCTGTGGTAAGTATATGTTATCTTTACTCATATTTTCCCCTCCATTAATTTGTTATAGATACGAGAGGGATCGGCTATATCGGGTACGCACTGTGAAGAGCATCTTCCGCATCCCACACATGCGATATCTTCGAATTTATTGTACATGTATCTTCCCTTCCTCATGTACCTGTGCCTGTATCTTTCCGCTCTGTTCTCTCTGAAGTTCTCTCCTCCAGCGACTTCAGCAAATCTCTCCAGCATGCATCCGTCCCACTGTCTGAGGCGCTCTCCTTCTTCAAGCGATATATCGTTTATGTCTTTCACATCGAAGCAGTAGCAGGTCGGGCATACGAGATTACATGTTCCGCAGGAATAACAGTCCTCGGAGTTCTTCTCCCAGAATTCCTCGTTGTTGTAGTTCTTTTTCATGAGTTCTGGAAGTTCTTCCGGTGAAAAATCGATAGCTTTCTGGAACTTCCCTTTGAGTTCTCCCTTGACTTTCTCTACTTTTTGTTCGTCCTCTTGTCCCGCTCCTGCAGTGTTCGCGTTCTTCAACAATTCTTCGCCTTTTGATGAGCCGACTTCGACGGCGATCTTGTCTCCGATATCGGTCAACATCAGATCGTATCCGGAATCAGTGGTGTATGTTCCCATGCTGCCGGCGAAACTCCAATCGGATACCGACTGCATGTTAACTCCTATGAGGACTGAGTTCTCTCTCTTTTCTAGATAATTATCATCTTCGTGTGTGTCTTCGAAGACCTTATCCATCTGCTCTATGGCGATAAGGTCGTATGGGTGGACACCGATTATGATCCTCGGAATCACTTCGTTGACCGCTTCCATCCGTATATCATTACCCCTGTTGAATTTGACTAACGTTTCTCTCTGAGGCATGAAATACTTCTTCGGAGGCAGAATGGTGACATCGTAATCTAGCTTCAGATCTCCGGCGGAATTCAACTTGTCGAAGACGTACTTCGACCCCTTAGATTGTACTCCGACGACTTCCCTGGAATCCTCTGAAATCAAGTTGTCTACAAAATCCTTAAAATCCTTTTTTGTGATAGTTTTCATGGTCTCTACCTTTGTGCTAATAAACCCGAGATTAATCTCCTTTTAAAATGTTTCGATGGTTTTGCGCTAAATTTTTAGGTGCCCAGAAAAATAGTTTTTCATTTCCCCCAACGTCTCTGTCTGTTTTGGAATGATCTGATAGCTCTGAGGAAATCTATCTTCCGGAAACCGGGCCAATAAACATCGGTGAAATACAGTTCTGAGTATGCCAACTGCCATATCAGGAAGTTCGAGATACGTTCCTCCCCGCTTGTTCTTAAGATCAGATCCGGGTCTGGCAGATCGGAGGTGTACAATCTCTGGGCAACAGCTTTTTCGTCTATATCTTCGACCTCCATCTCTCCATCTTTTACCTCTTGAGCGACCTTTCTGATGGCGCGGATGATCTCTTCTCTACCTCCGTAAGCTACTGCTACATTGAAATAATAATTGTCGTAGTCCTTGGTCTTCTCTTCGGCGTATCGGATCGACTTCCTGACCCTCTCGGGTAGCTTCTCCACTGCACCTATCGCCCTTATCTTTATCTTGTTCTTATGGACTCTTTCGTCGTTGGCAGCATTCTTAAAATTGTACTCGAATAGGTCCATCAGCTTTTCTACCTGATCTGAATCCCTGCTGATGTTCTCAGTGGAGAACGCATATACCGTCAGGTATTTGATATCCAACTCCAAGCACCAGTCCAGCATCTCCTCCAGTTTTTCCTTTCCCTGCACGTGCCCTTCGTTGCTGTTGAGTCCCAACTGCCGTGCGAATCGGCGGTTGCCGTCCATGATCACCGCTATGTGCTGGGGGAAGGCTTCTTGACTCTTGATCTCTTTGAGCAGACGCTTTTCGTAGGCTTTGTAAGCGGTATCAGATATGGTCTTTGTTATCTCACTTATGGTTCGCCACCGAGTTAATAAGATTTGTATTTGGTATAAATATATGTTGGAAGCTTAAATCATGATAAAAACTCGCTTCCGAACACAACCATTAAATACACTTCTAAAAATCCGGAAATAGGTGGTATATTTGAAACATAAGAAGTTATTCCTTCCGGGACCAACGGAGGTAAGCAAAGACGTGATCGAAGCCATGGATGAATGGATGTTCGGGCACAGGTCCGGTACTATGACCGATCTGTTCACGACCATAACAGAAGATACGAAGAAATTCTTCGGCACGGACAATCACGTGATCATATTGACAGCGTCTGGAACTGCCTTCATGGAGAGCTCGATAATGGACTGCGTAGATGAGAACGTTCTCTGTGCTACTTGCGGCAGTTTCAGCGAGAGACAAGCTGACATCGCAGAGAGGTTGGGTAAAGACGTTGACAGATTATCTTACGAATGGGGGAAAGCGGTTAAACCCGAAGATGTGAGAGAGGAACTCGAGATAGACGAGTACGATGCGTTCACGTGTGTGATGAACGAGACCTCGACCGGTGTTAGAAATCCAATCGAGGAGATCGGAAAGGTTATGGAGGATTATCCAGACACTCTGTTCATAGTGGACGGGATCTCGGCACTGGGTGGTGATTACATAGATATCGAAAAAAGCAACATAGATGTGATTTTCACTTCGGTGCAGAAAACGTTCGCCATGCCGCCGGGTATCGCGGTCTGCGTGGTCAACGACAAAGCGTACGATAGAAGCTGTGAGGCGGAATCAGGTGCATGGTACGCTGGATTCAAGCGCAACATCGATTACTACAAGAAGAAAGGACAGACACACTCTACCCCTGCGATCTCACTCATGCTGGCTTACAGAACGCGCATGAAACAGATGCTGGAAGAAGGACACAAAGCCGTTTCCGATAGACATCTTGATATGGCGAAGTACACCCGCAGCTGGGCAGATAAACACTTCGAGATGTTCCCCGAAGAGGGATACGAGTCCCAAACCGTGAGCACCATCAAGAACACCCGGGGACTTAACATCGCAGAGCTCAGAGAGGAGATCGATGAAAAGTACGATATGGTGTTCTCAAACGGATACGGCTCCAAGCTCAAGGAAAAGACGTTCAGGATCGGTCACATGGGTATCCACACCGTGGACAGCATAAAAGAACTCACGGACGCCATAGAAGATGCAGCAGGGTTGTGATCCACATGGCAAAGAAAGTTCTCGTTTGCAACCCCATCGATGAAGCAGCAATCAAGATGCTCGAAGATGCTGGATTAGAAGTTGACCAGAAGTTCGACATGTCCAAGGAAGAACTGACCGAGACCGTTCCTCCATATCATGCGATGATAGTAAGGAGTTCAACCAAAGTAAGAGAACCGACATTAGATGCAGCCGAGAACCTCGAGGTCATAGGGAGACCCGGTATCGGCGTGGACAACATCGACGTAGATCATGCAGAGGAAAAGGGTATCGCGGTTTACAACACACCTACGGCCACTACTTACTCTGTAGCTGAGCTGGCCATGACTCACATCTTGGCGGCTTTCAGAGATATCGTGGCGGGTACTAACAGCTTGAGAAATAACGAATGGATAAAAAAGCAGCTAAAAGCACATGAACTCTACGAGAAAACACTGGGCATCATCGGATACGGGCACATAGGTAGAGCCGTTGCAGAGAGAGCCGATGCGTTCGGTATGAACGTGATCGCATACGATGTGGTTGATGTAGATGATCCCGCTCCTGCGAAGATGGTGGATATGGATACACTCTTGAAGGAGAGTGACGTGATTACTATCCACGTACCGCATATACCCCCGACGCATCACTTACTAAACTCAGAAAAATTCAAGAAGATGAAAGAGACAGCAGTTCTAGTAGACTGCTCGAGGGGCGGAGTCGTAGATGAAAAAGCGCTTTACGATGCACTCACCAACGGAGAGATCAAATTCGCCAGCAAGGACGTCTTCGAGGAAGAGCCTCCAAAAGACAATCCTCTCCTAGAACTGGACAACTTCCACGCCACTCCGCACATAGGCGGACAGACCTTCGAAGGAGGAAAAAGAGCGGGTACACAAGCTGCTGAACAGGTGATCGAAGAACTGGAGAAAAGAGGTTAGAAAATGGTGGATTTGAAGCCTTTCAAAGGTATCAGATACAACAAGAAGAAGATAAAAGAGATGGGAAAGGTCATCACCCAGCCCTACGATAAGATACCGGGTGAACTGCAGAACGAGTACTACGATAAAAGCGAATACAACTACTGCAGACTGATACTCCCCAAAGAAGAGAACCGTTACGATAATGCTGCTGAAAGAGTCCAGGAGTGGATAAGGAAAGAAGTCCTCGAGAAGGACGACAAGCCGGGACTCTACGTTTACTACCAGGACTTCGAGGTGTTGGGAAAAAAATACACCCGTAAAGGTTTCATCTCCGCGGTCAAACTGTACCCATTCGAAGAAGGTGTAGTCCTGCCGCACGAGAAAACTCACGAGGGTCCGAAGATCGACAGACTCAACATGCTCACAGCCACGGAGAAGAACCTAGAACCCGGTTTCATGCTCTACAGTGATGAGGATATGACCACCATCGATATTTTCGATAGTGTGAGTCAGCAGGAACCTCTATACGAAGCAACCGACGAATACGGTGTCCACAACAGGGTCTGGAAGATCGAGAATCTAGAATCTATAGAGAAGGTCCAGAAAGTTCTAGATGGTGAGCAGGTGGTCATCGCCGACGGTCACCACAGATATGAAACCGCAGTTAACTACCGAAACACTATGAGAGAGAAAAACCCGGATTGGAAGGAAGACGAGGCGTTCAACTACAGGATGACTTTCATGGTACCGGTCCAAGACAGAGGTTTGGTGGTTCTCCCAGGCCACAGGTTACTGCTTCAAAACGAGTTCAAAGAAGAACATCTCGAAGAGCTGAAAGAGTATTTCGATATCGACGAAATAGATGTAGAGGAAGCAGATGAATACCTTAAAGAGAATGCTGATACGACCTCATTCGTGATTTACACGAAGCGGGGATGTTACTCTCTCAGACTCAAGAGCAGAGATATTATCGAGAAATTCATGGACGGGGACTACTCCCAGGACTACAAAGAACTGGACGTGGTGGTCCTCAGGGACGTCATCTTCGAAGGTGTCGTGGATACCGGTGAGCTCAAGATCGACGAAACGATAGCATACGAGAGATGGTCCAAAGACGCGGTAAAAAGAGTAGATAAGGGCGATTCCACAGCTGCGTTCTTGGTGAACGCCACCAAGCCCGAACAGGTTCTAAAGGTCGCAAAGAACGGGGAACGGATGCCCCAGAAGTCGACCGATTTCTATCCCAAGGCGGACTCGGGTTTCGTGATGATGGACATCTCTCTGGGTGAGATGCTCTAAAAACTTTTCTTTTTTATTATTTTCACTCATTCTCTATGGCATCTAGACATATAGCTATAGAAAGTAGGAGTCTCCTATCAAGATTGAATCCGGGATCTCCGTTTATTTCCAGATCGTAGATATCTTTGATCAATGTAAACTTTTCGTTATAGGTTCCGATCTGATGACCTCTGTAGTATATCTTGTACTTGTATGGGATCATGCTGAGAACATACCTTCTAAGCAGTGCCATACCCGTCGAATCTTCCTTGACTCTACCGATCTCCTGCTTGTTGGGGTCCATAAGGATCCATTCATCCTTGATAATGGATTTGAATCCCATCCTCTTCAGGTATCCGATGGTTCTTTCAGTCCTCGAATCTATGACCTGGAATGTTCCACTGAAATCCAATATGTTCTCTTGTTTGATCCGAAACAACTCTTGTGTCATGCTCTTATCAGTGTATATCCGTATGTCTTCTTTTAATTTGAATATCTTCTGTTTACAGAACGCCAGGAGATTCCCTCCTCCGTCCTCTATGAAATACTTATGGCCCACACTGAGTACCTTCTGTTTAATACGAAACCTATGCTGTCTAAGAGGCTGTGGTATAGGGGGATGACTTGTATTTGTCATAACTTATCACTATTTTTGAAACGATATTGACACTTAAATAATTTTGTGAGGTGGGTGAAAAGGTATCAGTGATCGAATTCTCCAGCCAATTTTCTCATCCTTTCTGCGGATTCTGAGTGACCCGCCTCTTCCACCCTATTTATCAAGTCTTCGAATCTTTCCCTCCCGCCGGCGGTGTTGTCTGCATGGCAAACAAGCTTTTCTTCCAGTGTCTCTGGGATATAACTTCGAACGGGCAGACCCTGCTTCTTCGCTTCCACTTTAGTGATCCCTCCACCAACGTGCCTTTCGACTATCCTAGCGAGCTCCTCCTCCCACCCTTCTTTTCTAATCATCTCTGCTCCCTTGACTCCGTGATCTACTCCTTGAGTAAGAGTCCTCCCGATGTCGTGGAGCATCGCTCCGGCTGTAAGCAAACGCAGGTCCCCACCGTATCTTTCGTGCAGCTCCAATGTCCTGTCCAGTACATGTAAACTGTGTCCGATTATATCTATATGCATATCCTTCTCTATCATGAAGGCGTAACACTCGTTCAAGGAAGGTATCTTGTCGTAATCTACAACGCGTTTTCCCTCCTTAGATGGAAGCACACCTATCCTTCTTCCGGGTATATCCTCTATCTTTCTGGTGTTGTATCTATCTAGAAAAACGGAAAGTGCTGCTACTTCGGAATGTGGTTGATTACCTACAGCTATATTGTGGTCCGCCATGTCGTAAACTTCAGCTGGAACTTTTTCCGCTCCGACGATTATAAGTGGATCCTCGATACGGGTCATGTCCAAATCGTCTATGTCCTCTCCGTACATGGTCAGGTGGATCGTGGTTCCTTTCCATTCACGGATGTAGCTCCTCCATTCACCCTCTTCTTCCAACTTGAATTCTCCTCCAAATCTCCCTGTAACGTCGGTGATGGTTTTCTCGACCCTAGAATCCAATCTTGGCATCAATACCTCTTCCGCACCGAAAGCCCTAGCTGTCAAACAAACATGGGTGGTCATCCTCTTATCCCTTTCAGGTCGATGACCCAATCTCAGAACGGAAGTCAAGTTATTTCACTTCCTTTATCAATTCCAAGAATCCTCTTCCTCTGGAAAGAGGTCCTTCTCCCTGTGTTCTTCCGCCCTGCTTTCCACGCTGGATGGTTCGTATTCTTCCTCGTATTCCTCTTCTTCCCACTCGTCTTCTTCCAATCCTTCGTCTTCCCACTCGTCTTCTTCGTAGTCCGTTCCACTCCATTCTTTTCCACCGCCGAGTTCCCCCTCCTCGATGAGAGGTACCAGTACACCGCGTGTTAATATAAGCGATGTGATGAAAGTGAATATAGCTGGTAATACTATGTAAAGGGTCAACTTGATACTGGATAAGTTTTGACTCGTTCCGGATTGATACCCTACCCAAACTATGGCAGCTGCTACGATGCCAGACAGAAATTT
This sequence comes from uncultured Thermoplasmata archaeon, assembly GCA_964535805.1. Taxonomy (GTDB): domain Archaea; phylum Thermoplasmatota; class Thermoplasmata; order Halarchaeoplasmatales; family Halarchaeoplasmataceae; genus CAZHUM01. The sequence continues at coordinate 11,941 of CAZHUM010000011.1, forward strand.
CCCGAGTATGTTGGAACTGCCTGTCAGTTCTTCCAGGAAAAAGAAAGGTGCTATGAATACACCCAGTATAAAGGCCAGAACAGAGTAGAAAAAGACCCATTCACCTAATCCCATTATCACATAGATGAAATAAGTCACAGTCCCGATTATCGCCATCCCGGATATAAGGGCGAAGGTCCCCGTCGAATATCTATCAAATATATCAAGATCGTATAGATCCATAATATCACCTTTTATAGCTTTTTATTCCTCTTCTTTCAATTCCATTATCCGGTGTCCCCGGTAACCCAATTTGATGGATCGCTTAACCAAACTTTTCAAGGTTATCTGAGAGACTCCGATTTTTTCACCAATATCTTTGGCGAAGTTATCGCCTTTTTTAACGTCTTCCAATATCTTTTCTTCGAGCTCTTTGAATTCTTCATCGTCCACCATGGCTGCATATAGTACTTCACTTATCTCCTGTACGGGTACCGTTGCATCGATGTGGACCTGTGAATAATACGTGTGATACGCTCTCTGGGTCTCTTTATCAGTATGCTGCCAACGGGTCTCTACCAATTTCATCTTCTCGAACAACTTCAAGGCGTCTTTTCCTTCTTCACCGTATTCTTCCTCTATCTCCTCAGCGGTCTTCCACCCATCTGCCAGATCGGTGAATATCTGTTTCTTCTTTTCGGTGCTGACCGCTCTAAGTATGGGGACGAAGTCGGTCACATCCTTGATTACTTTTATTCGTGCCATCGTAAATCCTCTTACACTATACAATGATATAATTTAATATTTTTCTATACTTCATGTTATATTTTACACTTCCCTTATTTATTATTTCTCCCTTCTTTCCTTCCTAGGGTACTTAACCAAGGATCTCGCTCTGATGATGAAAGGTGGTATGCTTTCAACGTCCTTTATCTCTTTTTTAAGGTACTTTATGAGGTTTTTTCTGTATTCCATATTAGGTTTTATACTGTTCGCCTTACAGGCTCTCTTTATACGACCAGCGAGTCTCCTCCCGGTGTGATCCCAATCTGTGAGGACTATCGCTTCATCATATATACCCCTCATCCCCTCTATTATATGGAAGATGGTTTTTCTTCCTTTGATCTTGATGATTATTCCTTCGAAACCGAGGGAGCGTAGAGCTTCAACATCCTTCTTACCCTCTACGATGATGGGGATACTCTTGTTATCCTCCCTCATCTGACCCAGGGTTTCCTCGACACCTTCTAATTCTTCTTCTATCCTCATCTTCTCAACTTTTATGTAATTCATCATCCAACGCGGACAAAAATGCTTTCTCATCCATCCCTTCCAGGAAAACCCTTTTCTGCCTGGACGTTTGACCTTTAGTTATAGTGACCCTGTTCTCTTCGATGTCGAAAAACCGTGCCAAGTATTTTACTAGACCAGCATTGGCTTCTCCGTCCACCGCCCTACCTTTAACTTGGACATCCAAACATTTCCTCCACATGTTGTACCCGTCTATCCCGTCCTTGTCTGCCCCAGGCGATACGGATAGGTCGATATAGATACCTCCGGGCGTGGACTGAATACAAGCCTCTATACCTTCAGATTTCATCTACAACAAGTATTATTAGAACACATAAAATATTTGTGATAAGAAAAAAGGGGTGAGGAGGTGATAGTGATTATGAAACGGTTGAAAAGGTCATACGTGGGTCCCGTCTGAGTTTTTTACTCGACTTAAGACCGGTCACTATGGACATCAGCTTGATCTTCTTTTTGAAGAGGGGGTCGATTCTTGCTCCGAATATTACTCCCGCATTGGGGTCGAGTTTGGATGTCATCGATGTCACAACATCGTTCATCTTCTGCAGGTTCATATCAGGCCCTCCAGTCACGTGGATAAGCGCCTTCTTGGCACCTGTGTAATCCACGCTTAAAAATGGGTTGGAGCTGGCTTCTTCCACCGCCTTCAACGGCTCGTCGATGCTGGACTCTCCCTTCATCAGTGTGGATACTCCGCCCGACTCTAGTACGGATCTCAGGTCGTTGAAGTCGAGGTTGATAAGCGACGGGCATGTAACGGTCTCGGTGACGCTCTTAATCAGATCGGATATAAGTGCGTCCATAACGCCGAAGGCCTCGTCCATGGGAAGGTCGGAAACAACTTTGAGAAGTTTGTCATTTTCCAGTATGATGGTCGAGTTCGCATAACTCTGGATCTTTTTCACTCCTTTGATAGCGTAATTTCTTCTTATCTTTCCCTCGAAAGAAAACGGCATGGTCAGTATCGCTATCACCATGGAACCTCTACGCCTGGCGATCTCAGTTAACACGGGTGCAGCTCCAGTACCCGTTCCTCCACCCATGCCGGCGGTGACGAACACAAGGTCGGCATCTTTGAACATCTTGTTAAAACCACCAGAAGCACACTGGGCACAGTCCTCTCCCACTTTGGGAATTCCACCTGCACCTAGTCCTTTATTATGTCTTGCACCGATTAGAACCCTGTTGTCGGCCATTATGTTCTCGAGATGCTCTCTATCCGTGTTCACAGCTATTGTTTCAGCTCCAGTGATCCCCATACGGCTCAGTCTATTGATGCTGTTATTTCCTCCACCTCCAACTCCGACAACGTATACAGACAGACGACTAACATCCCCATACTCGCTATAGCCCATCGAGACCATTTTGCCTACCTTCTCGGTTAGAGTGCCTCATCTAAGAGTAATATGCATCCCAACTTTCTGCTTTACTCTTCTTCCAATTTCTTTTGGTATTCTTTTATCCGCTGGCGAACGTATTCACGTACGGCTGTCCTTATCGCATCGTCCACCGATATCGAATCACCGCCGCTGACCAAACTCTCTATCTCATTTACCTTCTGCTTCGGCAGATCCACAGTTACTTTGGATATGTGCTCTGGAGCGTTTCTGGCTTTGATGAATTCATCTATGGCAGTTCTGATGGCTTCGGACATGTTGGAGAAATCTCCTTTGTCCACTAGTTCATTCAGACTATCTGCCATGTTGTTTGGAATTCTGACGGTTATTCTTTGTGTGTCCGACGACATGAGTGCACCAACGGTTATTTAGTCCGACGTATTTTAGTCATACGTCAGACATAAGGTCAATTGTTTAATAGATTTATAATACTTTCGGTAATTGTCATAAAGAAAATCTAATATAGAGTAAGCTCTATTGGTTTTTTGATATCCGATAGAAGCTAAAATTGATATAAATACGTAATGTATAAATAAGTTAAAAACCATTAAAGCATAAATTATGATGTCTGGAGGAAAGAATGAGGAAAACGTCTTCGTGGACCGCGAAGATATTCTAGAAAATCTAAAAACGCATCTAGAGAGGGTGAGAAATTCCGATGGTAATCTAGTTCTACTTAAAGGCGAGGCTGGAGTAGGTAAAAGTGCCATCGCAGAAGAGTTTGCTGATAGGTGTAAAGACGATAGTTTGAAGGTGTTGACCGGCAGATGTTTGTACTACGAAAGCACCGATCCGTATATCCCTTTTTTAGAGGCTCTGAAGGACTATTTGGATTCCGATGAGAGTGAATCTACCTACAGCGGTAGTAGACAATATTCCAGCATCGGTGCACGCTCCATCAAAAGCCCTAGCACTCTAGGAGGATCCATGGGCTTGATCGGGGTGAAATCCTATCCTGAAGAGGAGGAAGAACAGCCGGACATATCTCTTACGGATAAAAGGGAGATAATGTTCGACAAGGTCACCAATCTCATCATCAAACTGTCTAAAAGACAACCGGTATTGCTGTTCCTCGACGATATGCAGTGGATAGATGAAGCCTCCGCACAACTCTTACACCATGTGGCTAGACACATCTCGAACAACCGTGTCATGATACTCGGTGCCTACAGACCTGAAGAATTGATATCTGAAGGAGATCAGATGCCTTTGGACAAAGTTCTCAACAGGATGCGTGAAGAGAAATTACTGAGTGAAATCGAAGTTCCAAGGATGAAATTCCCATCGACATCAAAGATGATCAAAAATCTGCTGAAAAGAGATGACCTCCCTAGTTCGTTCCTGTTGATGGTTTTCCGGGAAACCGAGGGTAATCCATACTACGTGGTTGAGATACTCAATTCCATGGTGGACGAAGGGATCATAGACCCCTATTCATACGATTGGAACCCGGAAAGGGATCTTACTGATATCATCATACCGTCTTCTATAAAGGATATCACCAGCAGACGTTTATCAAAGCTGACTTCCAACGAGAAAAAGGTGTTGATGTACGCCTCCGTTATTGGGACGGAATTTAACTTCGAAGTCCTCGAAGAAGCTATGCACATGGATGTGATAGAACTGCTGGACATAATAGACGACCTAATATCGAGAGGGCTGATCAAGGAGAAGAAGGAGGCTGAACAAGAATTATACCGGTTCAACCACGTCCAGCTGAAGATCAGTATCTACGATGATATGGGTAGGAGCAGGAAAAGAGTGCTCCACAAACATGTAGGTGATGCCATCGTAGATATATATAAAAATAAGCTTGAAAAACATTACTATAATCTCAGCAGTCATTTTTACATAGGGAAGGATTATCCGAAAGCATATGAATATTCCATGAAAGCGGGAGAAAAAGCTCTCCAGAGTTTCGCAATAGAAACCGCTATAGAACATTACGAGATCGCGTTAAAATCGATCACCAAAGCTCGAAATATAGAGAGAAGGGAGATAAAAAGATTAGACCTTTATAATACATTAGGAGAACTCTACTACGATATAACCGATTATGATAAAGCGGAGGAGATGTTCAGGGAGAAACTCGGGCTTGCTAGGGACATCGGGGACAGAGAAAACGAAGCCTTCGCTTTACTCCAGGTCGGGCATATCATGAAGGACACACAGATGTATGAGGAAGCTGAAAGTCATTATGACGAAGCGTTAGAGATCTTCAAGGAGATAGATGCACCGAAGGGTATAGCCGATGCGAACCGGGGTCTAGGGTACATACATTGGAGGAACGGCGAGTTCAAAGATTCCATAGACCACTATGAAGAAGGAATCGAAAAGGCAAACGAATCAGATAGTCAAAAGATTTTGGCACTTATATACTTGGAGATGGGACTGGTATATGCACATAAAGGGGATAACGACACCGCTATCGAGTACTTTAAACAAAGCGTAGAGCCGCTGGAAAATAAGGGTGCTTACCGTGACCTATCCCGGGCTTACAACAACATCGGCGACCAGTACATGAAAAAGGAGGAGTGGGAGACCGCCATCGAGTACTTCGATAAAAGTGTGGAGTACGCGAATAAGATCGGAAATAAAACATTCATCGGGTGGTGCTATTTCAACAGGGCAGAGGCCATGGCTAAGAGCGGTGACCCGGGTAGTGCGGAACTGTATGTCGATAGGGCTGAGGATGTATTGGAAAACTTGAACGATAAAGTGGGTCTGTGCTCTATATATCGTGTCCGTGGCATAATAAAAGGTCTGCAGGAAGATTATGACGCTTCTTTGGGCCTGCTGTTCAAATCACTAAATAAGCTAGAAGAAATGGGTATACCTTATCTTATCGGTGAAGACAATTTCGAGATAGGTGTGGTCTATGAAAGGACGGGTGACAAAGAGAAGGCTAAAAAACATTACGAAAAAGCCGAAAGTATCTTTGAAGAATTGGGTGCCGAGTTGTTCCTCAAAAAGGTCAGGAACCAACTAGATGATCTATAAAGGATACAGCCATTTCTCATCGATTTTTTGAAAATTATTGTACTCAGAGTCTTCGAAGAATATATCCAGTTCTCTCTCTGCACTTTTTTCTGAATCAGACGCGTGGACGATGTTTCGTGAGATATCTATTCCGTAGTCCGCTCGTATGGTTCCGGGTTGAGCTTCTTTCGGATCCGTCTTACCGACCATCTTTCTTATCAGTGAGATGGCTGAATCCCCTTCTATCGCCATAACTACAACTGGACCGGAGGTGATGTATTCTAAAAGGGGTTCGTAGAAATCTTTTCCCTCGTGTTCTGCGTAGTGTTCTTCAGCAGTTTTCCGTTTGACTTCGAGCATCTTCAGTGCAACTATCTTCAGACCTCTCGATTCTATCCTATCGATTACATCACCTATCAGACCGCGCTGGACGCCGTCGGGCTTCACCATCAGAAAGGTTCTTTGCAAAATATCAACCCGTTTATTATTTCTTCTTTAAGATCTTCTTGGCTTTCTTCTTTTTGACCTTTTTATCTTTTGGAGACTTCTTTTCCTTCTTCGTTTTGTGATAGGTGGTGAGTGCTTTCTCTTGTGCATACTTCTTCGTCCACTTAGTCTCCCTGTCCTTCCTGCCAAGTTTGATCATGTTCTTCTTGCACTTACCGGAGCAGAAATAGAATACCTGTCCGTCCGTCTTGACGTACATCTTCCCTGTACCGTACTCGATCTCTTGACCGCAGAAAGAACACTGTCTCGTCTCTACCATCTATCTCACCCCGATGGATCTCGCCTCTCTGGCCGTTTCTCTCAACATGAGTATGTCGCCCTTCTTTATGGGGCCCATCACGTTCCTGGTTATGATCCTACCTTCATCTCTACCTTCTAAAACACGGACCTTAACTTGAGTGGCTTCACCGGTCATCCCCGTGCGTCCTATGACTTCGACGACTTCTCCTGGTGTACCTTCATAATTTGCCATCTAAGACCACTCTCATTCTATTTTAACTTGGATAGTGATTTGATCAAGTCCTTTAACATCTCTTCTCCGTTGCCCGGATCCGTTATCGCTACTGAAGCCGAGGAAGCGTCCAGACCTGCTGCACCTCCGAGTTCTTGTTTGGTCGGTACGTAGGAGTACGGAACTTCCTTCTCTTCACACAGAAGTGGTATGTGAGCCAATATTTCAGGTGGGTTGACATCTTCTGCCATAACTACCAACTTGGCGTTACCCCTCTCGATTATCTTGGTCACTTCGTTTGTACCCTTTCTGAGCTCTCCAGTATCTCTTGCTATCTCCACCGCTTCGTAGGTCTTGTCTACTAGTTCGTCGGGCATCTCGAAATTTACATATATATTTGCCATTTATTAACACCTCTTTCAGACATTACGTCTTCACAATTCATCGGTTGAATGAAGTAAGCCCTCTACAGAGGGTGTGGTATAAAAAGGTTTTTGAGACTCTGTGAACGTCAATCGTGTGGTTTGAGTATTACTTTTACGGATCCTTTTGCTTCGTCGACCAACTTGAAACCTTTCTCTGCTTCATCCAATGGAAGTACGTGGGTTATCATAGGTTCTACGTCCACTCTTTGGTCTGCGATCAATTCGATGGCCTTGTTGATCTCTTTTTCTCCTGCCGCGTATGACGTGACTATGGAGACCTCGTCCTTCCATACGTTCCACAGTGGTAAGGCTATGGTCTCCTCGGGTTCCGTGGGAGCGAAGAACAGTATCCTTCCTCCCCTGTCTACGAGTTCAAAAGCGCTATGGATGGCGGGTTCTGCTCCCGTGGCGACAATCACCTTGTTGGGCAGATATCCGTTGTTGGCTCCTTTTATGTTCTTTTTAGTGGCTTGATCTGCATGAAATGTTTCATCCGCCCCGAGTTCTTCTGCCTTCTTCAAGCGGAATCCGTTGATATCCACGGCGAAGACTCTTTTGGCTCCCCTGGCTCTCGCAAGTTGTAGATGGAGCAGTCCTGAAATGCCGCTTCCGATGACCAGAACCTCGTCACCTTTGCCGATGTTGGCAAAATCCTGCCCTCGTATCACGCATGCCAGGGGTTCTATGAATACACCCTGGTCGTAGGACATCTCGTCCGGTATCAAGTAGGTCCCCTTCTCTACGTTGATCTCCGGAACCTTCAGGTATTCAGCGAATCCGCCGGGATAGAAGTTCGTCGATCTTAGGGTATCACAGACAGATGCGTGTCCGCTCTCACAGTACCTACAATCTCCGCACGGTACGTGGTGTGAGATGAAGACTCGATCTCCGGACTGGTAGTCATCCACTTCATCGCCCACTTTTTCTACGATACCTACTATCTCGTGACCCAATATGCGGGGTGCTTTCTTGATGCGGTACCATTCCATCACGTCGCTCCCGCAGATACCGCTGGCCATGACTTTTACCAAGAGTTCGTTAGAAGATATCTCCGGCACCGGTCTCTCTTCGATCCGGACGTCCCTGTTGTTGTGATACACTGCGACCTTCATCAGACGGTTCATCCCTTCAGTTCGTTGAAAAGCTCTTCGGCTTCTGCAGGGGTAGCATCCTCGTGTATTACCGAGCGCAGGGCCCTCATCATCGCTACTGGATGTTCGTGCTGCCATACGTTCCTACCCAGGTTCACACCGACTGCACCCTTTGTGAGTCCATCGTGGACGAATTCGAACACTTCTCTCTCGGTGTCCACCTTTGGACCTCCCGCCATTACGACAGGTACGGGGCAGCCTTCTACTACTTTCTCGAAGTTCTCACACCAGTATGTCTTAACGACGCGTGCACCGAGCTCAGCGGATATCCTGGATGCAAGGGCGAGATAACGTGAATCTCTCTTTTCTAGCTCCTTTCCGACCGCTGTTACCGCCATAACGGGTATACCGAAATCCTCGCACATGTCCACCATGTCCGCGAGGTTCTTCAGCGTCTGTCTTTCGTACTTGGTTCCGATGAAAACCGAGATACCGACTGCGTCCACACCTAAACGAAGGATCTCTTCGATCGAAGTGGTCAGAAGTTCATCCTCCAGCACACCTCTCACTATGCTGGTTCCACCGGAAACCCTGAGTATTATCGGTTTGGAATTTTCCGGCGGGATGCAGTTGCGTAGAACACCCCTCGTTAGAAAGAGTGCGTCGGCGTACTCCATGAGCGGCTCTACTGTTTTTCCGGGCTGTTCCAATTTCGTTGTCGGTCCAAGAAAGTAACCGTGATCTACTGGTAAGAACATGCATCTACCGTCGGGCTGTATCAAATTTGACATCCGTTTTTTCATTCCCCAATCCATCTTAATCCACCTTTATTTACTATATATTTTATTGATGGTGCTAATCCCAGTAGAATATTTATAATTTGTTGAATGAACAAAAAAGTTATTATCCATCATCATATTTCAAAGAGCTGAGAATAATGATTCAAGGAATGGAGGCACCCGATTGACGTTCCACTATATCGAATTCCTCACCTACTGCCATGCGACGGAGAACCCATCCAAGGTCATCCAAGCGGTGGAGAACATCGCCGGAGAGGAGATAGAGTTGGAAGAAAGAGAATCCCACGGACACTACGGAAATCCGATACTGATATTCACCGGTAAACTCGAGAGGAAACGTGAGATGAGAGAGGTATTCAAGAAATTCTCCAAGGAAGATCTGAGGGAGATACTACGAACCCTGGAGAAGAGGGTGGACGAACAGTGCAATTTCTTCATCAGAGTAGATAAAGGCAGGGCTTACGAGGAAGAGGTGATCCCAGCCGAGGGGGATTATACCATCCGATTGAGAGCTAGGATAGAGAGCTATCCAGCAAAAAGAGAGAAGGCTTTGAATATAGCCGAGGATTATATCGGGGAGCTCGTGAAAGAGGACTAAAATACTTATATAATCGATATCTGTTTATGAAAGTGATTCCATGAAAATAGGTGTTGTCGGAGTAGGATCCATGGGACAGAACCACGCCCGTGTACTTGACAAGATGGACTGCCTAGAAGGGGTGATGGACAAGGATAAGGGTGTAGCCGACGAAGTCGGTAAAAGGTTCGGCGTTCCTTCCTTTTATGATCTCGATGATCTTCTCGATGCAAATTACGATGCTATCTCCGTTTCCACTCCAGCACATACACATCTAGAGGTGTGTGATCGGGTGATAGACCGGGGTTTCGACCTGCTGGTCGAGAAGCCCATCGCGCTTTCAGTCGAAGATGCTGAGAAGATAGTAGGAAAAGCCGAGAAAAAAGGCGTTGTGTTGGCTGTGGGCATGATAGAGAGGCACAATCCAGTAGTTGGATCCACCAAGGCACTCCTGGATAACGGTAACTTTGGAGATGCCATAACGATAAGCTCCAAAAGGGTGAGCTCTTTTCCTGGCAGAGTTTCCGATATGGGTGTGATATTCGATCTGGCTATCCACGATATCGATATAATGAGATATCTTATGGGAGAGAAGGTTGTCAGGGTCTATACCCTGGGTGGTTTGAGTGAAGAGAGCTCTAAATACGAAGACCACGCCAATATAATGCTACAGTTCGAGAACGGAGTGACCGGGGTTGTTGAAGTCAACTGGCTCACACCACACAAGGTGAGGACGCTGTCTATCACATGTTCCAACGATTACGTGGAAGTTGACTACATCAATCAATCATTGGTGGTCACTTCTTCACAGCTACTAGAGTACGATGCCAGCAACCTCTTCGATATACCCCTAGAGCACAACATCAGGAAATTTTCCGTCAAGAGGCAGGAGCCTTTGAAACGGGAGATGCAGGATTTCATAAAGGCGGTGAAGGGCGAGCACGATCCCTTGGTCACAGGTGAAGACGGATTGAAGAGCATGGAGGTCGTCGAAGCGGCATACAAGTCCATGAAGAGCGGGGACGTAGTGAGATTATGAAGAAGATGGGTCCGGTTGAATTAGGTGATGATGTTTACATCCACGGATCGGTGATATTGGGACATCCAGGTAAAGATTCTGTGGAGACCCTTTTCGATGAGGAATATGAAGATCTACAGGTAGTGAAAGTGGGAGACGGGGTGCTGTTGAGGGCTTTCACGGTCTTGTACGAAGGAGTAGAACTAGGAGAGGAAGTCAAAACCGGCCACCATGTATTGATCAGGGAAAAGAGTAAGGTCGGAAGCGGTACTGTTGTGGGCAGTGGTTCTATAATCGAAGCCGGTTGTTCCGTTGGAAAACGTGTTTCGATACAGAGCGACGTATACCTGTCCAGCGGGACTGTTGTTGAAGATGATGTTTTCCTGGGACCAAAAGTGTGTATGGTCAACGACAGGTACATCGATTCTGATATAAAGCCGGTTGTAGTGAGGAAGGGAGCGAAGATAGGTGCCAACTCGACGATAATCGCCGGAGTCGAGATCGGCGAAGGTGCTTTCGTCGGCGCCGGTGCGGTGGTTACAAAGGAAGTTCCCGCGGGGAACAGGGTAGCGGGTGTACCGGCCAAGCGTATCGATTGATTTTTATCCTCGAGGGTACAGCATATGAAGCTCAATCTAGACAGGTTAAAGGAGGAGTGGAAAGTCGTAGGCATTTTCTATTTAAACACTGTACTGGTATCCTTCGCTTTCTCTTTGACCTCGATGGTCGAGTTCGTATATATCGTCGCAATAGGACTGTCCTTTTTTCAGATGGGGGTGATCTGGTTTATTTTTGGGCTCATACATGCGGTTTTCGAGATACCCACAGGTATAGTAGCGGATAAGTACGGTCGAAAACTTTCTTTATTGATCGGACTGGGGATCTGTGGATCGTCGTATATTTTACTGCCTTTGAACCAAGGTTTTTACTACGTTTTGATCTTCTTCAGTTTGTTTGCCTTCGGTTCTACTTTTGTCTCTGGAGCTGGATCTGCGTTGAAGGTGGACTATCTTAAACACAAAGGTAAGAAACACTGGATCCATAGAGTATCAGCTAGGAGTGCTAGCTTGGGTGGGTTGATCTCCGTACCTGCTGCTCTTTTAGGTGCATATGTGCTTTACAGGTTTTCGACCGGTACAGGGGTTACCTCCGGAGGGATCCTTGTGATGAAATTCTTCTTTGCTATTCATGGGATACTGTTTTTGACCTCTTTCCTTTTGTTCTGGCTCAAGGTAGAGGAACCTCCCTTAGAAAATGTATATGAAGGAAGTTTTTCTGGATATGTGAAAGATATAGCGAAGAAAAGTGTTGGATACGCTGTGAAAAATAGAGTGGTGATATCTCTTTACAGCACTATATTCGTCTTTTTCTTCTGTTTCGTGGTAATCCAGAACGCTTGGCAGCCTTTCCTGATAGTCGAATTGAACTTTCGTCTGTATTGGCTCGGGATAATCGCTGCAGTTGTGGCTTTCATCTCTTTCCTGGTCAATATCAAATCCGAGGATTTCACCGAGTGGGTCGGTGATTACAGGAAGACATTGGTCCTTTTGACTGTTTTATTAGCGGTGGCTGTAATCGCATTCCCAACATTCGGTAGGCCATACGCAGCCATATGCGTATATATCATAGTGATGGCGATCTTTTCTTTCTACAAGCCGATCCGATGGGCGTACTTCGCAAAGAACATACCTTCCGAGATTAGGGCCACCATGTCCAGCATAGATTCATTCATCATCGAGATGGGGGCAGGGATCGGTAGCTTGGTTTTATTCGGAGCGGTAAGCGATATGTTCTCTTTGACATTCGCCCTCGTTTTATCGGGCATGATAATGATCCCATCCGCTTTATTATATTTACTAGCCAATATTAACGGAAAAGAAAGTACATTATAAAGGTTTTTTAGAAACATTTATTTGCCCTTGCTCTTCTCACCTATTTAGATAACATGGCAGACGCAGGTAAACTAATGGAAGAAGGCGAGATATTGATGAACCAGCTGGAATTCGACAAGGCGCGTAAGAAGTTCGATAAAGCACTCAAAGAGGAAGAAAGTGCCAGGGGCTATTTTGACAGAGCGGAAGCGTCTCTTGGCATTACGAAAGTCGACACGGATGAGATCCTGGGGGACTACGAAAAAGCCATCGAGATGAATGAGAATCCATTCTACCTGGAGGCAGCAGCCTCTTTCTGCATCGACGCCGGTAAGTTCGAGAAGGCCGAGGAATACTTCAGAAAAGCGGCTGAGATCGACGACGAGAATCGAGCCAATTATCTGGCTGAGCTCGCCGTGGGATACCGGTTCAAAGCACCCATAATGATGGAGAAATTCTTGGCACAGGGTGGAGAGGAGATAATATTAAGGAAATCTTTGAACTACATGTTGGAAGCCCTTGATATCGATAGAGAAAAGGCTTTGGAACTGCTGAAGTAAATCTGATCATGGGCTATACATTATGGAGAAAACTCCTCCCAGTGTTTACACAAATTATATATCACACCTGTTTGTAATTTTTTTTGAATACAATGTTCTGTAGCAAATGCAATTCATTGATGAAACCCTGCGAAGGGGAGTGGGTATGCACTAATCCAAACTGTGATTTTACTAGAGAGGTCCAAGATGATGACCACGAGGTAATCACGACGAAAAGAGAGAGCCGGGAAAGGGTCATAATCGAAGAGGAGATCAATACTTTACCCGTGACCAAGGCCCGATGCCCAGAATGTGGTAACAACAAAGCCTATTGGCGTTTGGAGCAAACGAGAGCAGCCGACGAACCCGAAACCCGGATTTACAGATGTACCAACTGTAATCACACTTGGAGAGAGTATTGAGTTGGTGTGAACCATGTTCGAGATCGGAAGGATAAAGTTCAAGCCCCTGTCCAGAGATGATCTATCTTTGGTCGAGAAATGGGAGAACAGGTTCTTCGTCACCTTATATTCAAGAGGGCGACCCCTTGTCTTCAAGAACACGGATGATGTGGAAAAGGACTACGAAGAGATGATGGAGAACGACTCGAAGCACAGGTTCATCATCGAGCTGAGGGAGAACGACAAGTCTATCGGGATAGCCACCTATGACGATCATTCGGGTAGTGTAAAAAACGCTGACATCGGGACCTACATCGGCGAAGAGGTGTTCTGGAACAAGGGTATCGGAAAGGACGTCACCCTGGGGTTCTGTGAGATGCTGTTCTTCCATCAGAACTACGACCGGTTGAGCGCGTGGAGCAGTTCGATAAACAAGAGGGCTCACAAGGTGCTCATGGAATTCGGTTTCAAAAAGACCGGCATCGCCAGGAAGAGCGGTTACCTTTTCGGCAAGAGGATCGATTGGTACATGTTCGACCTGCTTAGGGAAGAGTACATGGCCAACAGGGACGAGTACCTGAACAATTACCTGGATGACAAGGATGAATACATCCGGAGCACATGTATGCTGAAAAGAACCGTGAAAAGATAGAAATATTCATTAATCCTTTTACTTTATAGAATCTAAAGGAGATAATGATGAGCGGTGTTCCCAGCCTGACATACAAGACCAAAATTCTGTTATACTTAAAAGATTACGTCGGAGTAGAGGATGAAGACTTATTTCCCGTCGATGTAACACAGGAGGGGATATCTGAAGGGGTGAGTATGTCCCGTACACACGTTTCCAGGGTTGTCCAGGATCTGATGGACGAAGATCTATTGAGGGAATGGAACGCCCACGTCAAAACCAGGAAAAGGAAACTGAAAACGTATTCATTGACTTCCAAAGGTATCAAAAAGGCTGACAAAATAATCTCTTCACTAAAGAGGAGTAAAGTAGATGTCATGGTCGATGGAAATATCTTTGAGATGCAAATAAAGGAACTGGAGGAGTTTAGCGGAGATATGGATCTCGTTAATTTGGTGGATCTGCTGGACTCTACCGAGGATCCCATAAATATCGAGTCATTGGGTCCGAAAAGACGGGTGGTGGAAACCGAAGATTCGCCGGAAGTGGATTATCTTTACGGTAGGGGAAGGATACTGGAGAAGATAGACGACTGGTTCCAAGGGAGTAAACCCATAGCGGTTTTGCGAGGTAATAGGGGCTACGGATGCTCGAGCATCGCATCTAGGTTCGTCGATTCTTTGAAAGATAAGCATGTGTTGTGGATAAACGTGGATGGTGTGAGATTCGATGAGATAAGAGGGGAGATGAAGGATTTCTTGAAAGAAGTGAAAGGGGAATTGAATGAAGATTTCATGGCACAACTGGTTAATACACGCTGTTTGTTGGTCTTGAACGATTATTACGATGTAGCCGATGAACTCGTGGATTTCTTGACCGAGTTCGTGGATTATATCGATGGTAGAAAGATCGGCATGAAGGTGCTCGTAACGGCTAGGGAAGGGACGCCTGTGTATGAACGGTTCTATCAGAGAGAGCACGTTACTAAGGGGCTGGTTGAGGAGATTGGAGTGCCTCCGCTGGGCAGGGAAGATGCCATGAAGATACTGGGCGAGAGGATCGAAAAAGGAGCGATGAAAAGGATAATGCAGTTCACCAAGGGTTCGCCGTTGTTGCTAACACTTTTACAAGATGGAAACAAGGATGAACTCGAGAGGGCTAGTCCCTTGGGAAAAGAGCACGTATCACTTTTGATGTTCTTGAAGAGCAAGACCGAAGAATAGGCGTTAAAGTTATAGGTCAGTAAACAATTCTCCTTTTTGATGCGGGACTACACCAAGATCGCGACCATGTTCATAGTGTTCCTAGGTATCGTATTCTTCATCGCAGGCATTATAATGGCTGTGGTGTTGGACATGCCCAGCGTATTCGGTATCGGGATGGTTATTATCGGGTTGTTCTTGGGGATAATGCCTTTTACCCGGGATAGGTTCCAGGGTTGAGAATAAAGTAGATGTTAACGTGGCGTTACATCAAGAGTTACTGTATTATTGGCTGAAAATTTTTTTGGAGTCGAACCGCCGCAGTCGTCATCATCTACTTCACTGCTGCTTTCCCTCACTTTATCCCATCTATATTGATTCATAGACATTAGATTCTTGTCATCCCTCCAGTATCTCATTGATACATTTGAGCTTTTCTACATATTCATCAATATCGATACCTCGATTTTTAGCCAGAATATTTTCCACCCTCTTAGTATCTTTGATCCTACCAATTTGTTTTGGTATCCTTCTCAAAACCATTTCTGACCATTCATCATTTTCTTTTATGGTTTGGATGACTAATTCTACGTCAGCCTTCGCCAACAGTGCAGCACTATCATAATTGTTTTTATAATCCACCGGCAATCCCAACTTGTTTGCAGTTAAATCTTCGATGTGTGGTACCTTTACCATAACGTGATCATCTTTGTTGTGGAAGTAAATTTTACTTGTTTTAAAATCCTCTAAGCTGTATTCGAAGAAATGTTCTGTATAATATTCCTCTATTTTTGGACCGGATATCTCTATCCGAAGCTCTATATTCTTTATCTGGTTCTTCAATCTATCTTGGATCGTAACCCTCGGCTTGTATTGTTTAAAAAATTGTTTTCCCCAATCGACTTCCTTAACCTCGAAATCCATTGAACTTAATTTTTCTTCGATCTTCAATATCTTGTCCTCGTCTGTTACACCATCGACGTCGAGAGTGTATCTTCCATGCTCCTCACCCAATAATGCTCTGACGCCCCATCCTCCTATGACTATTATATCATCCTTTATCTCTTCCAACAATTCTAGAGAAAGGTCTTCTATGTCCTCTTTCATCCTATCTGGAAATTCCTGCAGATTCATATTGTTTCGACCTCCGGGAGAAACATATGAAGAGGTTGATATTTCTTTTCAAGCGAATTCATAGTCCCCTCGCTCCGTGCCTGATCGCACCTATATCGAGATACAGGTCTACATTCCACTTCTTTTCATATTTCTTTTCCCAATCATTTTTACCGAACTTTTTTTCCTCTTCTAAAAAGGTCATCTTTTTGTTGGATACATGTTGTCCTAACATCGAGATCACCTCTGGATCGATCGTTACCCCGATATCATCGAGAATATCCAAGTAACATCCTACGATATTCACTTTTCCTTTTTCTTTCGCTAATTCAAGCAGTTTTTCATAGTCCATTTTGTTCGATTTGATCAACCTGATACAAAAATCTTCTACACCTTCTACGGTCTCCAATTCTCGTAGAAAAATCTCTTCAATCGAAAGTTCTTCCGGAACACTTTCGAGGATATTCATTTTTTCACCTCTGACAAGATAATCCGTATCCTGAACAGTTAAACCGCTGTCGATTTTTTCATAAAGCTCTTTTTCGATCTCCTCCGGAACTTCATATCTCTTTTCGAATGAAAACCGTCCAGGCTGATAAACATCTTCGCCTTTCTTAACCCTTGATAAGTGCTTATCTAAAAGGTCGTTTAATTTGTGTTCTTCGTTTTTAACGGCGACGATAGGCCTCCGTTTTTTGAAGTCTACAAGATCGGATTTCTCTAAGAAACTCAGTATCTTTCTGATCCATTTTTTCGATAAATCCACATGCTGCTGAATGCCCTCGACAAATTTCGCTTTCTCTAGTGCTTTCCAAACCATTATCGTTGACTCGCGAAGAAGAACTTCTGGATCGATACCGTAGCTCAAAGCCTTGATATGGATCTCCCTGAGAATTTGGGATCTGTAATCATCCGATACTCTCAACATTACTTCCTTCCCCTTTCTTGTTTTAACTAAAAATCCTTCTTTTTCCAATTCGTCCACAACTCGGTACACCATATCGGATGAGTACGGTAACTTATCGATCAGCTCCTTGATAGTGTGTGATCTTATCGAGATTGTCGAGAACACAGCTGTTTTAGCATTCATGTTAAAGGAACAAATATTACTAATCTTATTTATAAGTATTGTATTATTAGTTACGTTAATGAAAATATTTTTTATTCTTGTTGAGACAATTCTTTATCATCTGTAGACGGAGTTTGGGTGTTCTCACCCTCTCCCTCGTATCTCTTTTTCTTCTCCTTGACCTTGTACACTGAAAGGAGTAACCCTCCTATCAGTAGGACAACTGATAGTATCCGCCAGGGGAATGGATCGGACTTGTTTTCTGGATCCAACGGGTGTTCGTCCTCGCTGTCCAGGATACCGTCGGTGTCGTCGTCATCATCCACCTCACTTTCACTGCTACTTTCCCTGACTTTATCCAATCTATATTGATTCATAGACATTAAATATTTTTGGGGGACAAAAATTATAAATCGTTTCATATGTATCTGTATATTAGATAAAAAAAGTCTGGTGAAGAGATTGAAAAAGAAGATAAAGGATATCGAGGACACTTTAGAACGACATAAACCTATGCTCAAAGAGAAATATAGTGTAAAAGAGATAGGTGTATTCGGTTCTTATGTTCGTGGAGAAGAAAAAGAGGGAAGTGATGTAGATATACTCGTCGATATCTTTGATACAATCAGTCTATTTGACTTTGTAGAACTGGAGGATCACCTTAGTGACCTTCTCGGCGTTAAAGTAGACCTAGTTATGAAAAGTGCGTTGAAACCCAGGATAGGTAAAAATATCAAAAAGGAAGTTGTTTACGTATGACACGCAAATACGGCATCAATAAGGAATGAATAAAAAATATTAAAGTTCATCTAGAAATTCTTTTATGGTGATATAAGCCGCTGCTTGTTCTCTCTCTTTTTCTTCTGGATCTAATGATATAAAATTCGCTACCCACGAAGGCCCTTCAGCTCTAATATCTCTGAATTTTTGCGTGATTGATCTTATTCCTTCCCGCATTAGATCATCTTCTATGTATGGTTTGATCTCCCCAGCTACAGCTTTAGGATCATCTAGACAATACCTGACAACTGAATAGATATCGTACGCATCCTTCTCTTTGTAACGATCGCCCAATACGATCCCCTTCATACCAACACATCCTGCAATATCGAGCATCTTGATATTCTCAACCGTTTCTCCATTGCCAGGGAGTACACCATTCAATCTTTTATTTATATTATGTTCAAAGGCCAGCTCACAACCACCAGCTATCCTAGCGGGTAGATCTGTTTGGACTGTTCTATGTCTGTGACCTGTAGATTCATCTGTTCCATAAGTTAGAAAATCTACCCCTATCATGTGCTCTTTACCATCCAATGGTGAAGATATGGATTTGGAAAAACTGAATATAATTGGGTCACCTCTCTTATCTAATCTGTTCTTGTAACCCCTATCATTGATCAGTTCTACTATCGTATTGTAAACGTTTACATCAATCTCCTTTGGATCTATTGCAAGATCGATATCAATCGAACCCACATGTTTGAAATCTCCTCTTCCGAATTCATCTATAAGAAGATAAGGTACCCACCCACCGACAAGAACAATGGACTCTCGGTATGATTTTAGTGTGACTGCCAATTCCAGTAAAGCTGAAAATGACGCTTTTGTCAAACTTTCATTATAATCCGTAGATGATCTTTCTACCATTTCAAACCTCCATTACATCTTCTCTAAGGTGTTCAGCTTGTTCTCTGCCACGCATGGGATAGTTATATAGATCCAGATATAATTGAATGTCGGAAACCAGGCTGACTCCATCTATCTGTCTGGTACCGAATAATACACCTTCGTCGGATGGTTTGACCAGGTAAACATTCCCACCGAATTCAACAGGTTTAAGATTCAAATGATCTATTATAAGTTGTTGATCTACAGTATATAAGTGAAAATCCCTAGAGCGGACATAGGGTGCTACCAATGAGGCTGCTGATCCCAACGTGAGTGCATAGGATTCTGACGAGATATTTTTCAGTTCCTTCAATATCTTCTGCTGGTTTAATTCACAATAATAACCTATTATATCTTGGTCCTGGAAATTATAGATTTCCGCCCACGTATCCAGTAGTTCACCCGGTTTTAAGAGTGTGATCGCACCACGTTTCTTTTCTACGTAACCTTCGGAGACCAACTTGTTCACTACCTTATAAGCCTGACCTAGGCTTACGTTAGCTTCTTCAGCTAGTTCCTCGAATTTCCATGTTCTTTTTGGTCGAAGGAGCATCCTCCTTATTACCCAAGTTGATTTTGTGGAAAAGAGATTTTTCAGTATTCGTTTCTCTTTTTTCTCTCTTTTCTTCCCCCATCTTTCTATAAGGACACCATCGAATTTAAGGTAGGCATTACCTGCTAGATCGATAAAACCCATTTCAAGTTCTTTACACATCTCCCTACCACGTGAGCTTATAAAGGGTGCAATCAGAACAGGATACCCGTTCCTGTTCTCTTTATATGCCTTGAATCTACCTGCAACTTCCGCTATAATCCGTGGTTCACCTGTAGACTTGACTTCAACGATCAGATCGTGCTCTCCTTTTTCCCACTTTATCCTGACTTTGGAATCCGGATGCCATTTGTTTTCTTTGCATTTATTGTTTATCTGCAGCCATTCTATCTCAAACAGCTCCTCTAATACGGATTCAAGAGCTTTTTTTGCATCCATTTCCACGGGGTTTTTTTCACTGTTATTCGTATTTTCACCAAACGGTGAAAAAACCTAAATCTATAAAAATCTTTCTATTATCGTAACCCAAAGTCGTGAGACCTCTATACATCTTCTTCTAGTTCACCCTCTCCCTCGTATCTCTTTTTCTTCTCCTTGACCATGTACACAGCTAGGAGTAAACCACCTCCCAATAGGATGACCGAGAGTATCCACCAGGGAAAGGGGTCGGACTTGTTTTCTGGATCCAACGGGTGTTCGTCCTCGCTGTCCAGAATACCGTCGCCGTCGGAATCTGCGTCAGTGGGGTCGGTTCCTTTGTTGTACTCCTGTAGGTTCGTTAGACCGTCGTTGTCGGTGTCTTGATTTGCATCGTTCGGGTCGGTTGTGTTCAGTCCGTACTCGTTCTCGTATTCATCTGGCATACCATCGTTGTCGTCGTCGGGGTCTGTAACATCGGGGTCCCCGTCGCCATCGGTATCGGTCTCCTCGGTTTCATTTTGATCGTCATCAACGGTTGTATTCGATTTTACGTAAACTGTAAGGAAATCTGTGTCCCCGTTACCCGCATTGTCCTTTATTGTCAAAAATACCGAGTGGTTACCGGAGACTAAGAAACGATAGTTTGGACTTGCACCGTACAACACAACCCCGGTACCATTTTCTGTAAAATTCCAAGTGTAATTCACGACACCCACGTTATCGTAAGAACTAGCCCCGTCGAAAGTTACGGGCCTGTTCTCCAAGATCGTTATATCATCACCAGCATCCGCAGTCGGTGGATCGTTATCGGTGATGGTTACATCCTCTGTATCAGTAAAATTCCAATTCCCCGACGTATCGTTCACGGAGATGATGTAATGTAATGAGTCTGTCGAGTTGGATGGTATTGTAATCTGGTAAGTCCAGATGTCTACAGTAGAGGATGATAAAGTTACGTTTTCAGAAGAAGCTTGATCATTACCGAACCAAAACTCTGCATGTACTTCATCGACAGCGATGTTGTCCGATGATGTGACATCAAATATATAGGCATCTCCAGTTGTTCCAGCTTTATCGCTGTTGTCGGTTAGCTCCGGAGAATCGTTGTCGGTGATGGTTACATCCACTGTATCAGTAAAATTCCAATTCTCCGACGTATCGTTCACAGAGATGATGTAATGTAATGAATCTGTAGGGTTGGATTGTATTTTAATCTGGCCTGTCCAGGTGCTTTCATCAGAAGATGATAAAGTTATGTTTTCAGAAGAAGCTTGATCATTACCGAACCAATACTCTGCATGTACTTCATCGACAGCGATGTTGTCCGATGATGTGACATCAAAAGAGAAGTGGTCTCCAGTTGTTCCTGATGTTGGGCTATTGTCTGTGAGCTCCGGAGAATCGTTGTCGATTACGGGTATGGTGACTGTTTCCGTGCTGTTCCAGTTGTTCGACGTGTCGTTTGCGTGGAAGGAATATGTGATCTGCGTTGCATTCTCTGGAACTGTGATCGTGTGAGAATAATTATAGTCTGATTTTGACATTGAGATATTGGCATCACCGCCCCAATCAAATCCGTAATTCAAATAAATGGAAGAGACTGTGTCCTTATCTGTTACATTTGCTTCGAAAGTAAAATCATCACCGGTAGTAGGTTGGTTTTCAGTATAATCTACGATATTGGGAGGTTTCGTATCGTGGATGGTAAAATTATAAATAGATGAGTGATTCCAATTATTTGAGGTATCTTTAGCATAGATGGTATAATTATATATCCCTAATTCAAAATATGATTTGTTATAATATCTATTTATCCCTTTTAGAAAAGTCATAGAGTGATTAATATGGTTTGATTTTGGTGTAGATATATTTACCCACACATTTTCTAATTTAGTGTTATCTGTTACATTACAAGTGATATTTACAAATTCACCTTCATTTTGTAAACTTGGGTTAGCTTTTACATCTACTATTGTGGGTAATATAGATTCACCAATTGCATAAAATTTATCATCACCCGAACCAAAATATATTGTTCCATCAGAACCTATAGCAGGGCTCGAAGTTCCTAAAACAGCATCTACATATTTCCATTTAAGTGTACCATTAGGGTTTAAGGCATACAGATAGTTATCACAAGAAATAGAATAAATTGTATCATCATATCCCAATGATGGACTCGAAAATATACCCCCGTTCGTACTATAATTCCACTTTTGGGTACCATTTGGGTTTACTGCATAGAATTTTTCATCCCATGAACCAAAATATATTGTTCTGTCTTTACCAATCGCTGCAGAGGATCCCCAAATCATATCATTGGTAGAAAAGTTCCATTTCTCAGTTCCATTTGGGTTCAGAGCATATAAATTATAATCATGAGAACCAATGTATATTGTTCCATCTGCAGCGATCGATGGTGAAGAACTTATTGCTGCTTTAGTAGAAAAGTTCCATTTCTCAGTTCCATTAAAATCCATTGCATATAACTTTCCATTCCAACAACCAAAAAATATTGTATTATTATGAATGGCAGGGCTTGATTGTATTCTCATACTAGCGTTGTATTTCCATTTCAGTGTACCATTTCGATTCAAAGCATATAAATGACCGTCATATGAGCCAACATATATTGTACCAAATCTATCTATTATAGGACACGAATATACATAATCGTTTGTTTTATAAGACCACTTCAGTGATCCATCAGGATTTAATGCGTACACACGATTGTCCCGTGATCCAAAATATATTGTACCTTCATCATCTATAGATGAAGGAGAATATATTCCATCCCCTGTGGTATAACTCCAATTTAAGGTTCCATTGGGATATAATGAATAGAATTTGGAATCTGATGAACCAAAATAAATATTACCATTTTTCCCAATTGAAGGACTTGAATCTATATCATTTCCTGTTGTGTAAGTCCATTTCATTTTTCCGTCAATATGGCTGGTATCATATTTACTAATCCCTGTATGTCTTAAATCATGATGAAAGGTCGGCCAAGGTGAATCTGCTAAACCTTTAGGAGGTATTCCCCAAGGTGACATTAATGGATATTTGTCGACGTTGTTATTTCCTTCTATGATACAATTCGAATCTCCTATATTATCGCTACCTAAAACATCTTGATTTGGACCCCTGTAGTTATCATAACCACTGTAATCACTCCAATAATTACACCCTGTGGGATAAGTTGCATTCCATATATTGTTTCCATAATCATAAGTTTGATTAGTGTTACCAATGAGATTGTTGTGGTATACTGTATTGTTAAATGATGAACTAAGGAGGATGCCATAGTAGTTATTCGAAGCAGTATTATTTATAATCGAATTGTTGGTAGAAGAATGTAAAAAGATGCCGCTAACCCTATTTGAATAAACAGTGTTATTCCATAACATGTTATCATACGAGTGTTCCAAGCAAATACCGTCATTATTTAATAAAATCATGTTATTCTTAAGTGATGTACAATTAGAGTATTCCAGGCGAATACCATCTCCGTACTCATTATAGGATGTTTTTAGATTATCTACACAACCATTTATTACATTATAAATATACAAACTAGTATCCTCAAAATAGGATTTTGAATTCCCACTTGAATTATGTAAATAACAATCCCTAACCTCAAAGTAATCAGTCGTATTCCCGATGTAAATACAATATCCATATCCTGTACCATTAATCTCCAATCCCTCTATCACCCAAGGATTACCTTCCGACCCGTCACCTGAGCTCGCAAAAGAAGGAAAATCAGAATTGGAATCTATCCTAATCGGAGAATGTGGAGTGTATGTAGGTGAAATAGTTGCCTTCTGATTAGCAACATCCACATTATCCTGTTCCACAGATGGAATTGAAATGAAACTTGAGAAGACAAATATAGATACGATCACTACCATAAGTTTTTTCATTTGATCCTCCGTATATCAGTTCTATATTGTACTTAGATTATATTTAAATTTCGGATGTATAGGTAGATCGCAATCTTTCAGTGGAGACGTTACCCTCCTTGTTGTTTTTGACATTCTATTCCGAACCAACAAACGGGAAACAAATAAATATTAGTATGTCATAATATGTCAAGTTATAACGGATTGTGACATATTTGAAAACCACCTTGATATGGAAAAAGATGCTTGTCGATCGAAGACAGATCGTCAGTTCAGAAGAGATAAGGGACCTAGCGAAGGAGATCGGTAAGAGTGAATGGGACAGCCTTTCGTATTTACAGAGACATGGATATATACTCCGCATATTAAAGGGCATCTTTTATGTCCGCAGTCCCAACGAGATAGAAAGTGAGGGATACGATCATTCTATCCACGAGTTGGTCGCAAAAGCACTTGATTTTAAAGGGGTTAAAAAATGGTATTTTGGATTGAAATCTGCCTTGAAATTCAACGATATGACCCACGAGTACTTCAACATAGAATATGTTATCACGGATTCGTATAGAACTACAAAGGTAATAAAAATACTGGACTATAATTTTACATTTATCAAACGTGGTAAAAACCATTTTGGGTTCGGTATAAATAAAAAAGATTCTATTTACTATTCAGACCCGGAAAAAACCGTTCTTGACATATCTTATCAGAGATATCTGAAGGATAAGGAGTCCGGTTATTTTTTCTCCCCTATAAAAGAATACGAAGATAACCTAGACACTAATAAATTGTCTTCGTATCTTGAACATTATCCAAAATCATTTAGTGAAAAGGTGAGAGGATATCTGTGAAGGAATTTTTTGAAGAGTTAAACAAAATCAAAAAACCTGGCAAAAGGGAGATCATCGAGAAGGACTATCACCTGCACAGACTGTTGTACGAGATCTCCAGAGATGATTACCTTTCAAAAAAACTCGCTTTTAAAGGAGGAACGTGCTTGATCAAAGCACACATGAGTTACTACCGGTTCAGCGAGGATATAGACTTTACATGGAAAGATACGAGTATATGGGATGATCGAACTCCCAGTGAAAGAACAAAACCGAAGGGTTTGTGAATAGGAGGAATTTGGTAAAATTCCTACGTAACAAGAAAACTGTGCTCGGAGGAAATAGATGTACTTATAGATCGCCTTAATCCGATCATATCTAAACTCGACCTAGAATTTAAAGGAGATAAAAGCGACGAAAAAGAGATACATATAAGCAGCGGTGGAAGGATGGTGCTTTTCTTTATCGGCTATCAATCTGAATTATTGAATCGACCCGAAAGGATAAAGGTAGAGATCAATTTCGTAGACAAAACTCTGTATCCTTTAGAAAAAAAAGTTCTTCAGAGTTATATCGAGGGAATTGGGTCTGAAAAAATAGAATTCCTATATAAAGATCAATGGAAGGAATACACAACGAAGATACAATTGGACTGTTATACCCCTGAAGAGATATTTGTGGAAAAATGTAGGGCCGCTATGACTAGGAGAACCTACAAGCTCAGGGATATGATCGATATCTATTTTATCGAGGAGAACTACGGTATCACTGTGGAAGATTGTAGAGAAAAGATAATAGAAAAAACAAATTTCATGCTGGACCTTTACGGCAGATACCGGGAAAATATTAGAAATAAAATATTCCCACGACCAGACCGCTACAATGAAGAGATGGATCTAATGATAATAGAAATTCCGAAAGATTTGATACCGAGTATAAAAAGGATCCACGAAGATTTAAAAGAAGTAAAAGATAGTATTATTTGAGATGTTTTAAGGCTTTGTAAACTCGTAAAATATTTAGTATAACCATCGTTCTTCAAGTCGGTGCCGTCCTGCTGTTCCTCAGTGTCTGTAAGACCGTCGTTGTCGTCTCGGTTTTTTAAAATAAAATCTTTGAATAACATATTATTTCAGTTCAAAAACCCCTCTTTTGAAATCAATGAATATATTGAAACTTTTAAGGAAGCTTAGACCCAAAAGACCGTCAACACGACTAGTTGGAGGCAAATCATGACATAAGGTTTTCACATTATCTACCCCTTTTTCTAAAACCTTTATTTTATCTAAATTTATTACTGGCATTGATTCTACTCCCGTTGCAGTTGTGATATCCACAAAATCTTTTGTTTCCCAAGGCCTGTAACCCAATATCTTGGCAATTTCAAATGGGATTATATTCATAGTAGCACCAGTATCAACTAACATTTCGATTTTTCTTTTTGATGATGGTCCTTGTAAAATTGCAGTTACTATTATTCCAAATGCATCTGGGTTGAATTTCATTTTTGTCATTTTACATCACCAACTTAAAACGCGAAAGCGTATCCCTTCTTAGGTATCTCACCAGCGAAGAAAACGTGGGTATACTTAGATGTCTCTTTCATAGCATCATAGACATCCTCTCTCGCTTTACTGTGAGATATCACCCTGCCCTTAACTGTTTCACCGATCTCGTTTTCTTCTATAACCTCGACTAATATCCACTGGTCTGGATATTTCTTTTTGATTTCTTCGACTTTAGCTACTTCTTCCATCGTGGTTCACCTGTATTGTTATATTATGGTCGTGCTATCATAATAAGTTTTTCTATTCTCTTCGTATTTCAAATCACATTTCTAGGAAACCATTCTTATTATCATTCTACAACGTCTGAATCGGTGTCTTCGTCCTCCTCTCCCTCGTATCTCTTTTTCTTCTCCTTCACTATGTACACTGCAAGGAGTAACCCTCCAATCAGTAAGATAACTGATAGTATCCACCAGGGGAAGGGATCGGACTTGTTTTCTGGATCCAACGGGTGCTCGTCCAGAAGCATCTGGATGGCCGTCGTTGTCGTCGTCTTTATCTTCCTTCAATTTCTTTCCCTTGAACCAGCCGGGTGCAGGTAATGATTCGTCCGGTTTTCCGTCGCCGTCGGTGTCCACAGATCCGGTTGGGTTCTTCGGGAAGGGGGCCTGGCTGTCTGCTACGCCGTCGTTGTCGTCGTCATAGTCTAACTCTGGTTTTTCGGGTATCTCCTCATAATCAGTTAAGTCATCGTCGTCGGTGTACTCGTGACAACCATTTTTATTAATTACATATCTCGATTCCATATTATTCAAGCTCAAGTATTCCGTTTCTGAAATCTATTGTCAGTCTAAAATTTCTGAGATAACTAAGACCTAACAATCCATCGACACGGCTGGTTTCTGGTAAATCGTGAACCATTACAGTGACATCTTTCGTTCTTTTTTCTAAGACACTCATTGTTTTGACCTTGATTAAAGGTACTTTTAGAACACCTTCAGCAGTAGTAATAGTAGCTCTATTTTCAGATAAAGAAGGTTCATATCCCATGGATTCAGCAGTTTCCCATGGAATTGTTGTATAAGTTGCTCCAGTATCTACAATCATCTTGATAGTTTTCTTCTCTTTTCCTTCTAAATTCACATACAATACAATACCATAAGCTTTTGGATCGAATGAATATCTCACCATATAGTATCACCTCAATTAGAAACAAAAAGCGTATCCTTTCTTGGGTATCTCACCAGCGAAGAATACAGCAGTGTGACCTGAATAATCTTTCATAACGTCATAAACGTCGTCTCTTCTTTTACTGTGTGCTATCAACCTTCCCTTCGTCGGTTCACCTAGTTCATTCTGTTCCAACACCTCAATCAATATCCACTCATCGTTGTATTTTTTCTCCAATTCTTCGACTTTAGCTACTTCTTCCATCGTGGTTCACCTGTATTGTTATATTATGGTCGTGCTATCATAATAAGTTTTTCTATTCTCTTCGTATTTCAAATCACATTTCTAGGAAACCATTCTTATTATCATTCTACAACGTCTGAATCGGTGTCTTCGTCCTCCTCTCCCTCGTATCTCTTTTTCTTCTCCTTCACTATGTACACTGCAAGGAGTAACCCTCCAATCAGTAAGATAACTGATAGTATCCACCAGGGGAAGGGATCGGACTTGTTTTCTGGATTCAACGGATCCAACGGGTGTTCGTCCTCGCTGTCCGTCGCCATCGCTGTCGGCGTCCTTCGGGTCGGTGCCGTAGATGTTTTCCTCCTCCTCATCAGTCAAGCCGTCGTTGTCGTCGTCGGTGTCCGCATTGTCTCCGATCCCGTCGCCGTCGGTGTCCCTCCACTCCGATGCATCCAGCGGGAAGGCGTCTTTGTTATCGCGATGGCCGTCGTTGTCGTCGTCGTTGTCGGCTTTGAGTTTCTTTCCCTTGAACCAGTCGGGTGCGGGTAACGATTCGTCCGGTTTTCCATCGCCGTCAGTGTCCACCGAGCCGGTTGGGTTCATGTTATCCTTTTCTACCTTCCTCTTCCTTAACATATCCAATATTTTATATATCCTTATTTTCTTTCCAATAATAAACTAATTAAAAATACATTCGCCAACCAGCCGATACATAAAAATCTTTATTGCTTATAGATACCAATATGTATAGGAAAAAATCAGTTGATTTTTCACCCATATAAATAGGGAATCTTATTGTACAATTTTTTCCATTCTCATCTATTAATCTAAGATCGAATCTATGTTCTCCCCTTTCTAATTTGGTACTAACATCTATAGGATGAAAACCACCAGAAGTAGTAAAATTATCCTCATTTATTAGTATTTCATTGTCTATCTCTAAACGAACATTTCCTTTTAATCTTAAACCGATATATACTGTATATTTTTCTTCTTTGGAAGGATAAAGATGATATATTGCTACAGAGGTAGTAATCAATATTAATAAAACAATCCCAACTGATATCTTTTTGTTTTTCAAACTATCAAATACTTTTTTCTTCATGGAAATTCCTCCTCTCTAAATCCTTCTCGTTTTGACCAATTTTCATGAATCCATTGAATTTGTAAATGACTCCAATCGTCGAAATTAATGTCGCTGTCTGGCCCGTGAGAGTAATCTACATGAGTTAATATCTTTTCTTGCTCCTTATCATCCTCTGATCCATAGTAATTCATTACGCTAGGATATTGATCGAATGTATATTCATCATCATCAACTCCATCAAAATATCCCTCAACAGGATAATTAAAATCACCCCCAATTAAACCAAGTTGATGACCTATTTCATGCATAAATGTATGAGCAACCATTGAAGGATTATCATTCCATCCCGGCCATGGAAAATCATTTTTCATAAATATCATTGAGTCATCTCCATCTATGTATATCTCATCATTACCGTTATTGTCAATTATTTTATGAGCGGTAATACCCATCGTATCACCAGCCCAGATTAGATCCTCAAACCAAATAGTGGCAAACAAACAATAATGGAACTTCCCTGCTCTCTCTGGCTCGAAATATCCGCTTGCATCATCAAATTCACTCTCATCCATCCGATCATTTTCAGGAGGCGTATCATAATCCTCTAAGGGACCCCATTTGTACTCATAATACTCAGACCAGATTATCCCGTTATCATCGTCATCCGCATTAACTTTTTCTCCACCCTCGCCCATTTTACCATTATCCACATGCAATCTGATCGCATTCTCCCAGAACCTTGTACTCACTTTCCAGAAAACTCTATCCATTGGTTTACAACCAGGCATCCAATCCACTTCCACGAATACATCTTTTTTCTCAGGATGCGCACGTCCGTCG